>SYHD01000358.1 GCA_005799265.1 Planctomycetia bacterium | reverse complement strand
GCGCACCGGCCGCAAGGGGCTGGCCGCCGCGACACTCCTGCTCGACGCGGCAAAGGGATTGGTCGCGGTCCTGCTCGCCCGTTATTTCGGACCCGAGACCGCGTTGGCAGCGGGCGCCGGCGCGGTACTTGGACACATGTTTCCGGTGTGGCTGTCCTTCAAAGGCGGCAAGGGCGGGGCGACCGTGCTCGGCGTGTTTCTGGGCCTGAGCTGGCCGATCGTCGTTGTCGGAGCGTGCGTGTGGCTACTGATTCTCGTGAGCCTCCGCTATTCCTCGGCGGCCACCCTGCTCGCCACGGCAGCTGGCGCCGCATCGGCCTGGTGGTTGTCACCCCGCCCTGTCGCGGTGCTGGCCGCACTGCTTGTGGTGCTGGTGTGGGCCAAGCACCACGAGAACATCCGCCGTCTGCTTGCCGGCACGGAGTCGAAAGTCGGGGCGAAGTAGCTACCGCTTTGCAGCGTTGCCCTATGTTAGCGAAGTCAGCAAGCACCGCCAGACTCGCGATGGCCACACCTGCTAGGCGAGCGTTTCGCTCCGCCTAGCTCAATAAGAAATAGCAACACTCAGACCTATCGCTTTGACGATGGTGCTGGCGGGCACAACATCGATTTGATGAGCAAAATACGGCGAAACTTCAAGCCAGTTGCCGATCGGGAAGCTCGTTCCGGCAATCACACGATAGCGCGCAATCTGGTTGTAGCGCGTGTCAAAGTAAGCCTCGGCTGAAGCGTAAGGGGTAAAAGTGTAGTCACCAATATTCATCCCGCGCGAAATCTGCACACGCTCGCGCAATCGCACTGAAAAGCCGCTGTTTAGCCAGCGGAAGTCTTCCCGTGTACGAAAATCAAGCTTAACCCCGGCTGGCAGCGAAGCCCGAATATTTTGCTCGACCAACAGGCGGTCCTCAACAAACGAACTGCCATCGAGCGCCTGCACGTGGCGGTAACCGACGCGCGCCGATAGAATCTCGCTGAAACTATGATCAAGCGCCACGACGGCTCCGCCTGAATAGGCTTGATCGCTGTTGCGTTCCCGGCTCGTATCAACCGTGCCCATGAACTTTGTGCGATCATCGAACTTGTGGACGATCTGAACTTCGGGCCAGAATTCAAGAGAAGCGCTTTGACCCTGAGCGCGTGCGCCCAGCAAGGCAATGCACGCGGCGACAACCCACGGCAGCATTCTTGTAGACGTAAACATCACACGAAAACCTTTTTCGTCAACGCGAACCGGCGGCGGCAACGTTCGTCTTTCGCCCGGTGATTGGGGTCGGGTCAAAGCCCGGCGGATACTTGGACCAGGGCGAGCCCTGTGCTGCCGCATGCCCAAGCGTGAACAACTTGCGCATGTAAGCTTGGTCGAACGGCTCTTTCAACTTCTCCGTAAAGCTTGCCGGAATGTATGCCACATTGAAGTCGATGCCGTCGCGCTGGCAAATGACGTAGAGCTGGAATAGGTCGCCGATCCCCTGCGTTTGGATAAGGGTAGAAACGGCGCGCCCGGCAATCTTCATAGTACTTCGTTCAACAGTCTTCTGGTCGGCGCCCGGACGGGAATTGCGGATCACGAACAGCCGACGTTGACGCTTGCGAAAAACCTCGGCGATCCGATGAGGACCCTGATTGGCCGAGCCGATAAGATCACCCCCACCAAGCGACGGAGGATAGAGCACGACTTGAGAGACGGTGCCGCCATCCACATGCATTTCCTGGTAGCGCCCGCTCCCTGTATCGACATCGATCATTACCGGGGGGAAAGCGCCGGGAATCGATGCCGATGCAAGGAGGATGCGCGCGAACAGATCAGTGGACTGCGGGTGACGGCTGGCAGCAATCGAACCCATGTTCCACAGCACGCCGACCGGTACGTCGAGATTGGTCGATGCGACGAACAGCAGGCGCCCCTTATCGTTGTATTCGTGGGCAATGGCGGCCAGAAACTCCGGCGTTACAAAGGAACGGATAAGGTTCAGCAGTGGCGTCGTATCGTAAGCCGAATCGCTCAAAAGCGCTGTCAGCAGACCGCGGCTTGTCATTACATCTGCTTGAGATACCTCAGTATAGACACGCGCCAAATGCTTGTTGTACCTCTCGCCGAGGAACGCGAACGGCGCGGTAAGCGCGCCCGTGCTGACGCCAGTGACTATCTTGAACTCTGGCCGGTTGCCCAGTTCACTCCAGCCCGTCAACAAGCCGGCACCATAGGCGCCGTCTTCGCCGCCGCCCGAGATCGCCAGACAATTAGCCGGCCCAGGCAACTGGCCGCTTTTCAAGCTGTAGTCGATTTCCCGGCGTAGAGCCTCGATCCCGATGCGGCCGAGCAAGGCATCGTCGTGGCCATCTAACACCACGCGACAGTCGTCGGGGAGATCAGCAATTGGAGAGCGCATCCGGAACGCCTCCGGAAGAGCCGCGAGTCTCGCCGGTGCATCGCACGCGCCGACCGCAGCCGTCGCACACACTCCCATTCCTCTCAGTAGCGCTCTGCGATTCATGGCATGTCCGTCCATCGCTTCACTTGTTTCGGGAACGCCGTTCATCAAGAGAAACAGGTAACCGACGCTGTCATGAGCAGCAGACGTCCACCATATCACTCGCCGGGATGACGCGGTCGCGGGCGAGTACGTAAATTCGCCTCAACTTGCCTCGCTCGGTATGTTGGGAAGGGGCCGGCGAAGTACCTTGCGTGCCTTCTCGCGGTTCTGGCCAAGCGCGCAGAGTATCGCCATTACGGTCCCCTTGGCGTGATTTCGCGGCGCACCGCCAGTTGCCATGCGGCGAATGGATTGAAGAATGGTACCACTGACAAGATCCAGGGCGACGGCATCCCCGACAGCGTGAAAATCTCCTTGCTCCTGACCGAGGTGCAGATCCGCGAGGACATACGGACCGATTTGATGCATGAACGTCGTCGTCGCCGCCGCAACGTCCGCGACGAACAACGCCCAAGCAGGGCTGTATTCGGCGAGCCAAAGAAAACGCCGGCAACCGATCGAGATTCGCTCAGCGCCGCTGGAGACATGGGCATAGCTGGCAATGATCTGCTGGCAAAACGTGTCCCCCACCCATGTGCCGACGGCATCGACGAGTTCTCGCTCGGAACGAAAATGATTATAGACCGTAACCGGACTCATCCCGGCGACCGCCGCAATCTCCCGGATTGAGGCTTCCGCTATGCCGCAGCGCGAATAGACCCGCGCTGCCGCCGCAATGAGCTGAGCACGTGTGCGTTGGCGTTTGGGCAAGGCCCCACGCCCTTTTGACGCGTCAATCAAAAACCGCGGAAGCGGCGAAAGCGGCGTCTCGGTGAAAATATCCATGGTGTACATTTTTGTATTGATTGTTAAAAAAAGTCCATTGTAAACTGAAGTTGAAGAAATGAATGCTCGGGAGAGGCTTATGGGCGGAACGCGACGTGATTTTCTCAAAGGTGCCACGACCGCCACACTGCTTGGCTCGGCACTCGTTGGTTCCGCGCAGGCCCAGACTGCCCCTAAGAAATTCAACATCCTCTTCGTCTTCACCGATCAAGAACGCTTTCACGAGCGCTGGCCCAAAGACATGTCTCTGCCCGGGCACGACCGGATGCAGGCTACGGGTGTAAGGTTCACCAATCATCAGTGCCCTGCCACGATGTGCACGGTG
>SYHD01000357.1 GCA_005799265.1 Planctomycetia bacterium | reverse complement strand
TGGCAAACTTGGCGACGAAAGAGCATACTGTTTTCATGGCATCCGCTTTCGGAATGACTGCTGGTAACAATCATTTTCGGAAGTTGGATGCCTGTTTTCACTATCCAAGGGTTGCGGGCGAAGCCCGCGTTAGGAATGATACCGAGTATTATCCGTGAAGGTGTCGGAGATTGCGTCTAAAAAGCGCGAATTCGCGGGCAATGTGGCGATTTTTGCTAAAATCGCCGAATTCCCGTTGCTCTTTTTGCGGGGCTGCCCTAGAATCGTCCAAGACAACTTGGTTTTCGGTATCTTATCGAGAGTGGCTGAGGGAAGGGCCCGTTGAAGCCACAGCAACCGGTCGCACTTGTGCGATGCTGGTGCTAACTCCCCCCGGTTTTTTCCGGGAGAGATAAGATCGTGCGACGCACGTCTCTTTTTCTCTATTCCTCCAAGATACCTGCCGGGTGCATTATTTTTCCGCTTGCGGTTTAGCGTTCGCGCCGAGCGAACGCCTACCCGCAAGCGGCTAACCGGAGATTCATTCTGATGAGCGATTTTGTCCGCGGCCTCAAGTGCCGCCTGTGTGGCAAGGCCTATCCGAAGAAACCCCTCAACTATTGCGAAGACGACTTCGGCCCGCTCGAAGTCGATTACGATTACCCCGCCATCGGCGAAGCGCTTAATCGCGGCAAGATCGAAATGCGGCCCTTCAATATGTGGCGCTATCGCGAGCTGCTGCCGATCGACGGCGAACCGACGGTCGGCCCGCTCGTCGGCGGCACCCCCTTGGTTCGTGCCCATCGTTTGGCCGAGGCGCTTGGCGTCGACAAGTTGTGGATCAAGAACGACGCTGTTAACTTCCCGACGCTCTCGTTCAAGGATCGCGTTGTCTCCGTCGCGCTGTCGAAAGCTCGCGAGTTCGGCTTCACAACGGTCGGCTGCGCCTCCACGGGAAATTTGGCCAACAGCGTCGCGGCCAACGCTGCCCAGGCTGGCTTGCAAAGCTACATCTTCGTGCCGCACGATCTGGAAGCCGCCAAGATTCTGAACACGATCGTCTATGGCGCCAACCTCATCGGCATCAAGGGGACCTACGACGACGTCAATCGCCTGTGCAGCCAGATCGCCGATCGCTACAACTGGGGCCTCGTCAACGTCAACCTACGGCCATTCTACGCGGAAGGCTCGAAGACTGTCGGCTACGAAATTGCCGAGCAACTCGGCTGGCGCACGCCGCAGCACGTTGTTTCACCGATGGCCGGCGGCAGTCTGATCGGTAAGATCCACAAGGCCTTCCACGAGTTGTACAAAATCGGTTTGCTCGATCGGGAACCGAAGTGCAAGATCTACGGCGCCCAGGCGACCGGCTGCAACCCGATCACGTATGGGCTCAAGGCAGGTCAAGATAACCATCGCCCGGTACGCAAGCCGAACACGATCGCGAAGTCGCTGGCGATCGGCGATCCCGCGGACGGCTACTTCGCCATCAAGGTCATGCGCGACACCGGCGGCTGGGGCGAGGATGTCAGCGATCCCGAAATCGCCGACGCCATGCTGCTCCTGGCGCGGACCGAGGGCATCTTCGCCGAAACCGCCGGCGGCGTTACGCTGGCCGTCACGAAGAAGCTCATCGCATCCGGGCGCATTCCGCGCGATGAGGAGATCGTCATCTGCATCACCGGCAACGGCTTGAAGACGCAGGATGCCGTCACCGACATCGTCAAGAAGCACGTCGTCATTCGCCCCAATATCGACGACTTCGCCGCAGTGTTGGAAGGCGGCGTGCGTGAACCGGTGCTGGCGTAGGCGAACGGCCGGCGTCAGCCGGCTGGTGCGCTGTCCTGTGTGTTGACCCCAAACCAGCCAGCTTACGCTGGCAGTTCGCCAAGGAATTCTTCATGCCAATAAAAGTCCAAATCCCGCAAGCGATGCGGCAACACGCCGACGGTCAGGCGACCGTCGAGCTTGCCGGCGCCAACATCAAGGAAGTGCTTGACAGCCTCGGCCAAAAGTTCCCGAACATCGTGGCCCGCATCTTCGAGAACGGCCAGGTGCGCCGCTTCGTCAACATTTACCTCAACGATGAGGACATCCGCTACCTCGATAATCTGCAGTCCACAACCAAGGACGGCGATGTGGTGAGCATCATCCCCGCAGTCGCAGGAGGCTGATATGTCGGACCAACTCGAACAGCCGTGCTCTGATGTCCCCGAGGGCGCCGCCGTCTTTCCGCTCATCCCCGACGAACTCGGCATTCATCCGCTGCTTCTGGCGACACTGCACTCGGTCGTCTTCTTCGACGGCTCCGACGCCGAGGTCGTCAACGACGCCGCCGCCAATGAGGCGCTCAACTACCTCGCCAGCTACTTGCAGCGCTTGCAAGGCCCCGATCTCAAGCGCATCCGCGAAGACATGGACGCCCTCATCGCCTTCGGCAAACAAGAAGCCTGGCCGAAGGAGGAGATGCAGTTCTTGCAGGGATTTTTGCAGGAATTCGGCGTCGGTCAGGGTTAACCGCAATGGCGCAACCGGGCGAGTTGTCGGCAAATTCGTGATAGAATGTTGGTGGAGGATACCACGATGACACAAATCGTTTTGACGCCGGATCAGGTGAAACTCTATCACCAAGCGAAAGAACCTGTGCAGGTCTGCGATACGCAAGGCAAAGTGCTTGGCACACTACCGCCGGAATACTCTGCCGAGTTCATCGCCGAATTGAAACAGCGGGCCAAAATGCCGGGACGACGATACACGAGCGAACAAGTGACTCGCCACATGAAGGCGCTGGCGGAAGCCTGGGACTGCGAAGGGCCTCTCGACAAGCAGCGCGTAAAGGAAATTCTGGAGCAATTGCGCGCCGAGGACAGCCTATGAAGGCCTATCAAGTCGAATGGAACGCTCCTGCCACGGATTTGTTGGCAGATGCCTACTTTCGTGTCAGCGATCCCAATATCATTTGGCCCGCCCAATATCGGGCAGACCGCAAGCTCGAAAAGAACCCGCGAACCGTCGGCGTCGAATTGTCCGAAGGGCTCTGGCAAATCATCGAGCCGCCGCTCAAGATCTTCTACGAGATCGATGACGACAAGAAAATCGTGACCGTAACTCACGTGGATATTATCTGACATGAGCAAAGATCCCTCCCTCGAACGTTACAGCCGCCAAATGCGTTTCGGCGGCATCCTCGAAAAAGGCCAGCGCAAGCTACTCGAAGCCCGAGTGACCTTGTGCGGCTGCGGCGCGCTTGGCACCGTCATCGCCAACGCGCTGGTGCGGGCTGGCGTCGGCTTCGTGCGCATCGTTGATCGCGATTTCATCGAGAATCACAATCTCCAGCGCCAGGTCCTCTTCGACGAAGCCGACATCGCCGCCAATCTGCCCAAGGCGGAGGCGGCCGCGCGCAAGCTCCGCATCGTCAATTCGAGCGTCACCGTCGAGGCGGTCGTCACCGACATCGACCGCACCAACATCCTGGAGCTGTCGAAGGACGCCGACATCATCCTCGACGGCACTGACAACTTCGAGATTCGCTATCTCATCAACGACGTCTCCGTCAAGTTCGGCAAGCCGTGGGTCTACGGCGGCTCGATCGGCAGCCACGGACAGACGATGACGATCATCCCCGGTCAGACGCCGTGCTTGCGTTGCGTCTTCGAGGCCGCCCCCGCGCCGGGCGAAGCGGGCACGTGCGAGACTGCGGGCGTGTTGGCCCCGATCGTCAGTATCATCGCGAGCTTCCAGGTCGCGGAGTGCTTGAAAATCCTGACGGGTCAACCCGAAACGATCAACCGCGAGCTTGTCTACATCGACGTGTGGGAGAACATCAGCCGCCGGATCAAGATCGCGCCGCTCTTGGGCAAGGTCGATTGCCCGTGTTGCCAACGCAAGAAATTTGAATGGCTCGAAGGCGATCAAGGCTCGCAAACGACCAGCCTATGTGGCCGCAACGCGGTGCAAGTCGCCCATCGCGTGGCGTCGAAGCTCAACTTCGAGGAGATGGCGAGCCACCTGAAGTTGATGGGCGGCGAGGTGAGCTTCAACCGCTTCCTCTTGAAATTCACCGCGGAAGGCCACGAATTCACGGTGTTCCCGGATGGCCGGGCGATCATCAAGGGGACCAGCGACCTCGACAAGGCGCGGGTGTTGTATGCGAAGTACATCGGGCATTGAGTGTGCAACGCTCGTCTGTTAGAATCCACGGATGGAAGGAGAGACTCATGTCCATCATCACGCAAAAGAAATTGCTTACGGCCGAGGAATTTCTCCTGCTTCCCGACCCGGGCGACGGGCAGCAGCAGGAATTGGTTCGCGGGGAGATCATCACTATGCCGCCTCCTGGAGGATTGCACGGCGTCACGTGTTCCAAGGCCGATCGAAAACTCGGCAACTTCATCGATAGCGGCCCCGGAGGCACTCTGGTCTGCAACGACACCGGGTTCATCACCGAACGCGACCCCGATAGCGTGCGAGGCCCCGACATTTCCTACTGGTCGAAGGAACGATTGAAGGAGGTGCCGGTCGGCTACATCGAAATTTCACCGGACATGCTGCTCGAGGTATTGTCGCCGAGCAACACGTCGAAGCAAATTCGCGCCAAGATCAAGGAGTATTTCGCGAAAGGCGTGTGCCTGGTATGGGTGCTGGCACCGGAAGACCGCACGCTGACGATCTACCGCACGCCCGACGAAGGCCGCGTGCTGCACGAAACCGCGACGGTGACGGGCGAAGACGTGCTGCCGGGGTTTGAGTGCCGGGTGAGCGATTTGCTGCCGTGAAAAGGTCGGGCAATCACCAAGGTCGGCGTTGGCGGCCCCGGAAGTTTGGCGCTGCGACGGCGAAACGCTCAAGGCGCTCGTCCTCGGCCCCTACGGCAAATGCAAGGAACGAACGAAGAGCGTGGCCTTTCCGTCGTTGCCAATGGACGGCTTTGTTAGCTATGTGAAGAAACTCGGCAGCGCGGACGAGCTTACCCTGCTCGAGGAATTCACGGAGTGGCTGCGGTCGGATGTGGTCACGATGAAGGCGGGCGGCGAGCGAAAGAACGGACGGCGATAGGTCTATCATGCTGAGGATCCAGCCTCATTAGCCAGGGCACCAAATGGACCAGATTTCAACTGACGAACTCTTGAAATTTGCCAAGAGCGTGGAAGGAAAGACGCTGCGCCGAAACAAGGAGTTTACGGTGGTAGTGACGGAGGATTCCCTCGTCTATATCCCTGTCGCAACCAACACGCGAACTAAGAATGATCGACATTGTGTGGACGAAATCTGTAAAGAGTTCTCCAAGACCAACAATGACAGCCCAAGTCATTACGTCAAAACCCTGAAAGCGTGGCACGCTTCTTATTCGCTCACACTCATTCACATGTGCCTCGGGAAAGCCAAAACGGACTGACAATTATGGCACATATCTCCGACCTCATCGCCACCGACATCAACCAATACCTCAAGTCGCACGAGCACAAGTCCCTTTTGCGCTTCATCACCTGCGGTTC
>SYHD01000356.1 GCA_005799265.1 Planctomycetia bacterium | reverse complement strand
GAACGCGCCGAGGTCGGGCTGTTGACGCGCAACATCGTGCTGCAAGGCTCTGACGAATCGATCAAGTCCGGCTTCGGCGGCCACGTCATGATCATGCCCGGCGGCACGGCTCACGTTGAGGGCATCGAGTTCTTCCGCATGGGCCAACGAGGCCTCAAGGCACGCTACCCCATGCACTGGCACCTCGTCGATCGTTACGGCGACAAGAATGCGCCGGGCAAGGGCCAATACGCGAAGAACAACAGCATCCACCACAGCCATCAGCGAGCCATCGTCGTCCACGGCACCAGCAACGTGCTCGTCGAAGGCAATGTCGCCTACGATATCGCCAATCACTGCTACATCCCCGCGGAAGACGGTGACGAAGAGAATAACCGTTTCGTTCGCAACCTGGGCATGCTCGTCCGCAGCCCCGATGTCACGCACTACGCCTTCCCCGGCAAGAAGCAAGATTCATCGAACCAGAACGAGGCCAAATCGAGCGTCTTCTGGATGACCAATCCCAACCAGACGTTCCTCGGCAATCACGCGGCCGGCAGCCTCACCGGAGACGGCTTCCTGTTCGATGGCCGGGTCGTGGCCCCGCGCAAGACGGCGAAATTCAACAAGGACTTCCTCTTCAAGGACAACGTCGCGCACTCCAATACGAGGAATCCCAAGAACATCAACAATCTCGTCCACTACGGCGCCGGCGTGCAGAACTTCGGCCTCAGCTTCGACAAGGTCAGTCATCCGAAATACGCGCCCAAGGACGACGAGATTCGCGCGGTGGTGATCCAGAACTTCACCGCCTACAAGAACGCGTCCGGCGGGGTCTGGCTCGAATCGCAGCGTGAGGTGCTCAAGGATTCGATTCTCGCCGACCACTTTGTGAGCGCCCAGTTCGGCGGCGGCGGCGGCTGTCTGGACAACGTCGTCATCGCCCGCAACAGCGCCAACAAGCTCGGCGAGGAAAACGCCCCCGGCCCGAAGTCCCGCGCCAAGAGCGTCGGCCTCTACCTGGAAAACGGCGGCGGCAGGCTCCTGTCCAGGAACATTACGTTCATCGGTATGGACATCTCGACCTTCGGCTACAACAAGACGCTCCAGGAGAATCAACGTATCGACTGGCGCTTCATCAACGTGGCGGAGCCGGTCTACCAGGCAAAGTAATTCATGGCGGGTCGAGCGGCATTCACTTCGTTCAATGCGAGAGAAGAGCGGAATGAATGCCGTCCCAGGAACTGCCTATTCTCGTTCGCTACCAGCACATGAGGAAATCGGATGACGATCAGCCTTCGAACCCCATCCTTCTGCTTGTCCGTGCTCGTTTTCGCCACTCTTATCTCAAGCGCCTCGGCGTACATCACGGTGGACATGCCGCTCGTGAACATCTACAACGCCGCCGATGCACTCTATGTCGCCAGAGTCAAGTCCGTAGACGTCCCACAGAAACGTGTGATTATCTCGGTGGAGCGCATCCTCCGCGAAGGTCGCAAAAACACAGTCGCGGCGCCCCCGACCGACGACTTCGCGCTGCAGATCGACGAACCCAAGGATTTCCTGAAGCACGTCGCAAAGGGGATGGCCGTCGTTATCTTCGACGGCCAGAAAGCGACCGCCATCCACCTGGCGGACGAATGGTTGATCGCGCAGAAGCCGACGCCGCGGGTTTGGCGCATCCACGGCAAGCACGAACTTACGAGCAGCTTTCCTGGGCGAACCGTTGCTCTGGTGAAGATCGTCGAGAGCATGCACAAGAAACAGCCGGCTCTCACCAAGAGCCGGGACTCGTACACGGCCGCCCAGCTCAAGGAACTGGGCGACCCACTGCTTGACATGTTCGAGCATTCCAACTGGGGCGCCTTCCATTCCCTCGGCAAACTCGGCATCAACGGAACACAAATGATCGCCGGCGATGTCAACGGCGACAAGAAACCGGACGTGCTGATTGCCACCAGCAAAGGCGTGCGTTTCTACCTCGGCGGGGGATCGGCGGCGCCCGTCACGGACGCAACCAAGGAATGGGGCCTGACGAATGTCACTGCCTCCCAGGCCGCATTCGGTGACGTCAATGGCGACGGCAGAAATGACCTTCTCCTCGATACGTCTTTGTGGATCAACACCGGCTCCACGTTTGTCGAAGCCAAGAAAACCCTCGCAACCTTGGAGAAGAGTCAACCGCTCGCAGTCGCGCTCGCGGATATCAACGACGACAAGAAGCTCGACGCGCTGGTCCTCCACAAGGACGGGCGCCTGCAAATCCTCGAAAACGCGGGCCAAACCGATCAGACCTGGAAGATGCACATCCGCCAAATCTGGACCAAGGACGAATCACCGCTGGCGGCCCACTTTGGCCTCTGGGGTGATAATGGCAAACTGCACGTCATGGTCATCTGGTCGAATGATATCGTTCGCTATGCACTTCACGAAGATGGCGGAACGCCGAGGGACTATCGGCGTTTGACGGGTCGAACGCAAGAAGCCCGCTACTTTCCGATCAAGGACTATGCCGCGTCGGCGCCGATCGATCTCAACGGCGGCGATGGTCGGCTCGATCTATTCGTGGCCACCCGACAGGGAAAGCCACGCGATATTATCTTGATGAACCGTGGTCACGGCGCGTACTGGCCCAACAACGAGGCTGGTCGGCCCAAAGGTTTAACGAAGAAAAACGTCTTCCCGTCCGCGATGACTGCCGCCGACATGCGCAGTACTGGTAGCTGGGAGTTGCTCGTCCTGACTTCAGCGGGCGAATTGTTTCAAGTCGATTCACCGCCGTACAAGAAGGGCAAACCCGCAAAATGAAG
>SYHD01000355.1 GCA_005799265.1 Planctomycetia bacterium | reverse complement strand
CGATGATCTTCTCGATCATCCTCCTTTTGGGCAAGGCGGGCATGCTCCACCTGAGCCTGACCGATGCGCCGGTGCTGCTCGGCCTGATCTGCGGCGGCGCGGTGATCTACTGGTTCTGCGGGGCGTCGATGCAGGCCGTCACCACGGGCGCGTATCGCGCGGTCGAGTACATCAAGCAGAACATGGACCTCACCAAGAAGGAAGCCGACATCGAGGACTCCAAGACCGTCGTGCGCATCTGCACGGAGTATGCCCAGAGCGGCATGTGGAACATCTTCATCGCCTTGATGTCGTTCACGCTCGCCTTCGCGCTGTTCGATCCGAACTTCTTCGTCGCCTATCTCATCTCGATTGCCGTGTTCGGCTTGTTCCAGGCGATCTACATGGCCAACGCCGGCGGCTCGTGGGACAACGCCAAGAAGCTCGTCGAGGTCGATCTGAAAGAGAAGAACACGCCGTTGCACGCGGCGACGGTTGTCGGCGACACGGTCGGCGATCCATTCAAGGACACGACGTCGGTGGCACTCAACCCCATCATCAAATTCTCGACGTTGTTCGGTCTGCTCGCCGTCGAGATCACGGTCGCCATCAAGGAAGGCGTGCGCGATCACGGCGCCTTCGATTTCACCGGTTACGTCGGCGCCGTGATGCTGGCCATCGCGCTGGTATTCGTATGGCGGTCGTTCTACGCGATGCGCATTCCGCCGAAAGAAGGCGCGGCGGCGCCCGGCCGGGCCAAGGCTCATTAGTCCGCCTTGGCCGAATTGTTTGCCGGCCCGCGCGTAGGCTAGGTCTTTGTTTCCCTGAGGCAATCGCGCATGAGTGCATTCACTCCCGCGGAAACGGCGGCCTGTTGCCATCTAATCGAATTGGCACTCCAAGAAGATCTCGGGCCCGAGATGTCGCCGGACGCGGACATTACGTCGGTGTGTTTCGTTGATCTGATCGCAGAAGGCACCGCCGTCATGGTCGCACGCCAGCCTGGCATTTTGGCGGGCCTACCCGCGGCAGCGCTGGCTTTTGCCCGCGTCGATCCACATCTGAGGTTTGAAACCCTGATCCAAGACGGCACACCGGTGCAGCCTGGCGATCACCTCGCAACGATCACGGGCTTGACGTGTGGGATTTTTACTGCGGAACGCACCGCCCTCAATTTCATCCAGCAGCTTAGCGGTATTGCCACGTTGACGCACTACTACGTGCAAGCCGTGGCGGGCCTGCCGGTTCAGATTCTCGATACGCGCAAGACAATTCCCGGCTGGCGACTATTGGCGAAGTATGCCGTGCGCCAAGGCGGAGGCCGCAACCATCGCATGGGCCTTTACGACATGATCTTGATCAAGGACAATCACTGGGCCGCTATGGATCATCCGTATCCGCTGGAGGAAACCTTTCGTTACATGCGCAAGCATCACCCCAAGATTCCCATCGAAATCGAGATCGACACGCTCGCTCAACTCGATGCCGCCCTCGTCGGCAATCCCGACATCATCCTCCTCGATAACATGCCGCTCGCCATGATGCGCGAGGCTTTTAAGCGGCGCAATCAGGCCGCGCCGGGCGTCCGGCTTGAAGCGTCCGGCGGCGTCACGTTGCAAACCGTGCGTGCCATCGCCGAGACGGGCGTCGATCGCATCAGCATCGGCGCCCTGACGCACTCGGCGCCGGCGCTCGATATCGCCTTGGATTACGGAACCTGATCGGATACGATGAGAGTGAATGGCGCCGTTTCTGAGCGAGGCGACGCATGACCTCCGTGGCTCCTATGGTTTCCCAGAGTGCCATGGAGTGAATTCGACAAATCCAGAACCGTGCCCTCGGCATCGACTCCAATCAAGCATGACGACATCGCCCAACGCCGTCTGGACGCTCGACACCAGGCATCTCGGCCAACGTGTCCACATCCATGATGCGCTCGACAGCACCAATACGCGCGCACTCGCACTCGCCGACGATTCGACGCGACACGGCCTCGTCATTCTCGCACGCCAGCAAAACGCCGGCCGCGGGCAGTATGGACGCTCCTGGCACGCGCCGCCGGGCAGCAGCGTACTCATGTCGCTGTTGCTGTTCCCGCCTGCCGAGTTGCGCCGTCCCGCTCTGCTCACCGCCTGGGCCGCCGTTTCGGTGTGCGCGACGATTCTCAAGCTCACGAATCTTCAGGCGCAAATCAAATGGCCCAACGATGTGCTCATCCGCGGCAAGAAAGTCTGCGGCATCCTCATCGAGCAGCGCACGACCGGCAACGCCGATTTCCCGCTCGCGACCATCGCCGGCATCGGCCTGAACGTCACGCAATCGTCGGACCTGTTCGATCAAGCCGGCTTGCCCGACGCCGGCTCTCTCGCGATGATGGCGCAGACGTCGTTCGCATTCGAGGATGTCGCCAAGGCCCTTATCCACGAGCTGGATGCGCAATACGCCGCCCTGCTTGCCGGCGACTTGCACACGCTCGAAACGCAATGGAAACGGCGGCTCGGCTTGCTTGGCAAACTGGTGATCGTTGAAGGTGTTCAGCAATCCATTCGCGGCCGACTGGTGGATGTGGGGTTTGCTGGGATCGACCTTGAAATCGAGACGGGCGAAACGATGCGCCTGGCGCCGGAGTCGGTGCGGCATCTTCACGCCGGAATGTGAATGGCGTGCGTCCCAAGGTGGGCATTACGGCGCCGTGGCGTCAGGCGAGCGCTAAACGAATACGGCTATTGGATGGCCGGGATCGTCTTCCCCTTCTTGGCGAGGATCTGCGCCAGCGAATCGACCGACAGGCGCGGCGCGTCCAACAACAAGCTGATCATCTCGGTACGGATCAACTCGAAGACGTCCTCGCCCGTCCAGCCGGCTTCGGCGAGCTGCTTGGCCAAGGAATCCAGGCACTGGTCGCGTAGTTGATCGGTGCGGCGCGAGATCGTTCCCTCGTGCACCTTCAAGAACTGGGCAACTTCGCGCTGGCTCAAGCGATAGCGGATGCGCAGGCCAAGCAACAGCACTTCGTTATCGTCGACGGTCGCCAGCCACGCACGGGCGGCGTCGGCGAAGACCTCACGCCAACGCGGATCGATTTCGCTTCCCGCCGGCATCGGCATCGCCAGGTCGTCGTCGGGCAGCGCCTGCGCCATGGGATGCTTGCGTAGCTGCGAGATGTGCCAATTCTGAAAGACGCGGATCAACCACGGCACCAGCGGCCGTTGGCCGTCGAAGCGGGCCATCACCGGCAGCGCGCCTGCCGTCTCGGCAATACACAGATGGCCCCAGAAGTCGGCGACGGCAGTGTCTTGACGCTCCTCATCGCGCGGAAAAAGTCGGACGGCGCGGGCGCGCAGGGCGTCCATTAGCAGACAGTCGCTGCGGCCGGCGCGCGACGCAAACAGTTGCTCCCAGGCGCTGCGATTGCCTTCGAGACAGGCGGACGCGAGAAACCAATCGAGCGGGTAGAGATTGTCGAGATAGGCCTCCCAGGCGAGCGGCGTCTCGACCTTCTTCTGATAAAGCTCGAATGTGCGTTGCAAATGTTGCTGGCAGCGCTCCGGCGGCAGATTGACTGCGGGAAGTTGCAACCGACAGAAGTAGTAAAGTAGTTCAACGCGGGGGCCAGGGTTGATTGGCGCTCGTTCGGGCATCCGATTTATCCTGTTGCCGTCTGCGGCTTAGCATGCTACGCCGCAGACGGCGAATTCGTTTACTTCTGCGGGACGAACACGATTAACTCGATTCGGGCTGTCGGCAGCTTTTCGGTCTCCGGGATCGGCGTCGGCGTGGTACCGCAGCCGATTGCTTTGATCGGGCGCGTGTTCCAGTACCACCAGCCAGTGCGATGAACCTTCTGCGTGCGCAAATGGTCCATCACGACTTCGCTCTGCTTCTTCGTGACGGCGTGCGCGAACTCCGGATTTTGGTTCGGCGCCGCAAAAGACGCAATCAGCAATTCAGACAGCGCGTACTTCTGTTCGTTTAGCCAGAGGGCCCCATCGTCAAGACGCTCTTTGCCGCGTGCGGTCAACACGGCCTTGCCCGGCTCGAAAAGATCGGCCTCGGCGTACCACATGCGATAGCGTTTACAGTCTGGGCGGATCAGTTCCTTGTTGTGATCGACCACGTAGCTGCGCACCACCGGCAACGCCTTGATCGCATCGGAATTCTGCTGCACGGAGTTCACCATGCGGCGGACTTCCTGCACCGACTGGACGATCTCGGCATGCACCTCGCCCGATTTGACGAGCTTGCCGAGCGTGCCCTCGCCGTTGCGGACTTCGTGGATGGCCGACTTCACAAGCGTCAGCGTTTCGGTCAGTTCATTATAGAGCGCTTCGTTCTTGACGAGCTTGCCGAGCGTGCCGTTTCCCTTTTCGATGCTGTCCAATGCGGCGTCGGCCTTGGTCAGAACGGCGTTGAGCTTGCGTGCGGAATCGATGAGATCCTGGGTCGCGCCCTTGTTGCCCTTGAGTGCCTGCATGCCTTCGTCCACTTCGATGAGGAGCTTGTTGAGCTTGCCCGCGGCCTGGGCGATGCCTTCGAGAACGTCGGGTTGAACGTCGGCACGCAGCTCGCCGAAGTCGTCGATCGGCTTCGCGCTGGGAGAGCCGGGGAGAATGCGGACGACTTTGCCCGCGAAGAGACTGTCGGACGCAATCTGCACCTTGGCGTCTTCGCACACGAGATGGCGATGCTTGCCGGCAATACGAAGCTGGAGCTTGACCTTGCCGCCGGGCGCGTCGGGAGAAACGATGGCTTCGATCTCGCCGGCGTCGATGCCCTGGATACGGATGCGCGTGCCCTTTTCGACACCGTTGATGTCATCAAAGCCGACGAGGACACGAAGGTTATCGGAGCCCCAACCGGAGTGTTCGTTGAGCGTCACGAGCGCGATTCCGCCCAGCCCAACCGCGACGACGACGAGGATGCCCAAGAGCACGGCCTGCAATCGAGTAAGCTGACGCGACACGGCACACCTCCGCGGATGTGTTGATGCAAACCCCTTCCATTATACCCGTTCCGCGCAGTGGAAATGCGAATTCACCATCAACTGATGAAACTGAAACTCATGGGATATTCGTAGTCCTCGCCGCGCGAGGCCGCCATCGCGCCCTGGATGGAAAAGATGATGGTGATGGGCGCCAGGACGATGGACAGAAAACCGCAAGTGCAAACGAAGCCGACCAGGTGAGCGATCAGTACGGTGATGGCGAAGTTGAGCGCCTGTTTGCCATGTTCGTCGATGTAGCGCGACTCTTCTTTCTTGATTATCCAGATAATGAGCGGCAGGAGAAAGCCGCCGATGATACCGCCGAGGTGGCAGAACATGGCCATCTGCTTTTCCTCGTCATTCGGCCTTCCACCCTTCTTCTTTTTCTTCTTCTTACGCGGGCGATCGTCTTCCTCGTCGTCGAAGTCGTCATCGTCATCTCGTGCCATGGCGCGGATACTCCAGATTATGATCGCCAAGGTGAAATTATAGGGACTGGGGATAATTCGTAATTTTCTTCGTTCTGTATGATTGCAGATTTTACACGACGAAATTGTAAGATTCGGCAAAATCGACGATCTGGGGTAATTGGCCTTTTTCGTGGGATCGATTGTGATATAAGCCCTGCGTTCTTGAAGCCGGAAAAAACTCGAAAAGAAGAGGACTTGCAATATGGACAATAAAGCGCGATGGCGATGGTTCCTGTTGGCGGGCGTTGTGGCCTGGCTCGGCGTGACCCCCGGGCACGCGGGGGCGGACAACTGAGGGCCGGCTGGCTGTCCGCCACCGGTCGGTGGCTTTCCGAGGTTCGTCATCCCCAACGCCATGCCTTTCATTGCGCCGCCGCGTGCCACGCCCATGCCCACCTATGAGCCGATGCGAGCACCGCAGGCAACACAATGGCAAGTGCCGAGGCCCGCACCCATTCAGCAACCGCCACTCGGTATCGCGCGCGGCGTCTCGCAGGAGCCGACGGCGCCGGCGAAGTTCGTGCTCCCCAGCCCGCAAGCGCTGGGCGTATCCACGACGTTCAACCTACCCGCCGCCCCCGTTGCGGCGCCGGTCGACTGGAATCAGATTCAAGCACGCATCGAAAGACTCGGCGTCCTCAAATACGAGAAGGAGCGCGTCGGCCCCGACCTCATCCGAGTACGCTTGGTCCTCCCCACCGCCGATCCGACGCTCGGCCAGCCCGTGAGCGCCCAAGGCGCGACGGAAGTGGCCGCCATCCTGCTTGCGTTAGATCAAGCCGAGAACTGGATGCAAAAACATTGACGAACGTCAAACCACTCGTTTGCGGCAGCCAACGATCTCACGCTGAATCCCACGGTATCCCGTGGGATTTTGCTTTTTTGGAAAGCCAGTTGCTTACCTCGCATCGTCGGATTATCATCATCAAGGTCGCTGACATTCACCATCCCTCGGGGGTACTCATGTTTGCAAAGCAACGAATCTTGTACATCATGGCGGGCGCAGTCCTGCTCGGCCTGACCTGGGGGCTGATCGACCCGCGCGGCCCGGCAGTTCAGGCTCAGGAAAAGGACAAGAAGGAAAAGAATCCGCTCGAAGGCAAGAAGGGCAAAGCGATCGGCATCCTCACGGAAAAAGGCCCTAACTTCATCGAAGTGAAAGCCGACGGCGAAGAAAAGGGACGGCGCTACGTCCCGCAGTGGGTCGGCGGCGCCCCCGCGAAGGGCGGCGGACCCGACAAGAACATGCTCAAGATCTTCAGCGAGTTGAAGGTCGGCAGCCGCATCGAAGTCGAATGGCTATTCGAGGAAAGGCTGCGCGCGCTGGGCGTCAAAGTGCTCAAGGCGCCGGCCAAGAAGGAAATAGACAAGCAGTAATCGCGCAGGATGGCATTTACAATTGTCAATGAATACCTCCCGCCGACAAGTTTTTCATCCGTGGATCTGGAGTGATCGCATGCAATCTCACGTACTGGCGTTGAGCCTCGTCTTGACGTTCTCAAGCGCGGCCCTCGCGCAGACCCCCGCGACCAAACTCGCGCCGCAGAAGGGCTGGCTCAACAATCTGGACGCCGCCCGCGCCCAAGCACAGAAGACCGGCAAGCCGATGATGGTCGTCTTTCGCTGTGATCCCTGAGGCGATTGCCATGCGTTTGACCGGCAGGTTGTCGGTCTGGAGAAATTCGACGACGTCGCCGACGACTTCGTCCGCGTCCGTCTTTTGCGCGTTGAAAACGTGGACCTCAACGTTTTCGAGTTCGACTTTGACCTGACCTGGGCCGCGTTTCTGATGAACGCCAACGACAAGGTCTACGGCCGATTCGGCGGCCGCGACGCCAAGGGGGCCGACACGCGCAACTCGCTCGAAGGTTTGCGTTTCGCCATGCAGCAGGCGCTCACCGAGCATCGCAAGGCGCCGAACGCCAAGCCCGAGACGCCGTCGGAGAAGCCGCTGTACATCAACCAGGTTCCGGCCGCCAAATCGTATCGCGGCTGCATTCATTGCCATCAGGTCAAGGAGATCTTGCGTCAGGAAGCCATCAATACCGGGACGTGGAATCGCGATAGCATCTACACCTACCCGTTGCCGGAAAACGTGGGCCTCACGCTGGATCGCATCCGCGGCAATCTCGTCAACGACGTGAAGCCAGGGTCGCTCGCGGCCAAAGCTGGACTCAAGATGGGGGACGTACTGCAAACGCTCAACGGCGCTGCTGTGAATTCCTTCGCTGACGCCCAGCACGCGCTGCACAAGGCGCCCGCGAAAGGCACGATTCCGATCGCCTGGCAGCGTGACGGCAAGACGCTGAACGGAATGCTCCCCGTCAACGATGGCTGGCGGCGCACCAACGTCACCTGGAGGCCTTCGCTGCTCGATCTGTTGCCGGCGCTCACCGTCTACGGCAGCGACCTGACGCTCAAGGAGAAGAAGGCGCTCGGCCTGGATGAAAAGCGTCTGGCCTTCCGCCAGGAGCCGCCGGTTCATTCCGCCGCCAAGGCGATGGGCGTGCTGGAGAACGATGTCATCCTGGGCATCGATAACAAGGCGTTGGAAATGTCGATGGAGCAATTCCTCGGCCACGTGCGGCAGAACTATCTGGTGGGCGAAGCGGCGACGCTCAATGTCTTACGCAACGGCAAGCGCGTGGATCTCAACGTCAAGTTGAAGTAGACGCCCTCCGTAGGGCGAACGACCTCGTGTGCCTATGATAGTAGGCAAGTGAGGCTGCTTGCCCACGGAGACTCTCATGGTCGTCTGGACGCTTGCGAAAAAAGACCTACGCCTGCTCCTGCGCGATGCGCGGGCCCTCATCATCCTACTTGCGATGCCCGTCATCTTCATTCTCGTGCTTGGCATCTCCCTCGGCGAAAACTTCGGCAAGAAGCCGGCCGAGGGGCTGCGCGTCTCCGTGGTCAATGAGGACCAAGGCATCGGCAAACACAAGAGCTGGCTGCCGGAGGAGACGTGGTCGAAGCTGCTTTTGCGCGATCTCAACGAGTCGGCGGACATTCGCGTCGAATTCCTCGAGAATCGTGCGGAAGCTGAGCATCTCGTGCGCACCAGCAAACGGGCGGCGGTGCTCGTCATCGGCAATAAATTCAGCAAGCGAGTCGAACGCTGCTCATTCCTGGCGTCCGGTTGGAGCGATCACTTCAACATCCTGTGCGCTTATCCGCAGCCCGGCGATCCGATTGCTCTGGCCCTGCGCGGCCTGTTCGACGAATCACAAGACCTGCTGCCGCTTTATTATCACGACGGCATCAATCCTTTCCACCGCGACGGCGTGCGGCTCGAATCGCTTGGCGTGACGGTCTTGAAAGATGAGACGCAGCAGACGGCCGCCGCCATCATCGATCAGGTCGCGCAAGGCAGCCACCTGCGCGTTATCCTGCCGTGGATGATCGGGCGGGCGTTCGAGAAGATCGGCGATCCGACGTTCCTCACGCTCCTGGCGCGCGAAGAGCAGCTACCGGGAGCGGTGAAGATGTTTCTGACCAGCCCGTTCGTATCTGCCCAGCAGAAGAAACAGCTCAGCGCCGGCTTGCAAAACTCCGTGCAGAATCTCTTCCCGCGCTACAATCTCACGGCGAAGACGTGGGCCGCCTTGACCAAAGAGCACGAGATCACGACCGACAAATCGACGATGAACACCGCGTATGCCGAGGACGGCAGCGGCTGGCTCAAACGCGGCGGCTCGCGCTATCAACTGCTCGTGCCGTCGTATCTGGTGATGTTCGCCTTCTTCCTGGTGCTGACGGCCGGCTGGCTGTTCGTCAGCGAGCGCCGGCAGGGGACGCTGAAACGGCTGGTCGTCGCGCCGTTGACGAAGGGGCAGATCCTGCTCGGCAAAATGCTGCCGTGCCTGTTCATCTCGCTCTGCCAGGGCTACTTCTTGCTCGGCGCGGGGAAGCTGCTCTTCGACATGAACTGGGGCCCGGAACCGTGGTGGCTGGTTGCCGTGGTGGCGTCCACATCATTCGCGGCGATGGGGCTGGCGATGTTGATCGCGTCCGTGGCGCGCACCGAGTCGCAAGTCGCGATCTATGGGACGCTGCTGGTGCTTGTCCTCGCGGGACTGTCGGGCTGTCTGATGGGGGATCGCCATACGTGGACCGATCAGATGCAGCACATCAGCCGCTTCACGCCGCACGCCTGGGCGCTCGACGCGTATCGGCAGCTCTTGACCACGACGGGACCGGATCAGGAGATTGTCGGGACGGCGTGCGGCGTGTTATGCGCGTTCGGCGGCGGGTTGATGGCGCTGGCGTGGTGGTGTCTGCGGCTGGATGGAGAATAGGTGTGTTGGTTTAGCGCTCGCGTGTAGATCGCGAATCGCTCGACAACGCACTGCGAGCGCTAAACAATTTTCTGCATGAAACCATCACTTCTCGACGACCTTGTACGTCAACACCGCCTGAAATTCCGAATCGAGCGGTCGCTGCAAACACAATCGCAACTCGCCAGGCTCAGGACGGATGCCGCCTTCAAAACGCGTGCCGTTCTTGTGCAGCAGGAACCACGAACCGTTGTTCCATAGCGCCATTTGGGCAACATCGGCCGCCTCGATGACGAAGAAATGCTCGCCGCGGCACGTAAGGGATGCGCCCGGCGTCGGCGCCATGATAACTTTGACCTTGCCCGTCTGCAGGAAAAACTGCGTAGTCGCCGAGCCGACCGACCGCCGATACTCCGGCGTCTTGATCCTCTGCGCCTGTAAATCGGAGCGGACCCCCATGTGTAGGAACTTGGCGTTCGTCAACGGCGCGGCGTCGAATTGGGCCGGAGTGATCGGCACGCTCAGCAGCTGCCAGCGTGGGTCCAAAGGTATATGGGTCAGTATCATCTGATGCGGCGCGGCGAGGAAATACTGGTCCCGGCACATGCGGTGCCAGCGTTGGCCCTTGATGTAACCGGCGCCCCAGGTCGTGTCCACGAAGAACCAGTAGCCGTCCACGCGAACCGCATTCCAGGCATGCTTCACCTTCGTTAGCCGACCTTCCTCGGTGTGATGCTTCATCTTGGCGTGGCCGTGCAGAGTCACCACTTCGAGTCCCGCCCGCCGAGCCAAGGCCTCGTACAGGTTCGCGTAGCCGAACGCGGTCGCCTCTCGATCCCGCAGCACGGCGTCCGGCTGCAATTCGCCGGGATGACCGGTGAAATGGGCGTCGGCATTGAAGCGGATGCGTTCGCTCATCCAGCGGAAAATCGCGCGGGCCTTGTCACGCTCGGTTTTGGCTGGTTGTGCCAGATATGCCGCCAATTTGTCCAGCGATTCCTCGGTGTCCTTCGGCGCCGCGAGCGCATGGCGATCGATCGCTTCATACGGTCCAGCCGGTTGCGGCGCGACAGGCGGCCGCGCGGTTCCACCCGCATGCGCAATCGTGCCGATGGTGCACAGGATGATTAGGGCCAAAGACGACACGGACGGCGGCATATTCGGCATGGTTGACACAATACCAATTGCAGACAGCGATAGGCGCATGGGAGATTTCTCCCGCTTTGAAATGATCTCCTATCTATCTCTACCACACTTGTGAAGGCAATGAGACAATTGGACGCGCGCGGGGATGCAAGTGATTGGCGATCGGCATGTTACGATGGGAAAAAACGCTTCGTTGGCGCAGCCGCGCGAGAACGCTTAATACGTTAGGCCCGCACCGTTTCCTTCAGCAGCCCGTAATTGCGCATCTTGCTTGTTGAGCGTGACGCGGCTGATGCCCAGGGCGTCGGCGGCGCGGGTGCGATTGAAGCCGCTGTTTTTCAAGGCCCGATGGATCACGCCGCGCTCCGCCAGATCGCGCTGCTCGTGCAGTGAGTCGCCCAAGATGGGCGTCTCCTCGATCGGCGCCAGCATCGCTTTTTGAACGGAGTCCGGCAACTGGTGCAATAGCAACTCCGGGCCGTTCGCCATCAGCACCGCCTGCTGCATGACATTCTCCGTCTGCCGCAGATTCCCTGGCCACGCGACCGCTTCAAGTGCGACGATGGCTTTTGCTCTTCGTACTTGGCATCGTTTTTTCGGCGGGCTAGGCAAGGAAAACTCGCAATAGCCATTCGGACAACAACAAGATCGCCAGCCCGGTTAACGCCATGGATAGCCGGCAGCCATTGATGCGCAACATCACGTCGGTCGTCGAAAGGTTGCCGTACTCCTTGATCATCCAGAAGCCGCTGTCGGCCGGCTGCGTGCCGACGGTGACGCCGCACGCCACGGAGAGTACGAGCAGCGTTTCGCGTCCGGGCATCGACGCCGCGAGCCCCGCCAGCAGCGCCGACGCCGTCAGGATGGCCGCAGTCGCCGAGCCGAGCGCGATCCGTACTAAAGCAGCGATGCAGAACGCGACGGCAACCGGCGAGAGCGGCAACAGCAACATCTGCCGCGCGAGGTAATCGCCCACGCCGGTCGCCTGGATCACCTCCTTGAACCCGCCCGCTGCCCCGAAGAGAAAGACCATCCCGCCGACCTCGATCAGCGCGTCGCCAATGAGCTTGGCCAATTGCTTGTGTGACTGGCCCTGGCGCAGCCCATAGCTCCACAGCGCCAAGGCCATCGGCACGAATAACGCTACCGTCGGCTTGCCGAAGAATTGCAGCCAATCGAGGGCACTGTGATTCAGCCAGCGCAAAAATGCGGGCAGGTCGTTCGCATCGAAAAGTGTCCAGGTCATGCGTTCGGGCAAGAGATGCAGGTCTTGCAACAACTTCGCCCCAAAGCCGGCGACACTCAAGACAAGCGGCGCGAGGATGATCGTCAAGGCCAGCGCGAACGATTGCGCGCCGCGCGGGGCCGGTTTCGCGAGGTGCTCAGCGGTTGTGAATTGCCCTTGCGCGTCCGGCTTCGTGGTGTCTGCCGACATGTTTTCCGGCGCCGTGACGAACTGCCGTTGTGCCCAGAATCGCCCCGGCCCGAACCAGCCGACGAGCGCCAAGGGAAAGCTGAGCGCGATGCCGAAGATGATCGTCTCGACCATGACGCGATCGGCCGCCCGCCCTGCCAGCGCGTTGACCGCCCCGACGATGCCCGGATGCGGCGGCACAAGCGAATGCGTGATCCCCAGACTGAACGCAAGGGGCAGCAGAAAGAACAGCAAGCTCCGTTTCGTCTCACGCTGCAGCCGCCACACGATCGGGATCAGGACGAGAAACCCGACGTTGAAGAGGATCGGAATGCCGACGATGAACGCCGCGATCAAGACCGCGAACGACGTATTCTTCTCGCCCAGGGCGTGGATCAATCGGCGGGCTATCAACTCGGCGGCCCCCGAGACTTCGAGCAGCCGGCCCAGGATGGCCCCGAAGGCGAGCAGGAGCAGGACCTCGCGCAAGATATCCGCGATGCCCTTGTGAATCGAATCAAGGACCTGCGCCGGCGCCAACCCGGCCGCCAGCCCCAGGCCGAGGCTGACGACGAACAGCGCCAGAAACGCGTGTACCTGCCAGCGAATGACAAGCGCCAAGAGCGCGATCAGCGCCGCCGCCGCACAGAGTCCAGGCCATAGGTCGTTCATTCCTGCACCGCTCGCTCTTGTTCCCGACGCCGTGTTTCACCTACACTAACCAGGTCACCCTCATCGCTCCGTGGATCGACCCATGAACGCCAACGAAGCCTGGATCGCCCTATTTCGTCGCATCCCCGGCCATTTGCACAACACGCTGGCGTTGGGCATCACGACCGGCGCCGAGATCGTCCTGCAGAAGATCGTCAAGCTGGAACCGGATTTCATGATTATCCGCGGCCGACTGGCAGGTACCCAAGACTCCGGCCGTGTCGTGATCGTTCCCTATGAGCAGCTCACCTTCGTGGCGATCCAGCATGATCTCAAAGACACGGAAGTCGAGACGCTATTCGGCAACGGGGCGCCTCGCGCGGTCACCGATCCGCCGAACGCCGCGCCGGAACTCGTCGCGGAAGACGCTACGGTAAACGAAGAACAGCCCCCGGTCAACCCCGTGAAGAGGCCGGCGCCGGTTTCCCAGTCGGCGCTGGCGGCGAAATTACGCGATCCCTTGAAGGACTTCGGAAAATAATACCGCTAGCGGCGTAGCGCCCATATGGCGTCGCGGGAACGCTAAACCGAAAATCGGATTGGAGGAAGCAAATGGCGTTAACGATCCCTGCGCGCCCGCTCGGCAAGACCGGTCGACCCGTCACGCTGTTCGGCCTCGGCGGCGAAGGCGTCCTGCGCACCTGGGGCCGCGAACGCGAGGCGGCGCGCGTCATCAGTCGGGCGCTCGATCAAGGTGTCACCTATTGCGATTCGGCCCCGGCCTACTCCGGCTGCCTCGATTACTTCGGCGCGACTCTCGGCGAACGCCGTCAGCAAGTCTTCCTGGCGTCGAAAACGCACGACCGCACCCGCGATGGCTCCCTGCGCCTCCTTGATGACACCCTGCGCCGCGCCCGCACCGATCATCTCGACCTTTGGCAACTGCACGACTTGCGCAGCCTCGATGATCTCGACCACATCTTCGGCAAAAGCGGCGTTCTCGAAGCCTTGGTGCAAGCGAAGGCGGAAGGTCGCGTCAAACACCTGGGCATCACTGGGCATCACGATCCAGCCATACTTCTCGAAGCAATGCGCCGTTTCGCGTTCGACACGGTGCTGGTCGCGCTCAACGCCGCCGACGTGCATCGCCTGCCGTTTGTCTCGACCGTGGTCGCGGAAGCCGTCAAGCAGAACATGGGCGTCATCGCGATGAAGGTTTGCGCCCAGCGCCGCGTCCTCGCGCGGCTGGCAATGAGTGAGGCGCTGGGATATGTGTGGTCGATTCCGGGGGTGAGCCTCGCGATCGTCGGCTGTGAGACGCCGGCGGAAGTGGACGAGAACGCGGACATCGCCCGCGCGTTTCAACCGATGGCGGCAGAGGGGATGCGCGAACTCGAAGCGCGCACGAGTCGCGATGCGCTGGCCATGGGATACTTCAAACGTGGTCTGTGAGTTTAGCGTTCGCGCAGCGCCGCGCGAACGCTAGATAAATACGGGGCCTATCGATACACCAGCACGCTATACTTGTAGGTCAGCTTGCGTTCCTCGCCCGGATTCAGGCTGACCGTCCACAGCGCCTCCTGCACGCGATTGATGTCCTCCAGGCTCTCCTCGCGCGTCACCAACTTCGGCGCGCCGTCGATCTCGTGGATGATGCCGCGGATCGCGTGGCGGATGTGCATCTTGATCGGCTGGGCGCGGTGATTGCTCATCGTCAATTCGCCCTTGAGATACACCTTTGAATAGTTTTTATCATCGACAACGACCCGTTCGTTTGGCTTCGAGTCGGCCTGCTCCAGGCTGCGTGCTCGGATGCTCAAGGAACGCGTGATGCGCAGGTTCGCTTCTTCTCCGACGTTTGCCCAGTAGCTGGTGCGCTGGCCGTTGAACTTACCGTTCTCGACGACCAGCGCCGGCGCGGTTGTCATCGGAAACTTGAAGGGGTTCTTGAAGAGCAGAATATCCCACATTTCGTCCTTCTGCTCGCTGCGCGTGCTGCCATGCTTTTTGGCGACAGGGCTGGTGCCGACCGTCCATTCGACAATGCGTTCGTAGTCGGCTTTCGCCTTGCCGACGGTAAGCGAGATCGACTCGTCGCGCAGCAACGTGCGTTTGCCGATCGACTCGAAGTGGAGATCGACGCCTTCGCCGGCGGGGATGGCGCCGGCGTTGATTTTCGGGCGGACGAAGGTCTCGAAATTGCTCACCACGGTGTTATTGAAAAGGTTCTGACGTAAATTCGCGTCGTCATGAGGCGCGTGATGCCGGCTCGAAATTTCCTGGAAGAACTTCGCCCAGGTCGTGCGCGCCGACAGCGGCGAGGTCACGCTGGCGAATTCGACGCTCGGAAAGCCGGAGATCAGCTTGATCTCGGCATCGTCCAGGTCGGTCAACTCGTTGCGGATGACGGCGGCCATCTCAATCGCCAACGACTTCTTGTCGGAGATGTCGACGTGATAGCTCGGCGCCCAGGCCAGGCCGTTGGTAAGATAAGTCACGTAGACGACCGGTTTCTTCGCTGTCTTTTCGACTTCGAGAATCAGCACCGGCTTGCGTTGGACGATCTTGTCGCCGGCGTCGTCCACCTGCACCATGGCCACGTCGCCGGGGTTGACGTAAAGCCGGCTCTTCTCGGTCTTGACGATCCAGAAGTGCTCGTGATAGCCGGCGCGTTCTCCGACGATCAGCCCCTCCGGCATCTCCGGCTTGGCGAGCTTGACGAGCGTTCCCGTGACGGAAGGAATCTTGTCGTTGCGGAAGTGCAGCGTGACCTTCCTGCCCGCCAGATCGCTCTGCAGTTTCATGCCGCCTTCGACGTGCAGCGACGATTCGATTTCGCGCACCTTCACCGACACATCGACACGAGCGTTGGCTTCGATCCAGAACGAACCATGCACCGGTTCCGGCAACGCATCAAGCCGAAACGTGCCCGCTCCCGGCACTTGCACCGCGCGTTTGATGACAACGAGCCCATTTTTGAACAGGCCGACGGAGACGATCTTGCTCTTCACAATCGCTTCCTGCGCGACGGCAAGCGGCGCGACGGCAAGAGCGAGGATGCAGACGAGCAGCCAACGCATGGGAAAACCTCCTGCGAGTTTTGTAATGTGGGGGATCGCCACAAAAGACGAGACGGATAACGCGAAAGTTTGCATTCCAGCATCACCTTACACGAGCCGCAAACAAGAACCAATCACGAAAACACGAAAGAACGAAATCACGAAAAGAAAGTGGTTGATAATTGGCGCCAGGGCCGCTGTTCCAAAAATCAACGTCCATTTCCGTTTTCGTGATTCGTTCTTGTCTCGTGCAATATCTCCGCGGCCCCGAGTCATTTCTGGAGGATCAGTTTGCCGCGCCGTGTGATGCGCAAGCGATAGATTTCGCCTTCGTGTTCGATGCAGATCACACGCGCGCCGGCGAAGAGGTCTTGCGTCGAGACAACCTTAGGTGAATCTTCGGATTTGCCCAACGATGGTTTCGCTGGCTCGGGATATGGCTTGATCGGGTCAATCATGGCGGAACGTCCCCCCTTCCCACTCGGCGAGTAGCTTATTACTATTGAGACTTAATGTCAATAAAAAAGAATTGATTGGACGAGCGCAAATAATTGAGCTGCGCAATTACCCGAAAGCAATCCTGCGGGTGGCTAAGGCAAGGTCGGACAACTCCACGCAAATATGGCGACGCAAGAAAAACCAAGAACATTCAGAATCCCCATTGCCAACGCAAAAGCACTATTCTAATATGACTTAGTTGATATTGAGAATTAGTATCAACTAGAGGCTGCTCCGCCACCGCAGCGAGTGTTCCACTCGCGTCCGCACGCAACGCACCTCCCACCCAACTACTTTCTAAAAGGAGAGTGCGATGCGCACCGCATCCACGCAGGGGCGCGGCTCAATGTACCGAGCTGGCTTCACGCTGATCGAATTGCTAGTCGTCATCGCGATCATCGCGATCCTCATCGGCCTTCTCGTTCCCGCCGTGCAGAAAGTGCGTGAGTCTGCGTCGCGCATGCAATGCCTGAACAACCTCAAACAAATTGGCCTCGCCCTGCACACCTACGAGAATACCTTCAGAGGTTTCCCATCCGCGGCCGATTATCCCCTCGGTGTGACGGGCGATGCCTGGTCCGTGCAAGCACGCCTCCTGCCGTATATCGAACAGCAATCGCTACAGAGCCTATGCGACTTCACGAAGTCTTACAGCACACAAGGCGCCGTGACGCAGATGCGCATCCCCTTGTTTCAGTGCCCGACCGAAGCCAACAGCCGACCGCGGCCGGACGGCGCCATCACGCATTATCCGCTTAACTACGGCATTAACCTTGGCTCGTGGCAGGTCTATGATCCGCTGACCGGTTTGGGGGGCGACGGCGCGTTTACCATCAACTATTCCTTGCCCACCTCGGCCTTCATCGACGGCATGAGCAACACCATCGGCCTCGCGGAGGTGAAAGCCTTTACGCCTTACCTGCGCGACGGCGGCAGTCCCGCCAGCTCGACCGGGGCTCCCGCCACGCCGGCGGCCATCAGCGGCTTCGGTGGCAGCTTCAAAACCGATTCTGGCCATACCGAATGGGTCGATGCCCGAGCACATCAATCCGGTTTCACGACTGTCTTTCCGCCGAACACCGTGGTCCCCTACTCCAGCGGCGGCGTCAATTATGACATTGATTTCAACTCCAGCCGCGAGGGAAAAACGACCAATCGCACCACCTTTGCGGCGGTCACCTCGCGCAGCTATCACACGGCAATGGTCCATGTCGTGCTCATGGACGGCTCGGCACGCGCGGTTTCGTCGCGAATTGCAAGCCAAGCCTGGCGTGCGCTGGGCACGCGCGCGAGCGACGATGCTGGCAGTCTGGATTGACAGGCACGACGGCGCACACCTCGGCGACGGACAGCGACGTGATCCCCACCTCACGATTGCGGTTCGTTCGCCGAGATTCCTCTTGGCATCCATCCCTCTATCCAGGAAACTATCCTGGTACCAACTATTTGGAGGATGCTCATGAAACGACTTCTCGGATTGCTTACCGTTCTCGCGCTCGTCGCGCCGGTGCACGCCCACATCCTTTGGCTCGTGCCGACAAAAGGCCAAGTCACTCCGGTCCGTGCGACCCAGCAGGCCAAGCCCGACTCCGTCGCCACCAAGCTGCTCGCCGACGCACGTGCCGGTCGCGCCGTCTGGAACAACTTCCCCGGCTTCTCGGCTGACCTCGACATCAACGTCAACGGCAAGATCGCCAAGGGCAAGCTCGCGGTCGCGGCTAGCGGCAAGCTCGCACTCAAGCTCGAAGCCGACGACGGCGTGAAGGAATGGACACGCCGCACCCTGGCCTCGCTGGTCAGCCATCGCCTGCCCGGCACGGCCGAGGACACGCCGTGCGCCTTCATCGATTCGGTCGCGCAGCATCCGGCCGGCCGAGCGATTAAGGTGCTCAACGATGAGCTACATTCGAGCTACCGCATTCGCGATGGGCAGATTATCGAGGTCAATCGCGCGCTGAAAGACACACGTTTCACGATCACGGTGCTGGAGAACACCTGGAACAAAGAAAAGCAGTATTTGCCGGTGTCGTACGTCGTGAACACCTGGGACCTGAAGACGAATGCCCTGGTCAACTCCGTCGCGCATCACAACACATGGACGCGCATCGGCGCGTTCGACCTGCCCAAGACTGTGCGATCCGTCAATGCGAAGGCGGACCAGCTTGACAATCGACTCGTGACGTTTTCAAATTGGCAGCTGGCGAAGTGATCCGTGGCGAGGTAGAAAATTGCTTCGTTTAGCGTTCGCGTTGCAGCACCAAGCAATCGGCAATTTATCCCGAACGCTAAACGAAAGAATTGCAGCAGATTCATTCAACCGGAGATCCAACCATGAAACGCTGGTTTTATACACTCGTTCTCGTCGGTTTCGTCGCGACGCAGGTCGAAATCATCCCGGCCGATCTCTCACCCCTTCCCCCTCTCCCTCAGGGAGAAGGGGAAGGGGCGAGGGCGCCGGCCGACATCATCATCCATCATGCCAAGGTTCTGACGGTGGACGCGAAGTTCACGATCGCGGAAGCTATCGCGATCAAGGGGGATCGCATCGTGGCCGTCGGCGCCAATGAAGCCGTGCTCAAGCATGCGGGCAAGGACACGAAGGTGATCGACGCCAAGGGGCGCAACGTGCTGCCGGGGCTTTACGATAGCCACACGCATCCGACCGGAGCGGCTACCAGCGAGTTCGACGAGGAGCTGCCGTATTTGACGTCGCTGGAAGACGAGTTTGCCTACATCCGCAAGAAAACGAAAGAGCTGCCGGAGGGGGACTGGATCGTCCTGCGTTTCGCGTTTCCGACGCGCTTCAAGGAAGCCCGTTTCCCGACGCTCGCGGAACTGGACGCCGTCGCGCCCAAGCATCCGGTGCTGCACAACGCCGGGCCGGCGAGCATGGCCAATTCGATGGCGCTCAAAGTATCGGGCGTGACCAAGGAGACGAAGAATCCGTCCAATGGCGTCATCGTCAAGGATCCCAAGACCGGCGAGCTGACCGGCATGTTGCGCAACGCCGGCGGCGTTCTGAAGGTCGTCACCAAGACCAAGGCGAAAGCGGAAGATCGTCGTGAGGCCCTCAAGAAGCTGTTCGCCCTTTACAACTCGCACGGCATTACCAGCATCTCCGATCGCAGCTCGAGCACTGGCGCGTTCAACATGTATCACGATTTGCTCAAGACCAACGAGCTGACCGTCCGTGTCAACGTCTGCCCCAACTTCAGCCCGTCCGGCACGCGCGAACAGATCGCGCGCCGCTTCGATTCCTTGAGCGAAAAATCGAGCTTCGGCGGCCCGACCGGCAGCGGCGGCGTCTGGATCCGCATCGGGCCGATCAAGTTCTTTCTCGACGGCGGCATGCTCAACGGCACCGCGTATATGAGGAAGCCCTGGCCGCCGGGCGAAACATATCAGATCGTCGAAACCGATTATCGCGGCTTGCTCTTCACGTCGGTCGAGCAAGTCAAGATCCTGGCCGAGGAAGGCGCGCGCCGCAAGTGGTCCGTTACCGCCCACACCGCCGGCGAAGGGGCGATGGACGTTTTGCTTGACGGCTACGAGTTCGTCGATCGCATCGTGCCGATCAAAGACCTGCGTTTCTGCATCACGCACGCCAACTTCCCGTCGAAGCAGAATCTCGAACGCTGCCAGCGTCTGGGCGTCTGCGCCGACGTGCAGCCCGCCTGGCTCTACAAGGACGGCGCCACGCTCGACCGCGTCCTCGGCGCCGAACGCATCCGCTGGTTCCAGCCCTACAAGAGCTGGCTGAAATACACCACCATCGGCGGCGGCTCGGACCACATGATCAAGCTCGACCCGCGCAAGGCCACCAACCCGTGGGACCCCTGGCTCGGCATCGAGGTCGCGGTGTCGCGCAAGCTCGAAAACGGCAAGGTGCTCGTCCCCGAAGAATGCCTGACGCGCGAGGAAGCCCTGCGTCTGTACACGATCAACAACGCGTACCTGGGCCGCGAGGAAAAGGACAAGGGCACGCTCGAAGTCGGCAAGCTGGCGGACCTCATCATCATCGACCGCGATTACATGACGTGCACCGATTTGTCGGAGACGCGCGTGCTGACGACGATGGTAGGCGGCAAAGTGGTGTATGAGCGGAAAAACTAAGGTAGCTATGCACCTCCCGCACCTCCCCACTCCCCCTGATACTCAGCGGGAGAGGGGTTGGAGGTGCGAAAATGCAACCGTCGCCGGCTCGTTGTCTCGGCTGCGTTACGGAGTCGCGGCCACAAAATCCCGCCCACGTTGCCGGCGGAATTGTGGACTCAACACGACCGTTTCGAACAACACGGAAAATCGTCGTTCCGCACCCAGATTTTTCTGCATTTCCTGCAACAATGGCTCATCCGACAGCACCACCGATCGTCCGAGGGCGTAGCCCAGGAACTTGCGGCACAGGTTCCGCTCAAAGTCCTGCCGGCGACGCTTTCCAACATAGTCAATCAGCCCGGAAATTCCCTCGACCCTCACCCCTTTCCCCTCTCCCTCAGGGAGAGGGGAAAGGGGTGAGGGCGGCAGCGATCCGACGGTTTGGACGTCGCGGCCGCCGAGGTCCTTTTTCCGTGCCCGGCCAATCGCGTCAAAGCCCTCCATCGTCAGGCCGAGCCCGTCGAAATGGACGTGGCACATGGCGCAACTTCGCTTCGTCGTGTGCTGGGCGAGCATCTCGCGAATCGTCTTGGCGCTTTCTTTCTCCGACTTCGGCAACTCCGGCACGTCGGCGGGCGGCGGCGGGAAGTGCTGGCCGAGCACATGATGCACGACAAAGAACCCACGCTTCACGGGGCTCGTTCGTTGCCCCACGGAATTTCTCGCCAGAATCACCGGCATGCCGAACAGCCCGCCGCGGCCGATGTTCCGCAAGCCTTCGACGCGGTGCCATTCTTGGTTAGCCGGACGCGCGAGCGACGGATTCAGCCGTCCGTCGCTTGCGCGTTCGGCTAACTTGCGGAACTGTTTTTCAAGCTCGCCGCCATAGAACCGGGCGAGCGTTTCGTTGACGAAGGTCGCATCGCTGTGCAGCAGCTCATCGACCGGCTCGTCCTGCTGAATCAGATGCGTGATAAGCCGTGTTGGCTCCTCGAACATCGCTTCGCGCAAGGCGGCGTCGTAGCCGGGGAACGTGTTCGCGGGAATCGGATCCTTGGCCAGGTAATCGCGATAACGGAGCCATTGACCGAAGAATTCGCGGGAGAACGCCTCGATTTTCGGGTCCTTCATCATGCGCCGCACTTGCGCTCGCAACACCGCGTCGTCCTGGAGCTTTCCGGCACGCGCCGCCTTGAGCAATTCGTCGTCCGGCAATGACGCCCAGAGGAAATAGCTCAACCGTCGGGCCATCGCGTCGTCTGTCAGCGGATGAATGCCTTGTCCCGCCGGCGTGACGGGGGCGCGGTAGAAGAAGTGCGGCGACATCAGCACCGCCGTGAACGTGCCGCGCAGCGACGCTTCGACGCCCAGCCCTTGTTTGCGTAGACGCTGATAAAGCCCCCGCAGGGACTTGGTCTCCTCGGGACGCAACGGTCGCGAGAAAGCACGCTGTGCCAAGCGCTCCAGGTCGGCCAGCGCCGGCTCCTCGGCCTTCGTCAGATTCTGTTTGTATTCCGCGAGGCCGGCGCGAACTTGTTCGAAGAAACCGTGGATCAGGTCAAACTGAGGACTCGGTTGTTGCGGCTTAATTGCTCCGTCCATGAGTTTGACGCCTAGCTTTTCCAGATAAAGCCACTCGAACCTGGACAGCAATTCCTCTTCGACGAGCAGCGGATCCTCCGAGCGGAGAAAATCGAATCGCTTGTCGTGCAGCACGTGACGCTCGGCTCGTTCGAACCAGACGAAGCCGCGCAGCAACGTCTCCACGCTCTGGGTGACGAAGGCGAGTTCTTTCCAGAGGTAGTCCAGCTCTTTACGTTCGGCCTCGGCCAGCACGTTGTTGACGAGCGGCTGATCGTCGCGAAAAAAACCTTCGACGAGGTGAAAGCCCGCGGCCAAACCGCGATTGGCATCCACATAAAAGAAGCGATTGGGAAACGCGGCGCAGAATCGTTCGCCGGAGGCCGTGAGGTCCTTGGCCGCCTTGCTCTCGGGTTGCAGCAGCCATTCGACGGTAGCGCCGAACTTCGCAACAGGACGGGTGCCAACGGCGTGCTGGACCTGAACGGCTGCTTCCGGCGCCGATTTGCCGTCGAGTTCGCATTCAACGAGCAACTGTCTGCCTTGCAGCGCCGTGACCGCAGCGGGACTGAGCGAAATCTCGACGACGATAGGCGCCTGCACCGCGAACGAATCGGGATCCAGTTCGCCGCCTCGCGGGTGTTTGCCGAAGCCGAGGCGCCGCGCGACCTCGGGGGCTTCGCGTTCCAGCACTGCGCGTAACGATTCGACACCTTGGGTCTCGATGTCTTTCTTGTTTTTCGGAAGATTATCGGACTTGCTGAACAGGGGACGATGGAATATGACCACGCCGGGCGGCGCGTCGAAGGCCGGATCAACACGCAGATAGAGCACGGTCGCCGAGCGATTCTCTGCCTGCTTCAGTTGCAGCCGACCAAGCTTGAGCGTCTGCTTCGTCTTGAAGGTGCTGGGATCGAACTTGTCGCGCCCGGCTGCCACTTTGGCGCGCTTGGCGAGATGACTGATCGGCCAATTCCCGGCGTCGGCCTGGATCAGGGATGGCTCCTTTTGGCCAAGCCGAGTCCGCATGAAGGCGATGAATCGTTCGCACTCCGCCAACTCCTGCGGAATGCCGCCGGCTTTCACGGGGGCTGGAACGGCGTCCCACATGGCGCCAAGTTGCTTTAGATACCCGGCGCCGGTCGTCGCTTCGTCAAGTGTTTTCGAGACGAGGGCGAGATACTTGCCGCTCAGCTTGCGCCGGGCCGCCCACTCTCCCAGGCTCACTCCACGCTCGACTTCACCGCGATGCCGATAGCGCCAGGCTGCTTCCAGATAGTCGCTGATGCGCACATCATGCTGGCGGTAGAAATCAATGATCGCCTGCTCGGTAAGTTTCGTGCGTTCGGCGTAGGAGGTGACCGGAAACGGCGCGAACGTCATGCCGCTTGGTTTCAGCACGAGATGGTCGGAGACAAGCTGCGCCGCCCCGAGATACTTGTTGAGCAAGCTCGGCGTCATGGCGAGCACTTCGCCGGTGTTGTTGAATCCTTCGCCGCCGGCCGGATCGACAGGGAACTCCTTGGTCGCGTGGATCGCCATGCCGGTGAGATCCCGAATCGACAGATCATATTCCGTGTTGGAAAGCCGGCGCGGCAAGACGACGCCGGGATCGCCCGCGTGCTTCTTCGCCTCGACGAGCAAGATCGCCTCGATGGCGCCGGCGACCGCATCGCGCTCCTGCAGCGTCGGCTGAAGCTTGTGGTCGCTCGGCGGCATCTCGCCTTTGCGAACGAACTCGATGACGTTGGTCCAGCGGCGGAAATCAGTCGTGACATCGCCGTCCCGAGCGTAACGCGTGAGATCCAGTTCGCCCTTGGCCTGCTTTTTGTTGTGGCAAGTGTGGCAGTATTTCTTCGCAAATGGTTCAATCTTCTCTTGAAACACGTCGGCCCGCGCCGCCGGAGCGAGAGCGCCGAGGACGAGCAGAGCGAAATGGCCGAGCGAGGCGTTCCAAAGTCGTGAGCGCACGGTTGCTGTCTCCAGGGGAGGGAAATTCAACTTGCGGCGACGGCGGGACGGACGAATACTCTCAAAGTATACCAAAGCCGAGCGTCCCAGGCGCGAGCTGGCGGAAAAAACGGGATCGACATTCCTCTGAATCTCACGCTAGGTGCGCCAAGCAAGGCGATCATGCCGCAAATCCCACGTTCCGTTGCGTCCGGCGCATTGCTACTCGGCACGACAAGGGCCTACGTCGGTGTTCACGACGACTTGACCCCGTCAGCAAACACCGGGGACGCCGACACGAATTGATGGTACGGGGGCCGACGACGCAAAAAGGCGCCCTTGACTACTTTCTCTCCGGCGGCAGTTCGCGAAATTCGGCCTGGGGATCCACGTCGCCGCGGTCGATGCGCGGCTGCGGGTCGCTGGCGTCGGCCTTGCGATAGAGGAGGCGCACGCCGCCGTGGAGGCGCTCGACCTTCAGCGAGCCGTCCTTCGTCAGCGTGATGTCGAGCTGCGTTTGCGGGCCATTGACGGCGCTGCGCAGCTCCACGTCCTTGGCGATGATGCGCACTTTCGCGCTGCTGTTGATGCTCGAGGCGTCGCGCCCTCTGAAGAGCACCTTACCTGCAGGCGCGTCGATCTCAAGCTGGCTGCGGTCGTTGAGTTCACCGGCGAATTCGATCGTCCCCTGCGGCGCGTGCAGCTTGACGGTTGAACCGCTATTGATCGAGCCGGCCAGGATGATCGCGCGGGCATGCGCTTCGGAAGCGTCAATCAACGAACCATTGTTGACGTCCGCGATCTTGACGGTGTGGGCCTTGCCGAGCGTGATCCGGGCGCCGCTGTTGATATTGCCGACGAAGATGACCTCCTGCGCTTCGAGCCGGGAAGCGTCGAGGATGGAATTTTCATTGGCGCCGGCGATCTTGAGCGTCTTGACCTTGCCCAGCAAGGTGATCTCTTTGCCGCGATTGAGAACCTCCACGTTGAATTCGCCGTCGGGATCGTTGATGCGGAAGAGATTGCCCAGCACGACGAGCTTGACGGGAGGCGTCTTCGCGTCATCCTTCGGTTCGACCTTTGGTTCCGCCTTCGGTTCGACCTTGGGTTCCGCCTTCGGCTCGACTTTCACCTCTGCCTTGGCAATCTCTTGCTTCTTCTCCTCTTGTTTTTTCTCCTCCGGCATCTTCGCCACGGACGTTGCGTCGCTCTTCTTCTCCTCTTGTTTTTTCGTCTCACGTGGGTCGTTGACTTTTTTATCATTCCGGTCGGTGGGCCGGTCTGCGTTCGCCGGCGGCTTCGGCATCGGTTTCTTGACCAGCTCGGCGAGCTTTTTCGGCTCTTCCTTCTTCTTGGGCAGTTCGGCGAATCGTTCGGTTTTTGGTGGGATGGTCGTGGTCTGATCGCTATCTCCCAGCAAATAGAGCATGGCGACGACCAGGCCAATGGCAAGACCAGCCAACCCGATTAGGCCACCGACGATGGAGAGGTCTCTTTTCATGGGACATTCTCGGCAATGGTTGGAGAAGCGATGAGGTGGATTATACGCCGTGCGGACAGGATTGACTCATCCGAGCGTGACTGGGTTGGGGTACAGTTTGCCACGCTTCTTGAGGTCCGGTCACTCCGTGACCGGCAATCCTTCCGTTCATGAAGTGACCGGACCTCAAAAAAACCAGCGAAGAGACACTCGGCAGCCTTTGCTGACGCTCTGGTTGGGACCGATATTGCAAAGGTTGCCGCGATGATTGTTCTTTAGGAAAAATTTACAAAATCTGCTTACGAGGAAAATAGCAGCGCCGCGCCTTCGTTTGAATCCGCAACTATCGTCCAGGCCGTAGCTTCGGGCTGAGATTCGCCGAAAAATGCGCGCGGGTTGCAAGCTTGGCTCAAGTTTTGCCTTTAGAGTGGAAGCAGATATTTCTCTGCGCTGGATGAGCGACCACCGGAGGCTGGGTAATATGAAGAAGCGAATCGCACTGTTCTTGGTCCTGGCCGCGGTCTCCTCCATGGGGGCCGATATTCGCACCGCCAACTTCATCGTCATCTCCGCCAATCCGCAGGTCTGCAAGCAAGTCGGCGAATGGGCCGAACGCTATCGCAAAGAGAAGGCAATCCAATGGCTGGGCCGCGAGATGCCGAACTGGCCCCAGCCGTGCCCGTTGCGTGTGAATGTGACGATGGAAGCTCCCAGCGGGGAGACCGTATTCACCTTCGGCGGCGGGCGCGTCACCAGCCAGGAAATGACTATTCGCGGGCCGCTCGATCGCTTACTCTACAGCGTGTTGCCGCACGAGATCACTCACACGATCTTCGCGCATCACTTCAAGACGCCCGTGCCGCGCTGGGCCGATGAAGGGGGTTCCGTCCTGTCCGAAGATGACGCGGAACGCGATCGGCACGACAAGCACGTTCGCAACATCCTCAACAAGGGGCAGCAGATCCCGATGCGCACCCTGTTGGGCCTGCGTGAATATCCGCCGCAAGTAATTTGCCTGTATGCTCAGGGTTATTCAATGTGCGACTACCTGGTGAAACGCAGCAATCGCCAGCACCTGCTCAACTTCGTCGGCGCCGGCATGCAGTACGGTTGGGATCAGGCTGCCAAGTCACACTTCGGCCATGCCAATGTCGAGGAACTTGAACAGGCGTGGCTGAAGCACTTGCGCGATACGAAGGGGCAGTCTAACAATCAGCAACTCCTCGCCGCCAATCCAAGCGCCAATCCGAATCCGAACGCCGCCGCCACCTTCGCGGGCAACGGCGTCACGAAAACCGTGCGCCTGACGGTCCCGCCCGCGCAGCCGCTCGACCCGCAAGGCATCGCCCGCGCCGCGATGGGCAGCGTGGAGCAGCCATCGAACCAGCCCAATGTCCGACTGGAGCCGCCGGTGCCGATCTCGCCCGCAGGTTTTCCGCGTCGCTAATCCGCTTGCATTCTTCCGCCGCGCCGCGGACAATACTCTCACACTCTTGGTGGGAGGCATACCATGTCCTGGCGCCGTTTCTGTCTCGTGATTGCCATTTCAATAAGTATCTGCTGGTCCGCTCCATTCGTCGCGGCACAGGGCAAGGACGACAAGAAAGTCGATGCGCCGCAAAAACCCAAGCCGAAGTTCACCGTCGGCAAGGAGACGACCTACGTCACCGGCCCGATCGACAAGGACGGCTATATCGATTACGTTGCCGCCCTCAACGACAAGCTGCGCGAAGGCGTGACGCCGGAGAAAAACGCCCACGCCCTGCTCTGGAAAGCGTTTGGTCCGCGGCCCGACGGCGAATCGATGCCCGATGCATTCTTTGCGTTGATGAAGATTCCCGTCCCGCCCGCGCAGGGGGACTACTTTGTCTTCCCAGGGAAAAAACACTTCAATTTCGCGAACGAGGCCGCCTCGACGCGTTTCTATGACACGATGGACATCGTCACGGCTCGTCCCTGGACTGCGAAGGAACATCCCGATTTCGCCGAATGGCTCAAGAGCAACGAGAAGCCGCTCGCGGCCATAATTGAGGCGACGCGCGGCACACAATACTATTACCCGCTGCTGCCGATCAAAAGTAAAGACGGCGGCTTCGATGGGTTGCTGACGTCGAACATGGCCGGCGTCCAGCGTTGTCGCGCTCTGGCGTCTGCCCTGCTCGCGCGGGCCATGCTGCGGACGACGGAGGGGCGCATCGATGATGCCTGGAACGATCTGCTCGCGGTGCATCGGCTGGGCCGACAGGTCGGGCGCGGGGCGACGCTCATCGAGGGGCTGGTCGGTATAGCCCTGGAAGCGAGGGCCGGCAGCGCTGATCTCGCTCATATCGAACACGCGAAGTTGAACACCAGGCAGCTCGAGGATCGGCTGCGCGATTTGCAAACGCTCCCGCCGCTGCCGCCGCTTGCGGACGCGGTCAACCTCGGCGAACGCTTCATGTTCCTCGATTCGGTCATGCTGCTCGACCGCACCGGCGGCGACCTGGGGCTCGATCCCGCGCTCAAGACGGGGAAGTTTTCGAGCGGCATCGTCAACTGGGATCCGGCGTTGCGCAACGCCAATCAGTGGTACACGCGCATGAACATGGTGATGCGCCTCAAGGACCGCAACCTGCGCGAGAAACAGCTCCAGCAGATCGAAATCGACACCCAAGCTCTGAAGCAGGAAATCACCAGTGCGAAAGGCATCGCCAGCGCCTTCCTCATCGCGAAGGGCACGGACGAAGTCCTCGGCAAGCTCATCGGCGCTAACTTGATGTGCCTGCTCACCCCCGCACTGGTCAAGATGACGCAATCCGGCGACCGCACCGAGCAGAACGAGCGCAACCTCCACCTCGCTTTCGCCCTCGCCGCCTACAAGAGCGACAACGGACGCTATCCGATGAAGCTCGACGCGCTCGCCCCCAAGTACCTGGCCGCGATTCCCGACGATCTCTTCAGCGGCAAGGCGCTCATCTATCGCCCGAACGACGCCGGCTACTTGCTCTACAGCGTCGGCAGCAACGGCAAGGACGACGGCGGGCAGAGCGCCGACGATCAGCCGCGCGGCGACGATCTCGTCGTGCGCATGCCGCTGCCCAAGCTGCGCGGACAACAATAACCCCCCGAGTGACCTTTCACCACCCCTCTCCCCTGAGTACAGGGGAGAGGGGTGAATGGTTACAATCCCGATTGCTCCGAGAGGACGCACCATGCCTTGGCTCCGCTACAATCTCGTCCTGATCGCCCTCTGGTCTGCTCCCTTGGTTTTCGCGCAGAACAAAGACGAAAAGAAGGTCGATGCGCCGCCGAAAAAGAAGCCCAAGTTCACCGTCGGCAAGGAGACGACCTACGTCGACGGCCCGATCGACAAGGACGGCTACATCGATTACGTCGCCGCCCTCAACGACAAACTGCGCGAAGGCGTGACGCCGGACAACAACGCGAACGTGCTGCTCTGGAAAGCGTTCGGGCCCAACCCCGGCGGCGCCAAGGTATTGCCTGGGTTCTTCGAGGCGATGAAGATGCCCGCGCCGCCTCAGCAGGAGGATTATTTCATCGACTTGGACAGCTTCATGAGGAAGCGCCTTAAGCTCAATCCACGCGATTACGCCGAGAAACTGCACGATGAGTTCCAAGCCGCGACGGAGAAGCCGTGGACGGCGAAGAATTTTCCGCACCTGGAAAAATGGTTGGCCGCCAACGAGAAACCGCTCGCGATCGCACGGGAGGCAACGAAACGCACGCACTTCTACCAGCCGCTGCTGCCGCCGAAGGTGAACGGCAAATCGACGACCCTGATCGCTGCCCTTCTGACCGGTATTCAGGAGTGCCGTTCTCTGGCCAGCGCCCTGACCGCCCGCGCCATGCTGCGTCTGGGCGAGGGGAAGACCGATGACGCCTGGCAAGACTTGCAGGCGTGCCATCGCCTGGGCCGGCTGATTGCGCGCGGCGGCACGCTTATCGAACTGCTGGTCGGCATCGCCATCGACCAAATCGCTTCCAAGGCCGATCTCGACTTTCTCGACAGCGCCAAGCTTGATGCCAAGAAGGTCAAGAACTGCCTGCGCGATCTGCAAACCCTGCCGCCCATGCCCGTGACTGCCGACAAGGTCGATCTGGCGGAGCGTTTCATGTTCCTCGACACCGTCATGCAAATCGACTATCATGGCGTCGCTCACTTTGAAATCTTGTCGGGGGGTGGGGCGCCTCCTGACCTGACCAATCTGACCAACCTCGCCGCCCGGCTACTGTTCGCGGACGTACACTGGGATTCGGCGCTGCGCAACGGCAACATCATCTTCACTCGCATGGCCACCGCGATGCGCCTCAAAGACCGAACGCTGCGCGAAAAGCAGCTCGAAGTGATCGAACGCGACATCAAGACGCTGAAGGCAAATCTGCTCACCCCCGCGGAATTCGGCAAGACGCTGCTCGGTTCAAAGAGCCTTGCCGACGCGAAGGGCAAGTACCTCGGCGACGTCATGATCACGTTGCTCGTTCCCGCCGTGCGCAAGGTGCAGGGCGCGAACGATCGCAGCGAACAAGTCCAGCGCAATCTGCATCTCGCGTTCGCGCTCGCCGCCTATCAGCGCGACGAGGGCCGCTACCCGCTGAAGCTCGAAGCTCTCGCTCCCAAGTACCTGCCCGCGATTCCGGGCGATCTCTTCAGCGGCAAAACGCTTGTCTATCGACCGGCCGACAACGGCTACCTGCTCTACAGCGTCGGCGTCAACGGCAAGGATGACGGCGGCCGTAGTAGCTATGCCGATGACCTACCCGGCGACGATCTGGTCGTACGCATGCCGATTCAGAAAATGCGCGAGAAATAAGAGCTGGGCACGAAGCAAGCAAATTTTCTTCCTTCGTGCGCGCATCCTGGTTCACCGTACCTCATCACTCACCCACCAGCGCCGCCGCATTCTGCAAATGCTTGATGAGCGCGTTGCCGAAGGTGGCGCCGATCGCCCCGTCGAGGACGCGGTGATCGAATGAGAACGACAGGTACACCATTTCCGCGGCTTTGACCTGGCCGTGTTCGTCGAAAACCGGCCGCTTGACGATCTTGCCGACGCCGAGGATGCCGACTTCGGGATGATGGATGATTGGCGTCGCGAACAGCCCGCCGATGTTGCCGATCGAGGTAACGGTGAACGTGCCGCCTTTGAGGTCGTCCAGACGCGACTTGGCTTGACGCGCGTCGTTGCTCAACCGCTCGATCTCCTTGGCAATGTCGAGCAGGCTCTTCTTGTCGGCGTCGCGCACTACCGGCACGATCAAGCCGCTCGGCGCGGCGACGGCGATGCCGATGTGATATTGATCGTGCAGCACGATCGCGCCGGCTTTTTCGTCGAGCGTCGCATTGACGATCGGCACATCCTTCAGAGCCGCGACCACCGCCTTGACGAAGAACGCGAGGTAGGTGAGCTTGGTTCCCTTCTTCGCGAACGATTCCTTCAACGCTTCGCGCACACGGACGATGTCGGTGAGGTCACACTCATCGACGTAGGTGTAGTGCGGGATCGTGTGCTTGGATGCGACCATGTGCTCGGCGATGATGCGACGCAGCCCGGCAAACTTGATGCGCGTGCCGGGCTGTCCGAAGTCAACTTTCGGCGTTTGCGGCGCGGCGGGCGTCTTGGCGGTGGCAACGTGGCGCGACAGATCGTCGATGAGGATGCGCCCCGACGGCCCGCTGCCCTGCACGCGCGATAATTCGATGCCGAGCTTGCGCGCCATCAAGCGCACCGATGGAGCGGCCTTCACGGCCGTGCCATTGTCGCTGCGTTTTCTCCCCTCGCCTTCTGGGAGAGAGGCCGGGGGTGAGGGTCGGCCAGCCGGTTTCGCCACCTGTTCTGCCTTCGGCGCCGCTTTCGCCTCCGCTCCCTTGTCTTGATATTGCAGGATGACCTGCCCAATCGCCAGCTTCTGCCCCGCTTCGACGAGCAGCTTGTCGATGACTCCTGCAAACGGCGCCGGCACTTCCATGGTCGCCTTGTCGGTCAGCACTTCGAGCAGCGTCTGTCCCGGCTTGATCGCGTCCCCCGGCGCCACCAACCAGCGCACCGCCTCCGCTTCGTAAACGCCTTCGCCGAGTTCGGGGAGTTTGAAGTCCATCGGAATATCCTCTGTCGGCCAAACGTCACGCCGGATCGCGCGCCAGTTTCTCCAACGCCGACTTCACTTGAGGCAGTTGCGGCACCGTGTTTTGCTCGTACACTTGATTCAGGCCGATGCCCGGCACGTGTTTACCGGACAAGACGCGCGGCCGCACCAGCAAGTCGTAGAAATGCGCGTCGATCACGCGGCGCAGGAGATGCTCGCCGAAGTTCGTCACCTCGGTATCCTCGTTGACGATCAACACACGCCCGGTTTTCGCGACGCTGGCGCTGATCGCCTTCCAGTCATACGGGAAGATACTGCGCAGATCGAGCACATCGCAGGTAAAGCCCGTCTCCTGGCGAAGCTGATCGGCCGCCTGCACGCACAACGGCAGCGTCCGGCCATAGCTGACCACGGTCGCGTTATCCCCTTCGCGCACGAGCGCCGCAGTGCCGAGCGGGATCGTGTATTCCTCGAGCGCTGGCCATTTCGGCTGCCAGCGGCTGCGATCGCCGACCGGGGCGTCGATCATCTGTTTGAGCCGATCCTGATCCTCGGGCTCGCCGGGAATCAACTTGTCGCCGCGAACTCGCAAGAGCGCCTTGGGAAGCAGCACCATCACCGGATTGGGATCGATGATCGCCGACAGCATCAGGCCATAGGCGTCGAGCGGCGTGGACGGCATGACGATCTTCCAGCCCGCGAGCCGGCTCGCCCACGATTCGAAGCTGTGCGAATGATAGAGGCTGCCGCGGATGCCGGAGCCGGATGGCGTCATCAGCACCATCGGCAAATCCCATTCGCCGGCGCCGGCCCAGCGTTGATTGCCAGCGACTTTCAAGAGATCGATGACGTTGAAGCCATAGTCGCAGAACTGGATTTCGCACACGGGCCTGCCGCCGCCGTAGGCGATGCCCATGGCCGTGCCGACAATGCCGCGTTCATCGAGCGGCGAGTTCCACGCGGTTTTGAGTCCTTGCGTGGCAGTGAAGACGCCGCCCAGCGGAGGCCCGACGTCTTCGCCGAAAATATCGGTGACGCCGAGCTGCTCCTCGCCATAGCGGAGCGCCATGCGGATGGCCTGGACCATGGTTGCCATGAATGTACTTCTTTCTCCCCTCTGCCTCTGTACTTATGGGGCGAGGGGGGAAATTCTCAGCGCGGACAAATCGTTTCCCAAGTCGTACTGCCGATCTTGCGTGCCAGAAAGAACCCCGCAATCCCCAGCCCGGCCACGAGCAGACCGAACGCCGCGATGCCCCACATGACGCCGACCGGCATCGGTTCCACGCCAGGCTTGGGATTCGGGTCGGGCGGCAACGACAGCAGCATGCCGCCGCAGAACATGTTGAACATCCCGAACAACACGACGCCGATCGGCAGCAACGTGAGGAGGCAATTGCCGCGTGTCGCTTCCTCGCATTTCCAGCGCGGGCCGAGCAGTTGCAGCAGTGTCTCGTAGAACGCCTCGCGGTCGGCTTGCCGTCGGAACGTGAAGCCTTCCTTGGCCTTGCCGAGAAACTCGCGTGCTACAACGACGATAGTCGGCGAGCCTTGCTTCGATTCGACGCGGACGAGGTCTTTGAGGCCGCACGCGGAGCCGGAGAAGCCGACCGCTTGTCCCATCGGCACGCCCGCTTCGAGGTCGGCCCGCAGCTTGCCGATCTCCGTTGCGTTGGCGCAGAAGCTAAAGCCGAACGCATCAGGCGTCAAAGCAACCACACCTACAAGCGTGGGCCAGAAGTGGACCTCGGACATGAGGCAAATCTCCGATTTGGCGGCGAGCCATCGTAGCCCGACTACTCCTGAAGGCGACAAGACCGTGCCGGGGGTATCAGTGGATTGAAATGAAAAATGGTTAATGGAGAATGGTTAATGGATAATTACGAGCTTCGGCTTCAATATTGACCATTAACCATTCTCCATTAACCATTTTTCATTCCCATCGACCTATTTCATAATAGGTACGACACCGATACCCTTTGGCGACGTCACGTTCCGCGTGACAGTTCCTCACGCGGAGCGTGAGGTCTACGATGCGGCTCGGCCGCGTCAAGGCAACCCCGTGAAATCTTCCGGATAAACCGGATCGACGGGGCTCGGCGCATACGTGAATCTCTCGACATCCTCCGGCCGCGGCTTCGGCTCCTTCATCGCCTGCTCGACCGCGGCGTCGGCTTCGGCGTGCGCTTCTTCATGAATGTGATCGATCGTCACCTGATCGATCACGTTCGCTGCCAGCATTCTTTCCTCGAACGCAGTGATACAATCGCTCTCGCCGGAGTGCGGCGCGCCGCTCGACGAGGAATGGCCGTAGAGCCGGGCGACCATCGCTTCGAGCATGAACGGTTGCCGTGTCGATCGGCAATAACGCAAGGCGCGTTCGATGGCGTACCAGCTCGCGACCGGATCGTTGCCGTCGACGACCTCACCGAGGATGCCGAAGGCTTTGCCGCGTTCGATCGAATGCTCGCAGCTATGCTGGGAGGCGTGGCTGGTGGAGATGCCCCAGCGGTTGTTCATGGTGATGGCGAGCACGGGCAATTCGTTGCCGGGGCGCGAACTCCAAAGCAGGCAGGAGGTGAAGTCCCCCTCGGCCGTGCCCGCGTCGCCGCCGATGACGATGGTGACGCCGTCGCCGTGCCGTTTCTGCATGAGGGCGGTGCCGGGCGCCATCGCGAATTGCACTTCGATTACCGAGCTTACGGGCACGACATTCCAGGCTTTGCGCGAGAAATGGCTCGGGAAGTTGCGACCGACCGAGAACGGATCGGAGAAAGTCATCCCCATCTGCCGAATGCCGTCGAGCAGATCCATGCCCATCGCGACCATGGTGGCGCTGTTGCGATAGTGCAGGTGGAGGTAATCGAAGGCGGGGCCTTGTCCCTTTTTGACTTGCAGACCGAGGCATGCGTTGAACGCTTCCTCGCCGGGGCCGCCGATCCAGAAGAAGCCCTCGCCGGACTTCGACATCTTGATCATGCGTTCTTCCATGACGCGCGATCTTACCATGATCCGATGGATGACCCGACAGCGCTCGGCGGCGAGGAATTCCTCCCCGCTGTGAACGCCTTCCTGGACGCCCCGCTCCGTCACCGGCATCGAGTTCTTCTTCGGCACGCCTGGCACTCCGTTGGAGAAAACCAGTAGGGTCCGCACGCTGGCTTGGTGGGATGGCTATGTTATAGCAGATTGGCGCGCGGTAGAATAGCCGGCGCCATGAGCGATCAACTATCCGGCACCATCGAGCGCGTCACCTTCCACAATCCCGACAACGGCTTCGTCGTCCTGCGCGTCGAGGTGCGCGGCGAACGAGGGCCTGTCACCGTCGTCGGGCAGACGCCGCGCGCCGTGGCCGGGGAGTACGTCGAGGCGACCGGCAAATGGGCGGACGATCCGGAGTTCGGCAAGCAGTTCAAGGCCGACACCCTGCGCATTCTGCCGCCGAGCACCGTCGAAGGCATCGAGAAGTATCTCGGCTCCGGTCTGGTGAAGGGGATCGGCAAGGGCTACGCCAAGAAGATCGTCGATGTCTTCGGCGCCCGCACGCTGCAAGTCATCGACGAAAGCCCGACCTTTCTGAAGGAGATCAAAGGCCTGGGCGCCAAACGCATCACGAGAATCCGCGAAAGCTGGCGGCAACAGAAGGCCGTGCGCGACATCATGGTCTTCCTCGCATCGCACGGTCTCGGCTCCGGCCACGCGGCGCGCATCTACAAGACCTATGGCGAGCGCGCTCTCGACGTCGTCAAGGAAAACCCTTATCGCCTCGCCGACGACGTCTTCGGCATCGGCTTCCAGACCGCGGACCAGCTCGCCCTCAAGCTCGGCTTCGAGCGGCAGGCGCTGCCGAGGGCGCAGGCGGCGCTGCGTTACATCCTCCAGGAAGCGAGCAGCGACGGGCACTGCGCCCTGCCGGAGGAACACGCCTGGCAGCAAGCTGAACAGCAGACCGGCATCAGGCTCGAAATCCTGCAAGACGCGACGAAGCTGCTCGTCGAACAAAACGAGCTCATTCGCGAAACGACGCTGACGCCCGCGCCGTGGCTGTATTTGCGGCCGCTCCATCACGCGGAGGCCGGCGTCGCGCGTCGGTTGCTTGATCTGGCGAAGGGCACGCATCCCTTGCCCGCGTTCGAGCTTGATGCCGCTCTCGGATGGATCGAGAATAAGATGAACCTCACGCTAGCCGCCTCGCAACGCGAAGCGATTCGGCAGGCAGCGACGCACAAGGTACTCATCCTCACCGGCGGGCCAGGCGTCGGCAAGACCACGCTCGTGCGCGGCATTCTCGAAATCTTCCTCGCCAAGAAGTTGCGCACCCTTTTGTGCGCGCCGACCGGCCGCGCCGCCAAACGCCTGAGTGAATCGACCGGCCAAGACGCGAAGACGATCCATCGCCTGCTCGAATTCGATCAGCGCGGTCCACAGCGCGGCGAGGATCGGCCTCTGGAAGTCGATCTCGTCATCGTCGATGAGATGTCGATGGTCGATATCGTGCTGATGAATCAACTGCTGCGCGCGTTGCCGTCGACGACGTGCCTGTTGCTTGTCGGCGATGCGGATCAGCTGCCGTCGGTCGGCCCCGGCTGCGTGCTCGCGGACATCATTGCTTCACGGGCGATCCCGGTCGTGCGTCTCACCGAGATCTTTCGCCAGGCCCAGGAGAGCGGCATCGTACGCGCAGCCTATCGCGTCCACGAAGGCGAGCTGCCCGAATCCACCGCTCCCCCGTCGTCCTCTGGGAGAGGGGCTGGGGGTGAGGGGAAGCTCGGCGATTTCTATTTCATCGAAGTCGATTCGCCCGCCGTAATCCTCGAACGCATCATCGCGCTGATTCGCGAGCGCATTCCCACGCGATTCAAGCTCGATCCGTTTCAGGACATCCAGGTTTTGACGCCCATGAACCGCTCCGAGCTGGGCGTCAAGAACCTGAACGTACGCTTGCAAGCGACGCTCAATCCGCCCGAAGCACAAGAAGGCCCCGAAGTGGCGCGGGCGGGCGGCGTCTTTCGGCTCGGCGACAAGGTGATGCAGACGCGCAATAACTATCTCAAGGGAGTCTTCAACGGCGACGTCGGCCGGGTGCACACGATCGACGTGGACGATGCGGAGCTGACGGTCGATTTCGATGGCCGAGACGTGGCATATGAGTTCGACGAACTCGACGAGCTGACACTGGCATATGCTCTGACGATCCACAAGTCGCAAGGCAGCGAGTACGCCGCCGTGATCGTGCCGCTGCACGCGCAGCACTATCTGCTCTTGCAGCGCAATCTCCTCTACACCGCGATCACGCGCGGCCGCAAGCTGGTGGTGCTGGTGGGGAGTCGGAAGGCGCTGACGCTCGCGGTGCAACGACACAACCCGTCGGAGCGCTATTCGGCGCTCGGCAAGCGCTTGCTGGATGGAGGCGCGTAGTTCGCATGCGGTTTTGCGCGAAACCGCCAACGAGATCAGCGAAAAATTCCAATTCAATCTTGAATCGTCGAATCAATTTGTTCCGCGCCGAAATGCCGGTACGGATGCGCGGGATGTGCGGTGCGTGCGGTCATCAATCAGCCGAGCGGCAAGGGCGGGACGGCGAAAGCGCTCAAGTTGGGGTGTGCAATGTGCCTGCTGCGCGGGGTTGGCGCATTAAATGCAACGTGCGAATTGGCATCAAAGCGCGACTTTAACCAAGAAACGGAAAAATACCTGTCGCGCCAAGGCAGGCTCGGACACATTTCTTCAAGATTCGTTTTTGGCGCTGGCGTTCGCTCCGCTTGTGGGCAATGTTAATGTGTCCGAGGAAAAGGCAATCTCAAGTCGAGACTGGCATCGGACAAGCATGTCTGAAACATATCTATAGGGTGAGAATATCATGAAGAAACTCCTTTCAATGGGACTGCTCACAGTCTGCGCGCTGGCGGTTGCCGAGCAACAAGCCCAAGCCTGGGTGAATAGCAAGTTCAGCATCGGCCTGAACTGGCAAACGCAAGCCGCGAACAATAACTTCTTGTGGGGCGTGTTCAAGAACGGCCAGGTTCCTGGTCCCGAAGCGTTCGGCGTTCCAGGCCACGGCTCGGGGAATTTCGGTCCGGGCGGCGGATACATGCCGCCGGCGGCGCAGCAAATGTTCCCGTACTACGGCAGCGCGCCGGCCCAGTATAACCCGACCGCCCCCGTTGGCTATCCGCAAGGGATACCGCCGGCCTTCCAGCAGGGCGCGCCGAACCTGCCGTCGAACGCCGCCGCGCATGCGCCGGGCAACGCGTATCAGCCTGTGACGTATCAGCATCGCTCGACGTATCCGGCGTACTATCCGTATGCCTCGCAATACTCCTATCAGGCTCCGTACTACTGGTACCAGAGCCGCTAATGGATGCAATCTCCCGAATATGACGAGCTAACAGCCTGAGCGCGCAAGCGCCAGGCTGTTTTTGTTTGCGCGCGGCGCTCGCCCAAAAAACGGGGCGGCACCTAACGCGGGCTTCGCCCGCAACCCTTGGATAGTGAAAACAGGCATCCAACTTCCGAAAATGATTGTTACCAGCAGTCATTCCGAAAGCGGATGCCATGAAAACAGTATGCTCTTTCGTCGCCAAGTTTGCCAGTCTGAT
>SYHD01000354.1 GCA_005799265.1 Planctomycetia bacterium | reverse complement strand
GGCGACACCATCCGCATCTCGCTCCTGGGCGATCCCGTGCCCGAAATTGCCGCGGCTTTCGACATCCTGCAAGCGACCCAGCGCCGTGTGCGCCGCCCGGAGATCATTGCCTGCCCGACTTGCGGCCGGCTCGAAATCGACCTCGAGAAGATCATCCTCCAGTTGGAGCAGCGTCTGGCGGGCCGCACCACCGCGATCAAGATCAGCGTCCTGGGCTGCGTCGTCAATGGCCCCGGCGAAGCACGCGAGGCGGACCTCGGCATCGCGGCGGGTGGCGGCAAGGGCATGATCTTCAAACGCGGCGAGAAGCTCTACACCATTCCCGAAAGCGAAATGGTCGATTGCCTGATGAAGGAAATTGATATCTGGGAGGAGGAGGAGCGCTCCGCCGGCCGCTTGCAGGCGGGAGCGGCTACGTTCAAGACGGACGCACACGAGGAGCACGATCACGACGACTGCTGCGAGGATGAACCGAACGGGCGCGTGAAATTGCCGCTGTTGAAATGACACGGCGCCGTTTGCGGACTGGCGCTCACGTTCTCTCGTCAATCACACCGTGCGACACGGGGAGCGCCTAAACGCAAGCGGCTTGGAATTTGCCTACCTATCGGCTACACTGACTGACGGCAATCGGCGTCTGCGCCGCGCCTCAGGAATCCCATCATGCCGATCCGGGTCATATGCGAGAAATGCAAGAAGACGCTGAGCGTGAAGGATCACCTGGCGGGCAAGAAGATCAAGTGCCCGGTGTGTCAAAACGTCGTGCTCGTGTCCGGCACCGCGCCCCGCAAGGATGAACCGCCGTCGAATCCGACGCCCGCGCCAGGCCCCCCCGCCGGCAAGCAGCCCGAGGTGGCGACCAAGCCTGCAAAGACGGCCAAGCCATCGGCCGACAAAGTGAAGACGAACGGCGCCGCCTCGAATGACAAATCCGCCAGCACCGGTGCGCCCGCCGCCAAGAAGCCCACGACCAACGGTACGCCGACCGCGGACAAAGCGAAGCCGAACGGTTCTCCCGCCAAGCCGCCCGAACCGTCGTCGGTCGAGCGTCCACCGGAGCACGTCGAGGCGGAGGCGCTCGAAGCTTTTACCGACGCGTCGAAACCCGCGGAGGACGAGACGCCCAAGACGATCGACTTCACCTGTATGTATTGCGAGCAGGAATTGCATCTTCCCCTGGAAGAGGCGGGTAAGCAGATGCAATGTCCCAACGTCGAATGCAAGCGCATCCTCAAGGTGCCGCTGCCGAAAGTGGTGGAAAAGAGGGACTGGCGCAAGATGGATCGCCAGGGCCCGGCCTCCGCGCGCATCAATCAACCGGAACAACTGGAGAAAGCCTGGGGCACCGAAGAGACGACGCAGGCCCGCCAGGCTTCGCTCGCGCAGGCCGGCGTGCTCGATGAGCCGAGGAAGCCTTTGGGCGTCTTCGGCTGGCTGCGGCGCGGCTTTTATGGCGTGTTCTTTGGCATCGTTCTCGTTGGCGCTGGCGTCGGCGCCACTCGACTCTTCGCGACGAAGCAGCAAACCAACGCCATCAAGGAGACCTTGAGCCTCGTTGATCCCAGGGCGCCCAAGATCCGCAAGCAACTCTTGCAAGCGGAGGCCCGACGCGCGCTCGGCTTACTTTGCATCCGTTCGACCGAACGCAAGGTGCCGGCCAGCGCACGCGAGTTCTTCATCGGCGCCCGCGCCTCGGCAAACGTCAAGCTCACCAAGGAAGACCACGGCATCAACGAACAGATGTTTCTCGCCGACCTGGCGGTCACGCACATCGAATTCGCCGACACCATCGACCAGTTCAACAACAAGGAGGTATGGGACAAGATCCGCGACGATATCAAGGGCACGCTAAGCGCCATCCCGTCTGGCGAGATTCAAGCCATGGCGATGCGCGCCGTCGCCAGTCGGCTGATCGAAAAAAACCAAATCGACAACGCCATCAGCCTGGTAGAAAGCCTAAGTCAAATCGATCTCAATACGACCAAACGCCCTCCGGTCAACGCGCAGCGAATTGCCTTGCTTTATATCAAAGGGGACAAGGAAACCGTGAAGGATCGGCCCGACCTCACGAAAATCAAAGTCCTCACCGATACCCACATTCGCGTCGGCTTTGCCGAGGGGCATGCACGCAAGGAACAGTACGACGAGGCGTTCAAGCTGGCCACCTTTGAAGGCCCGGCCAAGGATCGCCTGGAAGCGTGCCTGGGCGTCGCCGCGCTCGCCCTGGATCGTAAGAACAATGCCGAGGCGGTGAAGTGTCTCGATCATGCCCGTGCCATCATCCAGGACAAGAACGCCGGCCAGCTCTCGCCCTGGCACATTCTTGAATTGATCCGGCTCAACGCGCGTGCGGACGACGCCGACCACAAAACGCTCCTGGAGTCTCTCGACAAGCAGTTCACGTTGCAAGCGCACGTCGAACTTCTGCAAGCAAAGTGCGCGAAGTCCCCGTCGCGACTGACGCCGGAATGCCTGCGCGAGATCGAGTTGCTGGATGACAAGGACGGCACGACGCTGGCCATCGCCTGGCTAATCCTGGCCCGCCATAACGCACGGTGTGGGGACAGCCGCGCCCAAAATCGCCACATGTTCGAGCAGCACATGAAGATCGTGAATCCGGAAGTCGGCGTCGAGCTGCTGCGCCCCATGGTTGATATCGGAACTTACGTTGGTTCAATGAAATAGCCTCAATGAGGAGTCAATGTGCTTCCATCGCGCGTGAACTGGACTCGCAATTATCTGCTTGGTCTCGAAGAGCTAAGCCGAGACGAGATCGTTGCGATTCTCGATATGGCCGAGCACTTCACCAAGGACGCCCAGGACCGGTGCAAAAAGCGCAGTAACCTGGCCGGCAGGGTTGTCGTCAATTTGTTCTTTGAATCGTCCACGCGCACGCGCATGAGTTTCGGTCTGGCGGCGCGCAGGCTTGGCGCGGATGTGATGGATTTCGCGCCGTCGGGGTCGAGTACCTCCAAGGGCGAGACGTTTATCGACACGGCCAAGAACATCGAGGCGATGGGCATCGATCTGGTCGTCGTGCGCCACTCGTCGACCGGCGCACCCCATCTCCTGGCCCAGCATCTCAAGGCCAGCGTCATCAATGCCGGTGACGGCGCGCACGAACATCCCACGCAAGGCTTGCTCGATATTTTCACCATTCGCCAAAAGCGAGGCCGCTTCGATGGGCTAACCGTCGGCCTCGTCGGCGACATCACGCATAGCCGCGTCGCGCGCAGCAATATCCACGGGCTTACCAAACTTGGCGCGAAGGTCATTGTGTGCGGTCCGCCGACTCTGATGCCGCGCGGCATCGAGGAGCTCGGTGTTGAGGTGTCGCACAACCTCGACGCGATCTTGCCGCGCTGCGATGTCATCAACATGCTGCGCATCCAGTTCGAACGCCAGCGCAGCGGCCTGTTCCCGTCGATCGCGGAGTATGCCCGTCTCTTCGGCATGGATAGTCGGCGCCTGGCGACCGCAAAGCCGGACCTGCTGCTCCTGGCGCCGGGGCC
>SYHD01000353.1 GCA_005799265.1 Planctomycetia bacterium | reverse complement strand
CGTGCGCGGCCGGCTGGAGGCGCAGGTCAACGACAACCTGTCGCTGCACTTCTCGGCACAGAACGACGCCGTCTTCGGCACGACGATCAGCGGCGGTATCGCCATGCACTTCGGCGCGCGCAACGCTGGCTCCGCGCACCGCGGCACGGCGGATCGTCTCGACGCGCGGGTAGTCCGCGACGTGAACGTCGTCATCAACACCACCAAGGAAGTGAAAAAAGAAACGGCACTGGACCCGACGACCGGCCAGCCGATCAAAATCGTTCACGCCAACAGCGCGGCGGCGGCGGGCGGCGACGGCACGGCGGAGAAGCCGTTTAACACGCTTGCCACGCTGCAAGCGGGTTCCGCGCCTACCAACATCCTCTTCGTTCACGCCGGCAGCGAGTTCATCAATAATAAGATTGTCCTGCAAAATAACCAGCGTTTCCTCGGTGGCGGCATCCAGCACACCGTCAACACAACCCAGGGATCCGTCGTCTTGCCGCTGGGCACAGGCGCTACGCCGGTCATTCGCAATGCCTCCGGAAACCTTGTCACCCTCGCAAACGACAACGAGGTCGCCGGTTTCGCCTTCGCCAGTCCCGGCAATGCTAGCATCTTTGGCAGCGGCAAATCCAATTTCAACATCAACCGCAACAGCTTCCTCAATCCGGGGGTTAATTGGTCTAGCGTTTTCATTTCTAATGGGAGTGGAACGAGCACCATCGCCAATAACACCTTCCTGCAAACGAATTCTAATGCAGCCGCCGGTGGAGTCACTATTGACGACGCTACGGGCGAACTGCGTCTCTCGGTCCTCAACAACACAACGAGCGGCCACACGTTCGCAGGCGTCTTTATAGGATTCATGTCCACCGGAAATACGGTGACTGCCACAATACGTGACAATGCCTTTAACGACACCGCCGCATCACAGCGAGGGTTTGCCGGGATCCTCAGCCAAGGCACAATCAACCTGCAACTCTTGCGCAACACCAGCACCCAGGGCTACACTCTCAGTCAATCCGGAACCGGTGCGTTCAACGTCCTGGCTGATACACTCACCACCAACGTGGGCACCGTCAACCAGACAGGCACCATTAACGTTGTGCAACCCGGCATCATCAACTTCCCGTAACCATGTGCGAGAACCGACCCCAAGACGAGGCGCGGCTCCGATGCCAACGGAGCCGCGTCTTTCTTGGGGCCGCCGACAAAGTCGATACTGCGCTCGGTCGGCAATGACACATTTGCCTCACTAGCCCGCAGCGCCAGCAAGGGCCATCACGAACATCCCTTGCTGGCGCTGCGGGCTAGTGAATGAGTCCATCCTGACCGCTTACCGTATAAGCGGCGAGCCAGCCACGACTGCGCATAGGCGAGCGGCAGAATGAAATGTACCCGTTCACGACGCGGAGCGTCGTGCCACAATGTAGTGCGACGCTCCGCGCCGCATCGGCTACGGATATCTTTCCAACTGCCCGTCGCCTTACGCTTCATGCTCCGAGGTATTTCCGATGTGTTCAATTCACACGGCCGAAGAGCGCCAAGCGGCCATCCACACCGACACCCCAAACTGCGGCGCCAAGCGGCAGAGTGCCGACATCCGGCGCACCTTGGTCTGCGTCGCGCAGCGGATCGGGCCAGTCCTTCGGTATGAGCTGACCGCTGTTCACCGCCGGGCTGTCGGCTTGCAGACGCAAGTCAGACGCGGCTTCGTCGCCGGACAGCTTGACGAACTTCGGATTCGCGACGCGGTCCTGCGTGGTCCAGCCCGGTTCGAAGTGTTTACGGCTTTCCGTGAAGAGGACGGACTTGCGGAATTTCGCGAATGGATCCCCCTTCAACGTTGGTCCGTCTTTGATGCCCCAGAGCAGATTGCCCCCCTCGCGAAGATGGCCCGCCTCCTTGCCGAGAATGACGACGCCGGGAACGCGTTCCATCTGCACGAAGATGTTGTTGAACACATCGCGTTCGGTGTTCTTCAGGGCTGACGCGCCGAGTCCAAACAAGAAATAATCGCGGAAGACGGGCATGCGCCGCAGCATCGTATTGTGGTAAACGCGCATCACGGGGTAGACCGGACTGCCATGATCGCCGACGAAATGCCCTTCGGCGTGCAGGAAATCGCCGGTGGGGTCGGCTTTCGCCGGCATATTGTACCACACACCGGCGCGCTGATCGAAGACGTTGCGGAAGATGTAGATCCCCGCCTTCGGGTCGTGGCCGGTGGGCGACTCGTCCTTGTCGATCTCGTGCTGCTGGAACACGCCCAGGCAGGCGCCGATGCGATTTTGAAAGATGTACATGGAGTGGCTGCGCAATTTAGGCCCGCACTCCAGGCCGTCGTCGTTGAAGTTATCCACGAAGTTGTGATGAAACTGGAGGTTCTTGATGTAGCGCAGAAAGGCGAAGTCGTGATCGTCGGTGAACTCGCAATACGCCAGCTCGATGTTTTCGTTTACGGGCTGGCTGTTCTGGAAGACGATTTGATACGACGCCGTGCCGAAATACTTCATGTGGTAGCGCCCCGACCACGGCGCGGCGAGTCCGCGAAAGGCGCAGTTGGTGACGCGGATGTCCTTCGAGGCGTTGACGAGCAGGCCGGGAAAGCCGCCGTAGACCGTGAGGTGATCGAAGTGAATGTTCTCGGAACCATAGACTTCGATCAACGGACTGCCCGTGGCGCCGCGCAAGACGATACCTTGAATCTTGACGTGCTTGACTCCGTTGACGCGCAATACGGCATCGCCAAAGCCGGCGGCGATGACCAGCTTCAACTTGCGCGGGTCAGTCTCGCCGCGATAGGCCCGGTCGCCCAGCCCCTCGAGTTTGTGATGTGCGAGCCGGATGTGGATGCGTCCGGTCTCGCGGTTGTACCACAGCCCCGGCCCGCAATAGACGCCGACGGCCCGGGGCGCTTTCCGGTCGACAGCAAATTCGTTGGCTGAGCGCAGATCGTTGATCGAACGATACCCGTGCAGCGGCACCATCGAATCGCCGAAGCTGCCGAGAGCAAGCGGGCGTTCGTCCTCGATGCCCCACATTGGCTCCCACGCCGCGGGGAGGAACTGGTTGGGGATCTTGCGTTCATCCACATTCGGATAGACCTTGGTGGAGACGTATTCGCCTGCCGCGCCGCCTTGAAACGGCTCCCAGCTCGTTTCAGGCGACTCGAAGAACTCGCGCAGGCCGCCGTCGATGACCGCCTGCTCGCCGGGATAGGACGCGATGACGATCGGCGCCTCGGCCGTGCCGGAGCGCGTAAGGCGAACCTTCTCGTAGAAGGTGCCGCCGCGCAGGTAGAGCGTGTCGCCCGGCTTGAGACGCTTGACGCCGTTGGTAATCGTCTTCCACGGTTTGCCTTCCGAGCCGTCTTGCTTGTCGTCCCCTTTGAGGGCATCGACGAAATAGGTCGGGCCTTTTTCCAGAGGCCGCTTCGACGCCGTCGGCAATGGCCGCATCGGCGCGTGCGACAGGAATTTCGTTTGGCCCACTGCGGGCGCGGCGCCGGCCACCAGAAGAAAAGCGCTTGCGAACGCTCCAATGTTCCATCTCGAACGCATGAAAATTCTCCTCCTTTGGATTCGATCCACAACGACCGGCTATCTCGTTATTGCATGATTATCGCCGGTTTGCGAATGATCTCAAGGATTTTATTGTGGCTGCACGCACCTTGGGATGCTAGGCTGATTCATCGTGATCAGCACATCTTACGACCGGCCGGCCTTCGCCGACACGCCGCTGACGCATGGTCCGCTGGCCGACCTCCGCGGCGATCCGTTTCCGACCATGCTGCACGGCTGGGCGGAGGACGTGCTCACTCTGAACGCGGACGGTACCCACTTCGGCTACGTGCAGCGTGGGCCGGCGGAGCTTCACTGCGACGCCGGCGCGTTCACGCTGAAAGACGGCATGTACTTCGCCGTTCCGGGGCCTCTGCGCGTCGCGTCGGGTTGCGGCATCATCATCACCCGCCTGGGCTACACGGGCTTCTTTTACCTGGGCGGGCCAATCGAGAATACGGGACGATTACGCTACATCGACGGCTGCACCGATTCCCTACTGATTCCGCCGGTTCTGTACGGCGATCCGTGCCTGAACCTGCTCCATTTGCCGGCCGGCACGCATCAGACGACGCATCGTCATCCCTCGCTGCGCGTCGGCCTGGTCATACGCGGCTCGGGCTGGTGCGAGACGCCAGACCGGCGCGTGCCCCTGTCGCCCGGCCTGGCGTTTGTCATTCGCGCCGAGGCGATTCATTGCTTCCACACTGACGACGCCGAACTGCTCGTGCTCGCCTATCATCCCGACAGCGACTTCGGCCCGACGCACGCCGACCACCCAATGATCAATCGCACGCTGATCGCAAAGGAGCGAGCGTGATGGCGAACGCAGGTCTTGACACGTGGGACGATGTGCCTCCCCGCAGCTATCGATGGATCTGGCTGGTGCTCGCGGTCGTGCTGGTTGCCGGCATCGTCATCGGCTGGTATTTTTGGCAACGGGCGCATGCGTTTGACGCTGTCACCGCCAGCGCGGGCCGGCTGACCCTTGAGCCGGACCGTGGCGACGTGCAGGTGATCGATCGCAACGCCGGGACGGAAGTGTGGTATCGCGTCACCCTCGACCATGTTTCGGACGGCGCGGTCGTACCGTTGACCTGCGCGTGGATCGATCCTACGGGACGAATCCATCATCAAAACAAATACGAGACGCGCCCCGTCACGCATCCCGGCTGGGAAACGCACGTGCGCTGCAAGATCGGCCCGAACGCCATGATCGGCGCCTGGCGCGTGCAGTTGCAAGTGCACGGACGAACGTTGCACGAACGAAACTTCGAGGTGCGCTGATTCAGCAAGAAAGGAAAACCGATGAGCGGAATCTGCGGCTTCGTGGGCGATGCCGATGCGAAATTGCTCGACGCGATGCTGGCCGCCATCGACTATCGCGGCGACCGCACGGAAACCGTGAGCGCCGCCGGCGTGGGTCTTGGCTATCGTTGGTGGGGAGGCCGACCAGGCAAGTCCCCCGGCATACATCGCGTCGGCGATCACCTGACCGTCTGTGCCGGCACGCTGGCGCCCCCCACTCCGTCGCCCGCAGGCAAGCTGCATGCACGGCTTCACTCGGCCGATGACACGCTCGCCGATCTGGATGGCGCCTTCGCGTGTGCCTCCTGGGATGCCGACCAGCAACGACTGACGTTGATCCGCGACCCCTTCGGCGTCCGCTCGCTCTACTGGGTCGAACACGCGGGCGTCTTCTATTTCGCCAGCGAACTCAAGCAATTGCTTGCCGTGCCCGGTCTACCGATCGAGCCGGATTATCACGCCTTGCACAAATATCTGACGTTCTCATTCGTCCCGGGCGAAGACGTGCCGATTCGCGGCATCCACCGACTGCTGCCGGGCCACGTTGCGCACTGGCAGTATGGGCGACTCCAGAAAACGGACTACCTCACGCTGAAGGAACAAATCGATCCACGGCTTGCCGATCAGAAGGAGGCGGCACGCTTCATCCGCGCGCGGTGCGAGCACGCCGTCGCCCGCCGGCTCAACGGCGAACCGGAGGTCGCTCTGTATCTGTCGGGCGGCATCGATTCATCCGGCGTCGCGGTTTGGCTCAAGGAGGCCGGCGTCAAGGTTCACGCCTTCACGCTCGATTTCGGCGAACGCAGCGTTGAGAAAAAACAGGCCCAGCAGGTCGCCGAGCATCTGCACCTGCCCTTGACACTGCTGCCGGTGCAGGGCGCCGACCTGGCGCCGGTGTTGATGGATCTCGTCTGGAAGCTCGACCTCCCCTTCGGCGACGCGGTGACGGGGCCGCAATACCTTCTCGGCCAGGCCGCGCGGCAGGCCGGTCTTACCGCAGTCTGGAACGGCGAAGGCGGCGATCAATTCTTCGGCGGCTGGACCTCGAAGCCGATGATCTCCGCCCAACTTTATGCCGATCTCTACGAAGACCAGAGCCGCGCGCAGATCTACTTGCAATCGTATCATCGCTTCTACGGCCTGGAGGATCAGCTCTACACGCCCGACTTCCGCGCCCGCGTCGGTCCGCCGGGGCAGCGCCGCGCCCTTTTGGAGCCATACTTGCACAGCAGCGATGCGGCCACGTTTCTCAATCGCGTGCGTCTCGCCGACATCGAGCTGAAAGGCTCGCAGAACATCCTGCCGCGTCTGGAGCGCATGGCCAACGCCTGGGCCTTGGACGCGCGCGTGCCGCTGTTCGATCGCGCCCTCGCCGAGGCGTCATTCCAGTTGCCCCCGCAAATGAAGCTGCACGGGGCGTGCGAAAAGTACGTGCTCAAGCTGATCCTGCAAAACAAGCTGCCGCGCGACATCGTCTGGCGGCGCAAGTTCGGCATGAGCGTGCCGATTACCGACTGGATGCTCGGCCCACTCGCGCCGACACTCGAAAAGCTGCTCGGCAACGCGTCCCTGGCCCGGCGCGGACTGTTCCGCGCGGAGTATGTGAATCGACTGCGCAGTGGCGAGAATGAGCCTAACGAAACCCGACGGCGACGCGTCGGCGAACGCCTATGGGCGCTGGCGATGCTCGAAGCCTGGCTGCAAATCTTCATCGACGGCCGCGGCCGTCGCCCGGGAGGTGGCGCGTGAAGTGCATCCACTGTGCCAAGGATTGCAAGTACTCCGAACGCTCGGACAAGAAATGCCCGCACTGCAAGCACCCGTTCGCCTTCGAGCCGCGCCAGGGGGATCCGTTCACCGACGGCGTATTCCAAAGCGCCCTCGACACCATCTCCGCAAGCAGCACGATTCGCTTTGGCCCGGAGCACATCTATTACGAGATCTGCCGGCGCAAGCGCTACCGTTTCCGGCACGCCCATCTTTACCTGATCGCAGGCGGCCACTTTCTTGGCGTGTGCGCCTGTTTGTTGCTTCCCTCCCCTTGGCGCTGGTTCATGCCGTTCCTGTTGCTCGGCATCATTGTGGCGATTGCCTGGGGGTTTCGCGAACGCCGCCTGGTGCCGCTCTCCCGCGGGGAGTTCGAACGTCTCTGGAATCGCTGGTGTGAGGCTCACGGCAAGCCCAAGGGATTGATTGTCCGCAAGCAGGCGCCCGCGAAGCCGGTGCCGCTGGAATCTGACGTCGGCGATTATTCCTTCGACCGCGTCGTGGTTTGCGATTCGGAAGCGACGGTTGATCTGCTGTTGGCGAATCAGTTTCATTTCGAAAACAACTGCGCCGTGCTGTCGATCGATGGCTACCCGCCGGGGATCTTCACGCTCGTGCGCGACATGCTCAAACGCAATCCGCATTTGCAAGTGTTCGTTCTGCACGACGCAACCATGAAGGGTTGCCGGCTCGCCCACAAACTCGCGACCGATCCCGCATGGTTCGGCAAGAAAATCAAGGTAATCGACGTCGGCCTGCGGCCAATTCACGCCGACGCGTTCAAGGGCTTGTGGACCGAGTCCGGCAAGGAAGTGCAGCCAGGCGACGGTATTTCCGTGTCAGAAGCGAAATGGCTGTCGGCGTACGCGCTCGCGCTCGCGGCCGTTCGCCCCGAGCAGGTTTTGAAGCGGCTTTTTCGCGCCATCAACCGCCAGTTCGATCCGCACGCGGAATCCTCCTCTGGCGGCGACGGCGGCAATACGGGCACTACCGACACGGCGTCATTTGCCGACGACGCCGGCGACACGGACGGCGGCGCCGATGCTTTCGGATGACCATGCAGCGTTGCGCGGATTCAACTCATGAGTACAGCACACCGGGTCATTCAAGCCTCTGTCGGCGCGCCGCTCGGGACGGGCACGTCACGCCAACGCCCCGTCGGCCGCATCGGCGGCGTCGTCTGCGTTGCGGATTCGAGCGCCGCTAGCAATCGCCTCGCCGCCGCGCTGGGGCCGGGCGCTCAGTTGCTGAATTCAGATACGTGCCGCCTGGTCGTTGACTACGATTGCTGCTGGCGAGACGGCAGGTTGATCTACAGCGAGGATCAATGGCAACACGTCCTGGCCACGCAAACGCTCGGCAACGTCCAAGGCGCGTTCGCGCTCGCCAGCCTCGCCTCCGATGGCACGCTCACCCTGGCGCGCGACGCCATCGGCGAACGCAGCCTGTTCTACGCGATCGTCCCGGGCGGCATCGTCTTCGCCTCGACCGTGCCAGCGCTGCTGGCTAGTGAGCTGATCGGACGCAAGCTCAATCGGCCCGGGATCGCGACCTATCTCGTCTACGCGTACTTGCCGGGCCGCGAGACCCTCGTTGAAGGAGTTTACGAACTGCTGCCGGGCGAAATGATTCAGTTCCACGAGGGGCGGAGTGCGAGCAGCCGGCTCTGGTCATTGCCTGCGGAACCTGAGGAATGGGCCGACGAGACGATCCTGCGTGACGCACTGCGTGCTCGGCTCGAAGTCGCCGTGCGGCGCCGATTGCCTGCGGGTGAGCGCGTCGGCGCCACGTTGTCGGGCGGCCTCGATTCGAGCCTGGTGGTCGCCCTCGCCTGCCGATTGCACGACGCGCCGGTACACACGTACTCGATCTCGTTCGGCGCCGGCCACGCCAATGAACTTCCCTTCAGTTCGCTGCTTGCCGAACACTGTCGCACCGAGCACCGCATAATTGAACTCTCGCCCACCGTTGTCTTGCGCTATCTGGATGAATCGATTGCCTTGCTCAGCGATCCGATCGGCGATCCATTGACGGTGCCAAACGCGCTGGCGTTTCGCGAGGCGTCATCGGAAGTCGGCATCGTCCTCAACGGCGAAGGCGGCGATCCCTGCTTCGGCGGCCCCAAGAATCTGCCGATGCTGTTGGCCGAACTTTACGATGGCGCCGCCGATGAGCCGCACGCCCGCGCACGCAGCTATCTGCGCGCCCACTTGAAATGCTATGACGATCTGGAATCGATGCTGTTGCCCGACGTGCTGGAGGCAAGCACGCTGCTGGAAAATTCCTTGACCGTGCACCTCGATGACCCGCGCTGGCGCAGCTTTGTCAGCAAGCTTCAAGGCATCAATGTGGCCTTCAAGGGCGGGCATCACATCCTACCCAAGGTCGATGCCGAGAGCGCTCCGTTCGGCGTGCTCGCCCGCTCACCGCTGTTCGACCGAGAAGTCGTGGAGTTGTCGTTCCGCATCCCGCCGCAACTCAAGCTGCGCGGCTCCGTCGAGAAATACCTGCTCAAGCAAGCGGTACAAGACTTGTTGCCGCGCGCCATTCTCGATCGCCCCAAGAGTGGCATGCTGGTTCCGGTCGAGGGTTGGTTTCGCGGGCCATTGCGGTCGCATGCGCGCGAACGGCTGCTGGACGGGCTAACGCCATATCGATTGTTCCGCCGCGATTATCTCGAGCGCCTGCTCGACGGCCGCTTGGGAGGCCTGCGTCCCCGGCATGGCGCCAAGATCTGGCTGCTCGTGACGCTGGAAGCCTGGCTGCGCGGTGTCTTCGCTGGTTGACGATCCGTGCGTTGCCGGATTAGTTGAGTTCATCAGAGCCTGAAGCGTAAGCGAACGTTGCATCGCAATACTTCGCTTACGCTTCAGGCCCTGACAAAAATGCGTGCACGAAAAACGCTTCCCGACGCTCGTGATGAGCGAATGGGCTTGCCGATCTCCGTGCCAAAAAAGGCAGACGCGGCCGCTTGTCCTACGAAGTCATTGCCAATCACCTCACGCACTCTTATCGTACTTGCAAGAACCTCCTCGATCTCGAAAGGATGCCGCATGTCACGATTCCTTGGTCTCGCCGTGCTCCTCGCACTCGCCGCCCCAACATTCGCTCAGGACAAGCTCCCCAAGCCTCGTGTCACCGACCTGAAAAACCCCGAATCGGTCGCTATCGGCAACGACGGCCGCATCTATGTAACCGAGATCGGCGAATTCGGCAAGGACGGCGACGGCCGCGTGCTGGTCATCGGCAAGGATGGCAAGGCGATCCCGTTCGCGACCGGCATGGACGATCCCAAGGGCATCGTCGCCTCGCTCAACATACTCTACGTCGCCGACAATAAGCGTGTCTGGCGCATCGACAACAAGGGCAAGGCGACCGTGTTCGCCGACGAAAAAGCGTTCCCGGCGCCGCCATTGTTTCTCAACGACATCACCGTGGACGAGCATGGCATCGTCTTCGTCTCCGATTCGGGCGATCTCAAGGGCAATGGCGGCGCGATCTATCGTATTACTAGCACTCCGCCCAATCCAAAAGTCAAGGATGACAAGGGAAAAGTCACTGTCACCACCGTTGCCGACGGCAAGAAAAATCCGCACCTTAAAACGCCCAACGGACTGGTCATGGACGGCAAAAACCATCTCCTCATGCTCGACTTCCTGACCGGCGACCTGCTGCGCATCAAGATCATGGACGGTTCCTCGACGAAAATCGCGTACGGTTTCGATGGCGGCGACGGTCTGGCGTGGGACATGTTCGGCCGACTGTTCGTCACAAGTTGGAAGTCCGGAAAAGTCTGGGGCATCCCGCGGCCCGGCGAAAAGTCGGTGCTGCTCGCGTCGGGCTTCGAGTCGGCTGCCGACCTGTGCCTGAGCGGCGACGGCAAATCGATCCTTATCCCGGACATGAAAGCCGGCACGCTAACTTCTCTGCCAACCACGATCCCCGGCTGGGAGGTCGATGACACGCCGCTGCCGCTCAAGACGCAGAGCGCGTTTCCCAATCTGCAATGGACCGGCTGGAAGGGCGAGACGGATAAGGGCAAGCTCTTCCCACTGCGGCCGCTGCTGTTGACGCACGCCGGCGACGGTACCAATCGCGTCTTCGTCGGCATTCAGCAAGGCACCCTCCACGTCTTCCCCAATGATTCGAAGGCAGACAAGACCAAAATCTACTTAGACATCCAGGGCAGAGTTTTCTACGACGACAAGGAAAACGAGCAAGGCTTGCTGGGCCTGGCGTTTCACCCGAAATACAAGGCCAACGGCGAATTCTTCGTCTTCTACACGCTCAAGACGGACAAGACGACAAACATCCTGTCACGCTTCAAAGTAAGCAAGGACGATCCTGACCGCGCCGATCCTGATTCTGAAGAGGTTCTGTTCAAAATCAAGCGTCCCTTCTGGAACCACGACGGCGGCACCATCTGTTTCGGCCCCGACGGCTATCTCTACATCGCCCTGGGGGACGGAGGCGCGGCGGACGACCCAATGAAGAACGGCCAAAACCTAAGCACTCTGCTCGCCAAGGTGCTGCGCATCGACGTCGACCGCAAGGACGCAGGCAAAAACTACGCGATCCCGAAGGACAACCCATTCGTCCTCAGGAATGACACCGCCCCGGAAACGTGGGCGTACGGCCTGCGCAACCCCTGGCGCATGTCGTTCGACCGCAAGACGGGTAAGCTGTGGGCCGGCGAGGTAGGTCAAAACCTGTACGAAGAAATCAATATCATCGAAAAAGGCGGCAACTACGGCTGGAGCATCCGCGAGAGCCTACACCCCTTCGGCAAGGACGGCGTCTCCGGGCGCAAGGACATCAGCGAGCCGATCTGGGAGTACCACCACAACGTCGGTAAATCCATCACCGGCGGCCACGTCTATCGCGGCAAACGCCTGCCCGAACTCGACGGCTACTATCTCTACGGCGATTACATCACGACCAAGATCTGGGCCTTGAAATATGACGACGCCAAGAAGCGCGTCGTCGAAAATCGCTCGATTCCCAATCCGAACGTCGCGATCCTCTCCTTCGGCGAGGACGAGCAGGGCGAGGTGTACTTCTTGACGACAAACGCATCAGGAAAGTGCATCTTCCAGTTCGTGCGTTGACAGATACGTCGCCAGCAAAGCCCGAAGCATTAGCGTGGAACTACCTTGGTCCCTCACTAACGATTCGGGCTCTGAATTGCGCCTCTTGCGTTGTTTCGCGGCAATCAATTACAGCCTTCCCTTCGCCCTCAGCGCGGAATCGTTGAATATGTCACACAGGCACATCCAAAATTCGCTGGCCAACGAGCGTCGGGTCGGTTTCAATAGCTTCGTTGTCAAACCGCATCCATCGAAAGGATCTCAGTCATGATCGCACGCAGGATTTCTTACCTCATCGCCACCGTTTTGCTGCTGAGCGCAGCACACGCTGGCTCCGCGCAGGAGTTCTTCCTCAAGAAAGGCGACGTTGTCGTCGTCATGGGAGACAGCATTACCGAGCAACGGCTCTACTCGACCTACCTCGAAATCTGGGCCCAAACACGCTTCCCATCGCACAACCTCACCTTCCGCAACGTCGGCATCGGCGGCGATCGCTCCACCGGCGGCAACAATCGCTTCAAACGCGATGTCCTTACCCACAAGCCGAACGTCCTCACCGTCGATTTCGGCATGAACGACGGCAACTACAACCTCAAGGACTTCGACCAGAAGGCGTTCGCCACCTACATGAAGGGGCTGCAAGGTATCGCCGATCAAGCCAAGGCGGCCAACATCCGCGTCGCCTGGATCACGCCGCAGCCCGTCGAGCACAATCCGGGCGATCCGAAGGAAGCGTACAATAGCACGCTGGAAAAATTCTCCGCCGGCGTCGGTGAGACCGCCAAAAAGAACGACGGTCTGTTCGTGAATCAATTTCACCCTTACTGGGCGGTCATCGACAAGGCGCGCAAGGCGGGTGAAAAGGGCCGCATCACCGGCGGCGATGCAGTCCATCCCGGTCCTGCGGGCCAGGCGGTCATGGCGGCGGCGATACTCCAGGGGATGAACTTCCCTCGCGAAGTTTCAACGGCGACAGTCACCGCATTAAAAGACGGCGGCGTCGGCAACCTTCGCAACTGCGACGTCTCCAACGTCGAGTTCAAAGACGGCACTGTCCGCTTCGAACGCAAGGATCTCGCTCTCCCATTCTTCCCCGAACAGGCCAAGAGCATCCTCAAATGGTCGCCGCTTCTTCAGGACATGAATCACTACGGTCTCGTGGTGGTTGGACTTCCTGCGGGCAAATATGATGTCAAGCTCGGCGGCAAGAAGGTAGCGACCTTCACCGACGCCGACCTCAAGAAGGGCGTCAATCTCGCGGAAGCCGCCCTCGCGGCGGGGCCGGTCGCTGATCAAGTCAACGCGGTCGTCAAGGCGATTAACGACAAGACGAACTACTACCACGGCCAGATCTACAGCCCGCTGGTCCTGGGCAGAAATATCGGCGCCAAAAATCCGGACTTCAAGGATGTCGCGAAGGAAAAGGTCGAGGCGCATCGGCAAAAGCTGATTGCTGAACGCATGGAGAGGATGCCCGCGCTCGACGCCGCGATTCGCAAGGCGCTCGAGCCGCGTCCGCATCTGGTTGAAATTACGCCCGCGAAGTGATCCCCCGTGGCATACGATTCCAATCGTGTGATTCGGTTCGCTCAATCACACGATCGGAATCGTATGCCACGCAATTCCCGTCACGCCCGAGACGCCTGCCATATTGTTGACCGATGTCATGGACTATCATGAGTCCGGGCACGGGTTGCCGTTGGAGCTACTCGGCAACTGCCACTACTTGCGGGCAAGTTCGTGATCAAACAACTTGTACGCCAGCTCGCGCATCTCCGGCGGGAAGTCGTGGCCGCAGTCGGGATGCTCGACGCGCAGGCGTGTCTCGGCGCCGTGCAGCTTGAAGATTGAGCGAGCGGCCAGGGCGATGCGGTCCACGCTGTCGGCGCGGAAGTTTGAGTCTTTTTTCGGCGCGACAATCAGCGCATGGCGCGGGGCCAGGGCGCCGACCATCTCGTGGAAGTCAAACGGGATGTCCGCGAGCCGGCCCTTGTAGTCGGCGAGCTTGCGCATGTAGCGCGTTTGGCACCAACCCTTCTCCGGGTCCCAGTTTTTCGCGTTGCCCTCGTAGTAGTCGAGATACGAATCCAGGCCGCAACTCGTCACGACCACCTTGAGGCGTTCATCGAACACCGCCGTATAAACGGAATTGTGCCCGCCCAGCGAGTGGCCGATCGTGCCGAAGCCCTTCGAGGCATCGACGTACGGCAGCGTCGCCAGCAGGTCGAGGCCGCGCATATTGTCCCAGACGGCCTTGAGGGTGCCGCTGTCCCAGCCGAGCTTCTTGATGTCGGGCTGATATTTGGCGAGCAGTGGGTAGTTGGGCGCGAGGGTGACGTAGCCGCGCTGGGCGAGCTCCAGGGCATAGCCGCGGTTGGGCTTTCCGAGCCCGACGACGGTGCCGTGGCCGATGACGTTGTCGGTGCCGTGCAGGCAGAGAACGGCGGGCGCTTTCTTCTTGCCGGCGAGGACGTCTTTGGGGATGAGCAGATACGCCGGCACGCGGCCGCCCGGTTCCGAAGCGTAGGTGATGAGGCGGCGGACGTAGGTTTCGCCCACGAACTCCTCTTCGATCTTCACGTCAAGCGGGCAGCGTTTGGCGTCGCCGGGGAGTTTACCCATGACGGACTCCATGCCGCGCACGATCTCGGCCCGGCGTTTGGCCCAATCTTCAACGGTCTTGACGGGAGCGGGCTTGCCATCGGGGCCTCGATAGACGAGAAGGTTTTCGCGCGGCAAGCGAGCCGTCGGCTCGCCGCCAGTCGCGGGTTCACCATTCATGAGGCAGAAACCAAAAACGAGGAGAGGAACGGCTCGGAGCATGTTACACCTTTCAACGAAGGAAAAGACCGATGTCTGTTTTTCTATCGAATCGTCATGGATCGTTCACGAGACTGCGAAGCGCAATTCAGGATTGCGGTCCGCGCAATATTCGGTACACTATACAAGACCCTCCTTGACACGCGCACACCGTGACCCGCCGAGGTTTCACCCATGCTGACGATCCCCGGACCGCAATCGCGAGCTGGCATGACGCGCCGCAGTTGGCTGCAAATCGGCGGACTCGCCCTGGGAGGTATGGCGCTGCCGGACATCCTACGCGCCGAAGCCAAGAATGGCGAAAGCAATCCGGCCAAGGGCGTCATCATGGTGCTCTTGCCGGGCGGGCCGACGCACCTCGACTCCTTCGATTTGAAGCCGGACGCGCCGGCCGAGATCCGCGGCGAATTTCGGCCGATCGCGACCAACGTGCCAGGCATCGACATTTGTGAACACATGCCGCGCCTCGCCGGCATGATGGATAAAGTCGCGCTGATTCGCTCACTGGTAGGGTTCCGCGACGATCATAACACGCACTGGTGTTCCACCGGTTGGGAGTCGCATCCGCCCATGGATTCGTCGCCGATCGTACCGGGGTTCCCCGCCGGCGATTGGCCGTCGATGGGGGCGGTGCTGTCGAGAGCGTTGGGACCGCGCGTCACCGGGGTCCCGCCGTGCGTCGATCTGACGCCAGTGGACGCAGACGCGCGGTTCATCTTGCGCACACCGCCGGGGCAGCCCGGTTACCTCGGCGTTGCTCACGCCGGCTTCGAAGCGCAGGCGGTCGATCGCCGCAATATCATGCTCGACGGCGTGGACCTGACTCGCCTTTCGGACCGCCGGGCCATGCTCGCCAGTTTTGACAATTATCGCCGCGACGTCGATGTGCGCGGCACCGCGGACGATATCGACCAGTATCAACGGCAGGCGATCGAGATGCTCACCTCATCGCGGCTGGCGAATGCGCTCGACTTGAGCCGCGAGGATGCGCGCGTCCGCCGTCGCTATGGCCTGGATCGCGAACATGCGGACGAGCGCGGAGGCCGAACGCACCTGGATCAGTTCCTCTTGGCGCGGCGCGTGATCGAAGCCGGCGCCCGTTGTGTCACACTCGCGTTCAGTCGCTATCCTTTCGGACGCGTGCTGCGCGGCGACCACAACTGGGACTGGCATCGTGACCTCTACCCGGAAGCTCGGATGGCGTTGCCCTTGCTCGATCACGGACTGGCGTCGTTGATCGAGGATCTCGACCAGCGCGATCTGTTGAAGGACATAGCCGTGGTCGTGTGGGGCGAATTCGGCCGCACGCCGCGAATCAATGCGAACGGCGGTCGCGACCATTGGCCGAGAGTGTGCAGCGCACTGGTTGCAGGTGGAGGCATGCGCTGCGGGCAAGTCCTCGGCTCGACGAATCGCTGGGGCGAGGAGCCGCGCACCCGGCCGGTGCATTTCCGCGAAGTCTTCGCCACGCTCTATCAGCGGATGGGTATCGATGTCGCCACCACCCAGTTCACTGACCTCTCAGGCCGGCCGCAGTTCCTCGTCGGCGAGCATCGGCCCATGCCGGAATTGGTTAGTTAGCCGGACGCGCAAGCGACGAATGAATCAACCTTCG
>SYHD01000352.1 GCA_005799265.1 Planctomycetia bacterium | reverse complement strand
GAGGACGAGCTGCTCGCGTCCTGCTATCGCGAGTCGCTCAAGCTCGCGGTTGCGCACGGCGTCAAGACGATCGCCTTCCCGTCCATCTCCACGGGAGTTTATAACTTTCCGATGGACCGCGCCGCCCGCATCGCCATTCGCGAAGTGCGCACATTCATCGAGACCGACACCACCATGGAGCAGGTGCTGCTCGTGTGCTTCGATAAGCAGGCGTTGCGCATTCACGAGGCGGCGCTCGCCGCTGACAGGTAGGGCGTGGGTTCCACGACCTGAAATCCGTTTGGGCAGCTTGCGAATTGGCTCACTGTGTCTTGCCCTTGCCATTCAGGCGGAGAGGGGTGAACGGTTAGCTGGCACTCAACGCCCTAGTAGGACACGGATCGCCAGCCTAACGACGGTACACATTCTCCCCCGCCTTCGCGCTCTTGTTGAGCCGATTCTCGACGTGCAGCCCCTCGAGGATGAATTCGAGAACGCTCGCCAGCAGCGGCGTCTCCGCCTGAGCGCGTATTTCCTTGAGATCGGGCCGCTCCAAAAACTTCATCACCGCCGTCTTGAGCACGGGAATCTCGTTCAGCTTTTTGACGTATTCCGTGGCCGGCAGTTTGTCGCCCGTCATGAGCGTCTTGCCTCCCTCGAACCATTCGACCAGGCCGCGGAATTGCTTCAGGTCGAAGCTGGCCTCGAACAAGTTCTTGACCGCCTCACCCAGCAGCTTCGCGAGCACCTTTTCCTCGGCGCCGTCGTCCTCGCTCAGCGTCAACTCGATCTTGCCGCGCGTGCTGGCCGCCAGATAAGCGAGATCGCTGACGCGCGGCGTCGTCGGGTTTTCGCCGAAGGTCAAGCCGCGGCGTTCGGCGTTGGAGATCATGTTCTCCATGTTGGCGATCGACATGCGCACGCTGACGCCCGATTGTTGATTGATCGCCGCGCTCGTCCGGGCGAGGCGGGCGGTTTCCTCCAGGATGTCTTTCATGAACGACGGAATCAGCACCCTCACCCCCACCCCCTCTCCCAGAGGGAGAGGGGAGTCGGCCCGCTGCGTCCACGCGTTCGCGTCGGTGATGGCGACGCCGATTTCGCGCGTCAGCGGATAGTGCGTGCGGATGACGCTGCCGATGCGATCCTTGAGCGGCGTGACGATGCGGCCGCGATTCGTGTAATCTTCGGGGTTCGCGCTGAAGACCATGCACAGGTCGAGTTCGAGCCGCACGGGATAACCGCGGATCTGGATATCGCGTTCTTCGAGCACGTTGAACATGCCGACCTGGATCTTCGCGCTCAAGTCGGGCAATTCGTTCATGCAGAAGATGCCGCGGTTGGCGCGCGGGATCAGACCGAAGTGCATCGTCAGCTCGCTCGACAGGTAACGTCCCTCGGCATGTTTGATCATGTCGATCTCACCGATCAGGTCCGCGATGGTCACGTCAGGGGTCGCGAGCTTTTCGTGATAGCGCTGTTCAGGCGTGATCCACTCGATCGGCGTGTCGGCGCCGTGCTTGGCGATCAGGTCTTTCGCGTATCGGCTCAAGGGCCGCAGCGGATCGTCGTTGACCTCGCTGCCGGCGACGATCGGCAAAGCGTCATCGAGCAGATGGGTCAATTGCCGGAGCATGCGCGTCTTCGCTTGTCCGCGCAGGCCGAGGAAGAGCATGTCGTGCTTGGAAAGGATGGCGTTCTGCACCTGCGGCAGCACGGTTTCTTCGTAGCCGAGGATGCCATCGAAGATCGCTGCGCCCGCCTTGAGTTTGCGGATGAGGTTCTTGCGCATCTCGTCCTTGACGGTGAGGGATCGATAGCCGGAGGTCTTGAGTTCGCCGAGGGTGTGAGGTTGGGTCATGAACGATATTATAGGAAGCACCAGGATGAACTCAGCGTAACCTTGAGGATGCGTCGCCTCCGTGCCAAGCTGGCAAGTCTATTTTCTCTTTTGAAGAAACAGCAGTTGATGTATGATGAATTAGGAGGACAACGACATGAGCCCTCATACGACTGATTTGTTGGTTCCCTCTACGAATACGCTATCCGGCATGACGGCGACAACCGCGGACAAAGCCACCTCGTCTGAAAAATTCGACGCGGACGCAGTTGACACGGAGCTTTCTTACCGATCGGTCCCCCCGCAGAAGTCCCACACGATGCTCGTGCGTTACCGCTACCGCGGTCGTGGTCTCCCTCTTCCCTATTTTTTGGACGAGGAGACCGATGAATGAGCATCGAGCCATTCTGGGCCGCCATCAACGATGCGGCCTTGCGTCAAGGCGATTTCTTGCCCCACTGCCTCGTGCCAACGTTCGATCACATTCTCACCGGGACGAGCGCCCAAGAGATCGTGACGGATGAATACGACTTGATTGTGGTCACGCAGAGTTGCGATTTGGAACAGGGTCGGGTTCGGCTGGTGGCGGCGTGTCCCATCTACCCGGTACCTCAATTTGAGCTGGCGAATCCGGCCTTCGCCAAGAAAGGACGTTGGAACGAAGTCCTCAAAGGCCGTGTCGAAGGACTCCATCTGCTCGCGTCACCGACGAATCCCGACGACAGCCGGAACGCGCTCGTTGTCGATTTTCGCGAAATCTACAGTCTTCCCCTTGCCTATCTCCTCGACCGAGCGATACAACTCGCCCCGCGTTGGCGTTTGCGCTCGCCTTTTCTGGAACATTTTTCGCAGGCCTTCGCACGCTTCTTCATGCGCGTCGGCTTGCCATCGACCATTCCGCCATTTCCATGACCTTCCTTCAAGAAGGAATGGAGCGCGCGATCCTGGGCCTCGGCGAACTATCAAGAATTTTAATTATAATTCAACTTGCTATTAGTTTTTTAGATGATATAACCAGTTCATGCAACTGGAAGCCCTGAAGATCTTCTGCGCCGTCGCCCGCCAACGCAGCTTTTCGCAAGCCGCGCACGAGGGAGGCATCACGCAGTCGGCCGTCAGCCAGATCGTCTCGCAGCTGGAAAAACGCATGAAAGTCCAGCTGATCGACCGCTCGACGCGCCCCTTGCAGCTGACGCCGCTTGGCGTCGCGTACTACGACGGCGTCAAGACGCTGTTGACGCAGTACGACGAGCTGGAAGCGTCCATCAAGAGTGCTCGCGGCGAGATCGCCGGCAAGGTCAACGTCGCGGCCATCTACTCCGTCGGCCTGAGCGACATGGGGCAATACGTACAGCGCTTTCAGGCCGAGCTACCCAAGGCGAACGTGCACATCGATTACGTGCATCCCGATCAGGTCTACGAACGCGTCATCGACGGAACCGCCGATCTCGGTTTGGTGTCGTATCCGCGCAAGACGCCGAACCTCGCCGCCGTCAACTGGCGTGAGGAGGAAATGGTGCTAGCTTGTTCGCCGAAGCATCCGCTGGCGAGCCGGCTGGCGCTGCCGCTGAACGCGTTGAGCGGGCAGGCGTTTGTCCACTTCGACAAGAACCTCGTCGTGCGGCGGCGCATCGATCGGTTCTTGCGAGGCCATAAGGTCGCGGTGAACGTAGTCGCGGAGTTCGACAACATCGAGAACATCAAGCAGGCCGTGGCCATCGGCGCCGGCGTGGCGATTTTGCCGGAGCCGACGATTCGCCGCGAAGTGAAAGCGCGCTCGCTCGTCGCGGTCCCGCTTTTCGACTGTCGATTCACGCGGCCGCTCGCCATTGTGCATCGCCGCGGGCAGCGTCTCAACGCTGCCAGCAAACGTTTCATGGAGCTTCTGCTCGCGACGGATTCCGCGCCTCATCACAAGAACGGCAAGCTGACGAATAGCGCCGGGAAATAGCAACGGCCGCGTGCGGCCTAGCGTTCGCGGTGAAACGCCGAGTAGCTCGGTGCTTCACCGCGAACGCTAAGCCGCCAGCGGCAGGACAAAGGACATCGACCATGAGTTCAACCCAACCCGGTCCGCAAGGTCTCTATGACCCCGCCTACGAGCACGATGCGT
>SYHD01000351.1 GCA_005799265.1 Planctomycetia bacterium | reverse complement strand
GGGCCAGGCGTTCACGCAGGCGCTGATCGATTTTTTCCCGAACCACCTCCGAAAAGCCCTGCTTCGGAAGGTTCTGGAGAAGGGCAAGGCGGCGATGGCGATTGCGGGATCGAGGCTGGCCAAGGAGATGGACAAGATCGACCTGGAGGTGCTGGTCAACAACAACGTCGACGAGGCCTTGAAGAAATCGTCTCGCGAACCGCCGGAGCTGCCGGCGTTGCCAACCCAGGCCCATACAGCTTGAGGCGGTTGGCGTGGATGGCGTGGGGCCGCGAAGAGTTGGAATGGGAGCGTTTCAGCCATCTGATGGCCGTCGTGTTCAACGCGAGCATCTGGGACACCTCGAAAACGCGACCGAAACAACCGCGCGACTTCAATCCGCTGCGGCAAGGCGAAGGCAGCGAGGCTTCTGGACACGACGTAAACGACAAGTCCTTTGAGATCATCGAGAGGGAGGCAACGAGACAGGATGGCGAGCAAGGGAAGCATTGAAGCTGGGCGCGGATACGTCACGCTCGAGACGCGGAACCTCCTCCAGAAGGGGCTGAGTGAGGCGCAAGCGTCGCTGCAGACCTGGGGCAAGTCGATCATGGCGATCGGCGCCTCGGTCGCCGCGATCGGCGTCATGATCGCCGCACCGTTTCTGCAAGGTCTTGATGTCTTCTCGCAATGGGGAAACGAAGTCAGAACGACCATGCGGCAGACGGGGATGGAGTTCGAGACGCTTGATGTCTTGATGGATGGCCTGCGTGTGTCTGGCGAAGAGTTGGTGCCAGCCGTCGCCAAGATGGACGAGTTTCTGTTGAGCGCCGGCAATGGCTCGCGTGAGGCCAATCAAGCTCTGCGGGAAATGGGGTTGTCGCTTGAGGAACTGCAGCAAGCGAGTCAAGGCGACCGCGTGATGATGCTTGCCGACGGCCTCAGCCGAATCAGCGATGCCGGCCTACGGATTGCCAGGCAGCGCGATGTCTTCGGGCGCGGCGGACTGAGCCTCAATATCGAAGGCGGTGCAACGGGCATTCGCGCGCGGGCGGAACGCGCCGATGAGTTGGAAGGCGTGCAGACGCCGGAGATGCTGCGGCAGGCCCAAGAATACAACCGCGCCATGCGAGAAATGAAAATGGCAACCAACGGGATTTGGATGTCCCTCGGTGCTGCCGCCGCGCCGGTGATGACGGACTTCTTCCGCATGATCACGCAAATCATTGTCGGCGTGCGCCAGTGGATGGATGCGAATCGTCCGCTGCTCACCATGATCTTTTATTTTGCGGACAAACTCATCCTGCTCGGCACCGTCATTGGCTTCGTCGGCAGCGCCGTCTATGCCGCATCCTACGCCTTCGCATTCGTCGGTGGGGCCATCAGCATCGTCGGCGGCGTGATATCGACATTCGTTTCGTTGGCGTCGGGCGGGTTCGGGTTGCTGACGCTCTTGTCTTGGGGTTGGGGAGCCGCAACCTTTGCTGCTGGCATGATCGCGACGGGTGCGCTGCTGGTGTACAAGGTCGGCCTGCTCACGCTGACCGCGATAACGTGGGCGTGGAATGTTGCGGGCGTTGCCTTCGCTGCCGTCTTGGGGCTGTTCACTGGAGCGAGTGCGGCCGCGAGCGGAGGCACATGGCTTTACACGGCTGCTCTCGTTGCTGCGTGGATCTGGGAGAACATCGCGTCGGTCGGCATCACGCTTCTAATCACGGCGCTCGGTGCTTTGGTGATCGCCATCGCGGCCGTCGTGCTCGCGCTCGGCGGGTTTTTGATCTTCGCTGTTGCCGTAGCCTTCCTCCCCACGGCGATCAGCGCTCTGTCGGACGCCTTCCATGAACTGTTCGAGTCGATCGGCAACAGCACATGGTTCGCGAACCTCACGAGCATGTTCAGTCAAGTTGTCGGCACGGCGCAAACGGCGTGGGCCGGTATCAAGGCCGCGTTCGACGCCGGCGAATGGGGACTGCTCTGGGAGATATTGAAGGTAACGGCGCTGCTTGAGTGGGAGCACATCAGCACCTACGCGATCGGCGTTTTCAGCTACTGGAAGGACGCGATCAGTGACGTTTTCGACGAAGCATGGACCTATGTGAAGATCAGCTTCGTGACGATCTGGGGCGAAGTCAAGGCACTGTTCTTCGATGGGATCGCCGCCATCGCGAGCGGCTTCACCGCGATGGTCAACGTCATCATCGCCGCCTTGAACGGAATGCTCGGCGCGGTTGTCCAGGGCATGAATTCGATCATCGACATGATCAACGGCGCGATCCGGCGCCTTCCGGCGGCGGTGCGAAACCGGATCGGGCTCAGCACCCTTGAGCGGGTTTCCGATGGGCCAATGATTCGGCAGCTTGCGGACGGCGGTCAACCGTTTCGCGACCGGGCACAAGCCGAGCGCCAGAGCACGAGGGACCAAGTTGCTGCCATCGAAGGCGACGCAATGGCGGCTTGGTTCGCGGAACAGGCGAGGCGCGTTGAGCGCGACGCGGCGCTCGCGGAAGGCAACCAGGCCCGCGTTGCTGAGCTCAACGCTGAGTTGGAAGACCTGACGGCGTATGCCGAGTTCCTGCGTGATTCTCAGGCCGGACTCGCGGGCGCGGGTCAATCAATGGAGGGCCGAGGTCCAGGCATGACCGGTGGAGGCAACACCCATATTGCGGGTTCGTTCTCGGCTGCCGTGATCGCGGGATTCATCGGCGCATCGATGGGCGCGGGCGAAACGCGCGGCGAGCGCGAGATGCGCACGGCCCGCGAACGTCTCGACGAAATCCTCCGTGAACTGGAACGTCGGCCCGGGGTTGTGATGGGGTAACCATGACCATTCGATGGCGCGAGGAATCCCGACAAGAGATCGGGCTGAAGTTCAATGACCCGGCGTCGCGGCGCGAATGGCTCTTCACCGGATCGAATGACCGCAACGTCATCATCGCGGCTGCGGCTGCTGTCATTCCGGCAATCGATGTCGTGGGCGGCGTGCCGTTGTTCTACGACCATCACGACATCAAAGAGGAGTCCACTGGAGCATGGCGAGTCAAAGTCGAATGGCGAAAGAACCCGACCTACTGGGAACTGTCCATCGACACGACGGGCGGCACTGGCAAAATCCTCCAGTCGTTCGCGACCGTGCGCGGCTACGACTGCGAAGGCATTGGCCGAGTTTTCGATCAGGATCCGCGGCAATGGATCGACACCGGCCTGATCTCGAACTTCCAGCGTGCGATCGGCGTCAACGGCAACAACATCGAAGGCGTCGATGTCGTCATCCCGAAGTTCGACTTCTCGATCAACTACAAGCTGCGGCTGAGCACGCTGTCGTCGCTCTACCTCATGACGCTCTACGACCTGACGGGCAAGGTCAACGACAAGAACTATGTCCTGGCATGGAAGGGCCAGACGTTGACGTTCCGGGCCGGGGATCTGCGGTTCCTCGGTTCGCCGGCCAAGATCTCAAGCGACGACAACCTCGACATCACGTTCCGATTCAGCGCGTCCAAACGGATCGAGGTGTTCGAGGCAACAGAGGTTTGGTTGCCTGGCGCTGACTACGATCCAGGCGACCTGGTGGAACATCTGGATGATGACGGCGTGCCGAGAGTGTATCGCTGCCTGGTTGGTCATACCGGCATCGATGAGAACGAGCCACCGAATACGGATTATTGGGAAGCAGCTAATCTCACGATTGGCGACAGCTTGCCGATCGAGAAGCGTGGCTGGGAATACCTGTGGGTGCGCTACGAAGAGGGACTTGACCGCGCGACGAACCAGATGGTCCGTCGGCCAATCGCGGCTTACGTGGAGCAAGTATGTCGCTATGGGAATTTTGATCTCCTTGGCATTTAGCCTGGTGCTGAGCATGGCGGGCGATCCGTTTCGAGTCCTGACGCCTGGTGATCCGGTGGGCGCGGGCGAAGGCCCGTTCAACGCCCAGTGGCACAATATGGCGACGGAAGCGATCCGCGTCAGCCAGCGCGCCACGCCGCCCGGCATGACGCCGCGCGAGGTCGTCAAGGAACGCGACACCGCGATCTGGCTTGCCAATGTCAGCGAGAAGGAAATCAACGAGTTCAGGCCGGTAGGCCTCGGCAACCTGGCGATCTACCCAGCGAATGATGGCGACTTCCGCGAGCGCCTGTGCTTCCTGTCGGACAAGCTCGACGGCGGACGCCCGTTTGGAATCGTGCAGGAGCCTATCGGCGCCGGCAAGCTCTACGCTTGCAAGGTCTCGGCAGGCCCTGGCGGTCAGCCTCCGAACAAGAATTGGCTGCGACTGGTCGGTGAGCCGGAGCTGTGGAATCTTGCAGAGACCTACGCGCTTGGCGAACCGGTGAACTACATCGGACCGGCCTCGCCGTGGACCGACGGCCAAGGCTACGTCATCGGCGATCTGGCCGAGGCCGACGGCGTGGTGTTTCGCTGCGTGGTAGTTCACGTCGCGGAACCTGGCAATGGCCCGCCGAGTGAAGCTTTCTGGGAAATCTCCAAGGGCAAGGATTACGTCGCCCTGGTCAAACACAGCGGGCGCGTGCCGCCGACCAACCCAACCTATTGGCTCCTGATCGGGCCACACCGGGGCATCTGGAATCGCGGCGACACCTATGCGACGGGCGACGTGGTGGTCGATCCGCAGCTCGGCCGCATCATCGTGGACGGCGTGTCGCGGGCACGGATCACGGTCACGCAGGCAGGCCATCAGTACGTCGTCATGGACGATGGAATTCTTACAACCGCCAAGGCGGGGCCAACGGAGATTCTCTGGCGACAAGGCGGCCTCGGGGATCAATGGGCCGTCGTGCGTCTCTGCTGCGACAACGGCCTCGAAGCGCCCGCATACAACGGCGATGGCCAAGGGTTGCTGCCCCTGTTTGAGTGCGCCGGCGAAGGCACATTCATCTTTCGGCCAGGCGGCGCCTTGGTCGTGGGCGCGATGGTCTGCGACGGTGCGGGCATGCACAGCTACCCGGCCCGGTTGGGAAATGGCACGCTGACGCTCGGGGCGATGCTTTCGGATAGCTACGGCGCAGTCTATGATCCGCCGCCGTCGGGCCGACTGAACCTGGGGACGATGGCATGCGCCGGGAGCGGGACGCGCACCCGCCCGCCAATTGGCAGCGGCACGCCATCCATGATTGAACTGCGCATCGCCGGCCTCGGTGTCATTGCCGCGCCAGCGTGCATTGGTTCGGGTTCGCTTTCATTGGCGGCGATCGGCATTGCTTCCAGCGGCGGCGGCTACACGAACACGGCGATGTTCGTGGCGAAGATGACCAATCCGCTTTTCGACGCGCCGACCGCCCGATGGGTCTACGACTGGGTCGAGCAAACGATCAACCCCGCTAGCGGAGATTACCAGGATCTGGCTGGCGGCAAGTCTGGCACCACGAGCGCCGGCCCCATCATGCGCGAGCGGAACAACACGCTCGTCGGCATTCCGATCTTCAGCCTGGCCCGGTTGCGAGGAGCGTGGAACGGCCAGCCTCTCTACGACTTCGAGCACTGCTGCTCCAAGGGCGCTGCTCCGGCAGGCGCTTCGCTCACCCTCGCTGCGATGATCTGTGAAGGCAGCGGGACAACTGAACCGCCGCCCATCGTCGGTGCGGGCAACCTGGCGACCAGCGCGATGGCGTGCGAGGGGATCGGCTATGAAAGCGCCGACTCCGTTCACGTCGGCACAGGCAGCCCACAGTTCGGCACAATGGTCGGTGCCGGCATCGGATTGGTGAGCGGGTACTCGGTCAATGTCGGCATGGGCAAGCCACTCTTCGGCGCGATCGCATGCGTTGCCAGTGGGCTCGTCGAATCGCCTGTTTTTGCAGGCGCTGGCAACTTCCAAGCGGCATCGATGACCTGTGAGGGCATTGGATTGTCAAACGCGTACTCCGTCAGCGTCGGCAAAGGCGTGCCACAAGGTGCTGCGATGACCTGTGCTGGAAGCGGCACAGTGCTCGCGCCGGTTTATTTGGCCGAGGCCGTTCTTCAATGTGGATCGATGAACTGCGCTGGAACCGGACTGTCGAGCGCAGAATCGATCTACCTCGGCACGAGCTATCTGCAAACCGCCACACTCGTCGGCGCCGGCGGCGGGTTGTTCATTCCCATCAGGGTCGGCGCTGGCAATCTACAACTCGGGACGATGCTTTGTGTCGGAAGCGGCGAGGCATGGATCGATACCCAGGAGTCATCCGAGGGAGGCATCGCGGCTGGCGGTAACCATCAGACGCTCGTGGACCTCGGCACAGATGGCGGCGTAGCAGCGGGTGGAAGTCATCAGGTTCTTTCCGACCTCGGCACGCAAGGTGGCGTTGCCGCAGGTGGAAGTCATCAGGCTCTCTCCGACCTCGGGACCGACGGCGGCGTGGCAGCGGGCGGAAGTCATCAGGTTCTTTCCGACCTCGGCACAGATGGCGGCGTTGCCGCAGGTGGAACTCACGATGTAGGAGGTGGGAATGCCTAACCAACTCATAATCTGCGACGACGCGATTGTCCGACAGTTGGGTGTGCTCAAGGACAACATGCTGAGCGGCTCGGAGTTGCGCCTTTACAAGGCGAACATCACGCCAGCGCATGGCCACGTCGTTGATGACTACACACCCAGCGAAGCCGATTTCACCGGCTACGGTGGCGCGACGCCAAGTTGGACAGCGGTGACCATTGCATCCAATCGAGCGCAGGCGACAGGCTCGCCGATCAGTTGGACCAAGAACGGGGCCGCGGGCAACACGATCTATGGCTACTACCTTCGCCGTCCGAGTGGCTACTTGATCGGCGCCAAGAAGTTCGCCAGCGCTGTCGACATGAACGATGACGGAGACAACATGACCGTGCAGCCGATTGGAACTTTGGTTGATCAGGCAATCAAGAATTCGGGGTCGTCGAGCTTCGTCTGGTCCAACTACGCATTGCAGCAATTCGCCGATGTCCTCGTTGGCACACCCGAAGGCCTGTGGTCATGTTCCCTGCACCTTTTCAAGGATGCGGCACTCACGCCGTCGCGATCTGACACGGCGTCCATATATACCGGCCTCGGTGTGGAGGCCGATTTCAGTGGCTATGGGGCTGTTGGCCTCGGCTGGCAGTCCGACGTTCTCAATAGCAATCAGATCAGGATTCCAGCGAATCAGATCGTCTGGATCAAAAGCGGCGCCACCGGCAACACGATCTACGGCTACTTCATTCTCGATTACTACGGACGCCTGGTCGGTGCAAAGAAGTACGACACTCCCGTAGCCATGACCGCCAACGGCCAGCAACACACCGTGCAACTTGTTTACACGATTGAAAGCGAGCTCTAGCCGAGGGCTGGGCTCAGGACCTCAAACCATGAGAGGATTACCATGAAGATCTCCGATTCCGCTCGTAACGCGTGTGTCACCGCCGTAGC
>SYHD01000350.1 GCA_005799265.1 Planctomycetia bacterium | reverse complement strand
CGTAGACGATGCCGGAGTAGAAATCGACGGTCGGGTAGATGCCCTTGGGGCCGAGCTTTTCCGCCATGACCTTTTCCATCTCGACGGCCATGTCGTATTTGGCGGGTCGGCCCGTATCGGTGAAGACGCGCTCGGCCAGGCTTTGCAAGACGGTCGCGCGCGGGTCCTTGACCTTGTAGACGCGATGGCCGAAGCCCATGATCTTCTTCTTGTTGGCGATGGCGTCCTCGCACCAGGGGCGGACGTTCTTGCTGTCACCGATCTCCTTGAGCATGTCGAGCACTTCTTCGTTGGCGCCGCCGTGCAGGGGGCCGGTGAGCGTGCCGATCGCGGCGCTGATGACGGTGTACGGATTCGCCAGCGTCGAGCCGGTGACGCGGCCGCTGAAGGTGCTCGCGTTCATGGTGTGCTCGGCGTGCAGGATCAGGCAGGCGTCGATGACCTTGCGAACCGCGGGGGACGGCTCTTTTTCAAACAGCATCCAGTAGAAGTTGGCGGCATGATCGAGATCGTCGCGCGGATTGATCGGCTCGTCGCCGTAACGGATGCGGTGAAACGCGGCGGTGACCGTCGGCAGCTTGGCGATCAAGCGAATGGTCGAGTCCCAGTTGCTCTGGGCGTTGGTGACATCGCGCGACGGATAGAACATGCCCATCGCCGCGACGGCTGCCTGCATCGCGTACATCGGATGGCCGGTCTCGGGCAGGCACTTGATGAGATCCTTGAGCCGAAACTTGATGCGGCGATGATGCCTAAGCTGATCGTCGAAGTCGGCGAGTTGCTTTTGCGTTGGCAAATCGCCCTTGAGCAGAAGATAGGCGGTTTCCTCGAAGCAGCTCTCGGTCGCCAGGGTCTCGACGGCGATGCCGCGGTATTCTAGGCGGGCGTTTTTCCCGTCGATAAAGCTGACGGCGGACTCGGCAACAGGCACGTCCGCAAGACCGGGACGCAACTCGATCTGGCTCATGGCGCTCCTTGACAAGGCGGGAAGGATGTTCGCGGGAACGAAGTGAGATTATGAGCGGACGGGGCATTTGACAACGGTTAAGCACCGTGAATCGCCTGCGCGGAACTGCCTCGATTCGGCCTGAGTATCGTGTCCGCGTATGTTTGACGACGGCCAGTGCAAACACGCTAGCAGGCAAATCAATTCGCACTCAGGATCGTCGTTGAAACACCGAGCCGAATCGGCGCGGGTCGGGCAGTTCGTGAGGCAAGAACTGCCTGGCTGCCACGTAAGGCTGCAAGTCGACGAAGCCGCCGCCCGCCGCACTTGATTCGTAGCTCGCCATCAGCACCGCGAGCGTGTCCCAGGCGAGCAGCGGGCCTGATTGCGGCGCGCGGTCCGGTTCCAGCACGCATTCCACTGCATCATGCATCTCATTGACGTAGCCGTGCGCGTGAAACTGATTGGGCCGGGGAAAGCTCGTCCCTTGAGCGGTCGGCAACTTCTCACGAAACAAGAGATTGCCGGCCGCGCGGCCGTCAGGCAGAAACAACTCATGCTCGTTGTTTGGGTTCACACGCAGATCGTACTGGCCGAAATCGGCGATCACCGACAGCTCGTTGCGAATCCCGCTGATGCTCAGATCGTGGCCGATGACCTCGGCAACCGAGAGGTCGTCGAACACCACGGTGATGCGGCCGAAATCGTCGACATTTTGCATGACGCGAAAATGTTCGCCGGTAGCTGGCGGCTGGTGTTTGAGCACCTGCAAGGCGAGCGCCGAGACGCGCAACGGACGAATCGGCCGACCGTCGCGGAGGAGCCCTTCAGCCTGCTTCAGATACAGGCAGGGGCCCAGGGGGTGACACGCCTTGTTGAACAACGCCCCGCCGCCCGACTGCGCCGGCGTATCGTAGGCGAGCGCATGCGACCCTTGATGGGCGCAGACGCCGCGCTGTAGCAGGATCTTGCCCTTGCCTTGTTTCAGCGCCTCGGCCAGCAATTCGGTAAAGCCTTTGACGCCGTCGAAATAGACGAAGTCCTCGGCGTAGAGAAGCTTGCTGTTGCCTTGCCGGACCGTATCCAAAACCGCCGCGAAGGCCGCCATCGTCTCGCGCGTCCGCACGGTCGGCGTTGCCACGCGTCCCTCGGCAAACCCCGGCCAGATGATGGGCGGTTTTTCCAGCACGATCACCTTGACGTCCGCTTGCGCTGCTTCGCGGATGTAGGGGCCATGAGCATGGTTGGCGCAGCAGACATTGTCGATGTCGGGATGAATGGCCGCCACCATCTCCGCATGCGTGGCATAGGCCCGTGTGATACCCCAAGTTCGGGCGAACGCTTCAGCACGTTCCAAACGGCCCGAGGTCACGCCAGCCAATTCGATGGCGACGCCGTTCTTGTGCGGAATGAGCCCATAGCAGGCTGCCGTATAATTCGCGGCGAAACCGGTGCCGTTCAGGGTGACACGTAAAGTGCGGGCCATGCAGCGATGTCCATGGGAAGGTGACGCTAGCCCGCAGCACAGGCAAGGACCGACCTTGCTTGCGCCGCGGGCTCGTTGGCTGTCTATTCTATTTGAAATACAAAAGGAGCATCACCAAGCCTCTTTTCACGCCACGAGAACGCGACCATGTTGTTTCCGCGCTTGCTTCAGACGGGCGGCATATTGGCCATCACCTTCCTTGTCAACGCCCCGACCGACGCCGGCGACGTAAAGAAACGCGCCCCGTGGACCACGTCGCGCATCAAGGGCACGCCCGAGCCGCCGCATCCCTATCGAGCCGAACGCGCCTTTCCCAAGCTGACGTTCCGCGAACCGGTCTTCCTGGCTCGTACCGGCGCCATCGACCGCTGGTTTCTGGGCGAACGATTCGGGAAAATCTATTCGTTCCCCAAGAATCCCAACGTCGAAAAGGCCGACCTGGTCATCGACTTGGCCAAAGATATCCAGATTGCGGACCCGGACGGCAAGACGCGCAAGGTCAATGAATGCTACGCCCTCGCCTTTCATCCGCAGTTCGCCAAGAACCGCTATTGCTACCTGTGTTGCATCCTGGATAGGAACGGCGACCGGCAGGACGGCACGCGCATCGCCCGCTTCAAGGTCACCGACACCGATCCGCCGCGCATCGATCCCAAAAGCGAAACGGTCGTGCTCACATTCCCCTCCGGCGGCCACAACGGTTGCGACATGCACTTCGGCAACGACGGCTTCCTCTACATCTCCACCGGCGACGCCACCGGGCCGAATCCGCCCGATGCTCTCGACACCGGCCAGGATATCAGCGATCTGCATGGCTCGATCCTGCGCATCGACGTCGATCGTGCCGAGAACGGCAAGGCCTACGCGATCCCGCCGGATAATCCATTCATCAAGACGCCGAAGGCCCGGCCTGAAGTCTACGCCTACGGCCTGCGCAATCCGTGGCGCATGAGCTTCGATCGCGCCACCGGCGAGTTGTGGGTCGGCGATGTCGGCTGGGAGTTGTGGGAGTTGGTTTATCGCATTCAAAAAGGCGGCAACTACGGCTGGTCGGTGAAGGAGGGTCGCCTGGATATTCGCCCCAACGCCAAGCGCGGGCCGACGCCGATTCTGCCGCCGACGCTCGACTTTCCGCACACCGAGGCTGCCTCCATCACCGGCGGCTATGTTTACCGCGGCAAGCGTTTGCCGGAATTGCGCGGCGCCTACATTTGCGGCGACTGGGTAACGCGCAAGCTCTGGGCCACCAAGTTCGACGGCGACCGCATCGTCTGGCACAAGGAAATCGCCCATGGCGCCCAGCGCATCGTCGCCTTCGGTGAGGATGCCGACGGCGAACTCTACTACCTCCATCACGATGACAACGGCTCCATTCACTATCTCGTTCCCAACGAAGCCGCCGCCAATTACAAGGACACGTTTCCCCGCAAACTCAGCGGCACCGGACTCTTTGTCGACGCCAAGAAACACAGCCTGGCCCCTGGCGTACTCCCCTTCGAGATCAATGCCGCACGCTGGGCCGACCACGCCAGCGCCGAACGCTTCGTGGCCGTGCCGGGCGCGAGTTCGGGGAAGCTGTTCGATCATTACGTCTGGGTGGAAAGCGAGTTCTACGGCAGCTACTTCTTTCCTCCCGCCGACACCATCCTCGGCAAAACCATGTCGCTGGAACTCAAACGCGGAGAGCCCGCGAGTCGCAAGCGGCTCGAAACGCAGATCCTCCATTTCGACGGCAAAATCTGGCGCGGCTATGCGTACCTCTGGAACGAAGCGGGCACCGACGCGGACCTGGTGGAGCCTTCCGGAAAAGACCTCAAGCTCGACATCGCCCACGCCGCGGCCCCTGGCGGAAAGCAGCGGCAGACCTGGCATGTTTCCAGTCGCGGCCAGTGCTTGACGTGCCACAATCCGTGGGCCGGCATCGCCCTCGCGTTCACCCCGCGCCAACTCGACCGCGACATCGAGATCGACGGCAAGAAAATCAACCAGATCGAGCTTTTCAAGAGCATTGGCTTGCTCGATCTCAAACATCGCGACTGGCGCCGCGAAGTGCCGTTCACTGATTCCTTGCCGCCCGCGCTTGTCAATCCGTACGACGCCCGCGCAGATCTCGATGGTCGGGCACGCTCCTACTTGCAAACGAATTGCGCCCATTGCCACCAGTACAACGCGGGCGGGACCGTGGACATCGATCTGCGCGTGGACTTGCCGCTCGCACGAACCAAAACGATTACCGTGACGCCCGTGCAGGGAGCGTTCGGCATCCCCGAGGCGAAGATCCTGACGCCAGGTGATCCGTTCCGCTCAATTCTCTACTATCGCATGGCGAAGGTAGGTCGGGGCCGCATGCCGCACCTCGGCTCGGATCTGGTTGACGACGTCGGTCTGCGGCTCATGGGCGACTGGATCCGCAGCATGCCGGCGAGCGCCGAGCTATTGACGTTGCTGCATCGGTTGCGCGAACTCGATGAAACCACGGCGCGGGCGCTCGAGTTACGCAAGGCACGAGCGGAGATCGCGGAAGCGGCCCAGCGCCAGGCCGCCGCCAAAAAGCTTCCCGAGCCGACGCAAGAGGACATGGATCAGGCGAAGGCTCAGCATACCCAGCGAATCGCCAGGGCCGCGAAAGATCGGCCGATCGAACGCGCCGCGATCGTGCAAAAATTCTTGGCGTCGCCCCACGCAGCTTTGGTGTTGATGCACGAATTTGACCAGGGCCGCATCCTGCCTTCGACGCGGCCCGAAGTGGTGCGCTTGGCGATGGACCACGCCGATCCGCAGGTGCGCGACCTGTTCGAGCGTTTTGCCCCGGATAGTTTGCGCGTTGAGCGACTCGGCTCGGTCATCATTCCGGATAAGCTTCTGGCCCTGCCCGGCGACCTCAAGCGCGGCGGCGAGCTGTTTTTTCAGCCGACGTTTCAGTGCGCTAATTGTCACACCGTCCGCGGCAAGGGGGGCAAGGTTGGGCCGGACCTGACGCAGATCGCCGGGCGCTTGAACAAGGCGCAGCTTCTGGAAAATATTCTCGAACCCTCCAAGGTGATCGATCCAAAATATCTCACTTACATCGCAGAAACCGCTGGGGGCCAAATCGTCACCGGACTGCTCGTGGAAAAAACCGCCAAGGAAATGGTCCTGCGGCCTAGTACCGGCAATGACGTTCGCCTGCCGGTCCGCGACGTTGCTTCCCTTCAAGCCCAAAAGATCTCGCTGATGCCGGACCAGCTTCTACGCGACGCAACCGCCCAGCAAGCTGCTGATCTGTTGGCGTTCTTGCAATCGTTGAAGTGACCGTAGCAAGGCGATCGGCGAGCGTAAGCTGGCTGGTGGGGCACTCACTTTTGGAGCGCTGTACAACCAGCCAGCTTACGCTGGCCGTTCGCCGATAGGTGTAATTGCGCATGTTCATTCAGACGATTCCAGCAAACGCGCTTGACGACGAATTTGTCGAGGTGTACGTTGGATAGCGCAAAATGACCATAGTGCCCGGAGTCTTCCTTCATGCGTGGTCTGCGGATTTCTGCCCGCTCCTGGATGCCAGTTCTCATGCTGGCCGGCGGATTGGTCGGTGTCGCCGAGGCACAACCGCCAGCCAAAACGCCGCCTTTGCCGCAGGCGCGGCTCGATCTCGCCGCCGTGAAACAATTCGTGACCCGGCATTGCACCAGTTGCCACAATAGCGAAGACAAGCGGGCTGGACTCGATCTCGATGCCCTGAGTTCCAAAGATGTCGAGGCCCACCCGGCGGTCTGGGAAAAAGTGGTCCGCAAGCTGGCGGCGCGGCAGATGCCTCCCGTGGGCAAGCCGCGTCCCGATGAGCGGACATACGAGACTTTCGTTGCCGCACTCGAAACCGAACTGGATCGCGTTGCCGCCGCGCGACCCAATGCTGGGCGAACGCCGACCTTGCGACGACTGAACCGCACCGAATACCAGAACGCCATCCGCGATTTGTTAGCGCTCGAAATCGACGCGGGCGCGCTGCTCCCGGTCGATGAGGCCAATCATGGCTTTGACAGCGCCCCGCTGGGAGGCCTCTCGCCTACACTCATGGACCGTTATCTCTCGGCCGCGCAGAAGATCAGCCGGTTGGCGGTGGGCCGGGCGCCGACGACTCCCAACAGCGACACGTTCCGCGTCCCGCCCGATCTGACGCAAGAAGGCCACGTCAAAGGGCTCCCCCTCGGCACGCGCGGCGGCATTCTGATTCCGTACACCGCGCCCCAGGACGGCGCGTACGACATCCAGGTCTGGCTAACGCGCGATCGCAACGAGCACGTCGAGGGCCTGCGCGAACCGCACGAATTGGAAGTGCTTCTGGACCGAAAACGCATGGCTTCGTTCACCGTCAAGCCGCCCAGCAAAGGTGAGGGGCATGACAAGGTCGACGCAAAGCTGAAAGCCCGCATCGCGTTGACGGCCGGCCCGCTCGATCTCGGCGTGACGTTCGTGCAGAACCCGCCCTCCTTGCTCGAAACCAAACGCCAGCCATACCAGGCGCACTGGAACTTGCATCGGCATCCGCGCATTTCGCCGGCAATCTATCAGGTTTCGATTACCGGCCCCTACCAGGCGAAGGGCCACGGGGAGACGCCCAGCCGGCGACGCATTTTTGTCAGTGTGCCCACCGGGCCGGCCGACGAAGAAGCGTGTGCCAAGAAGATCCTCTCCGCTCTGACGCGCCGCGCCTACCGGCGGCCCGTCACCGATGCGAGCCTCGAAAAGTCGCTGAAGTTCTATCGGCAAGGGCGTAAAGATGCGAACTTCGAGGCGGGAATCGAAATGGCCGTGAGCGCCGTGCTGGTCAATCCCCAACTCCTGTTCCGTGTCGAGCAAGACCCGAAAGACATCGCTGCAAAAACCGCCTATCGCGTCAGCGACATCGATCTCGCGTCACGGCTATCGTTCTTCCTCTGGAGCAGCATCCCGGACGACGAGCTTCTCGATCTGGCCGCGCGCAACGAACTCCGCAAGCCCGAGGTGTTCGAGAAACAGGTGCGGCGCCTGCTGGCGGATGAACGCTCACGTAACCTCGCGACCAATTTTGCCGCGCAGTGGCTGCACCTGCGCAATTTGGATGCGATCACGCCGGACCTGCGTTTGTTCCCTGACTTCGACGACAATTTGCGCAAGGCGTTCCGCCAGGAAACGGAGCTTTTCGTCGATAGCGTGTTCCGCGCCGATCGCAATGTGCTCGATCTGCTCAAGTCGGACTACACGTTTCTAAACGAACGCCTCGCCAAGCATTACGGCATCCCCCATGTATATGGCAATCGCTTCCGCCGCGTCGCGCTCGGCGCCGACCGGCAACGCGGCGGCCTCTTGCGTCACGGCAGCATTCTGACCGTCACTTCTTACGCCACACGCACCTCGCCGGTGATTCGCGGCAAGTGGATCCTCGAGAACTTCCTCGGCACACCGCCGCCCCCGCCGCCGGCCAACGTGCCATCGCTCCAAGACAATACCGTGGCGGCGAATCTGCCTATCCGCGCGCGCCTGGCCGAGCACCGCGCCAATGCCGCCTGCGCGAGTTGCCATCGTCTGATCGATCCGGTCGGCTTTTCGTTGGAACAATTCGACGCGGTGGGCCGTTGGCGAAATAGGGACGAGGGGCTACCGGTCGATGCCGGCGGCGGACTCCCCGACGGCAACCAGTTCGAAGGCGTTGCCGGCCTTGAGACGGCAATCTTGCAGCGGCCGGAGTTATTCGCCCGCACGCTGACCGAAAAACTATTCATCTTCGCGCTGGGTCGCGCGCCGGAAGAAGCTGACGCGCCGGCCATCCGCAAAATCGTCCGTGATGCGCAAGCGAACAACTACCGCTTCTCGGCACTGATCATGAGTCTCACGACCAGCCCGCCCTTTCAGATGAGGATGTCGCAATGATTGTTGTCAAAAAGGCGTTGTCGAGGCGGACCTTTCTGCGCGGCGCGGGAACCGTGCTGGCACTGCCCCTCCTGGATGCCATGGTCCCCGCGCTGACCGCGCAGGCCCAAACGCCGGCTGCTCCCGAACGTCTGCGCCGCCTCGGCTATGTCTACATGCCGATGGGCTGCGATGTGACGCGCTGGACCCCGCCCGGCGGCGAGCGGCTCGACGAGCTTTCGTCCACGCTGGCTCCGCTGACGCCCGTCAAGCAGCATGTCACGGTCATCAGCAATATGGAGCTGCGCAACGCCTACCCCGGTACGCATGCGACCTCCAACTCCGCGTTCTTGAGCGCCGCGCGGGCCCGGCTCACGGAGAGCGCGGACTACTACCTGGGCACCACCGCCGATCAGATCGCCGCCCGGCAAATCGGGGGGAGCACGCAGCTACCCTCGCTCGAATTGTCGATGGACCTGATGACGCTCGCCGGCCAATGCGACAACGGCTACGCCTGCGTCTACCAGAACAATCTGTCGTGGTCATCGCCGACCACGCCGTTGCCGAGCGAGGCCCATCCGCGCATCGTCTTCGAGCGGCTCTTCGGCGACGGCGCCACCACCGCGGAACGCCGCGCCGCCTTGAGGAGCCGGGCCAGCCTGCTCGATTCCGTGCTGGAAGAATTTGCCACGCTCAACAATCAGCTCGGGCCCGCCGATCGCGTCCGCGTCGCGCAATATCTGGACACGATCCGCGAGGTGGAACGCCGCATTCAGCGCGCCGAAGCCAGTGCGACCGCCAATCCGGTGCGCGACCTCGAACGTCCCGCCGGCGTGCCGTCCTCGTATGCCGACCACGCCCGCTTGATGTTCGACTTGCAGGTACTCGCCTTCCAGGCTGATATCACGCGCGTCATCACCTTCCAATTAGCGCGCGAGACGAGCAACCGCACCTATCCGGAGATCGGCGTTTCCGACCCGCATCATCCCCTGTCCCATCACGGCAACGATCCCCGTAAGGTCGAGAAGATCGCCGCCATCAATCGCTTCCACGTCTCGCTATTCGCGGAGTTCCTCGCGAAGCTACGTGACACGCGCGAAGGCAACGGCACACTGCTAGACCATTCGCTCCTTCTGTACGGCAGCGGCATGGGCAATCCCAATGTCCACGACCACGACAATCTGCCGATCCTCGTCGCCGGCGGCGCCGCCGGCCGCATGCGCGGCGGTCGTCATCTCCGCTTCGCCCGTCCGACGCCGTTGGCCAACCTTCACTTGACGCTGCTCGACAAGGTAGGCGTGCGGCTCGAGTCGTTCGCGGATAGCCGCGGCAAGGTGGATGAGCTGTTTGAACCAGTGCGGATGTAGAAGCCAACGTCTCGTTCGACGGGCTTTGCACAAGAACTCGTCAGGTCGGTCGGTGTGATGGATCCAAGGCGGCGCACCAGCATGGGTCATTTGGCCGCCACGAACGAGAGCAATTTTCCCGTTGGCCGATCGCCTTACTTGCTGGGCGGCGCCGCGAGCAGTTTGCGAACGAGCGCCGATTGTTGGTCGCTGAGGACTTGCGAACACGCCAGACCGTTGCCGAACGTCCCGTATTGATTGAACTGCCAGACGACTTTCTTGGCGCGCGTGATTTCAAAGATCTGCGGGCTCTTTTCGCCGGCGTGGCAATTGCCGACGATGAAGTTGCCGTTATCGAGTTCGGTCAGGAAGGTTGTCCACTTGAGCGTGATCTTCGTGTCCGGGACAGAGTCCTTGATTTCCCACACGACCTTGCCGGCGCCGGTGACTTCGACGACGCTCGCGCCGCCGCCCGAAGCGATCAGCGTGTTGCCGTTGCGCAGGCGAATGGCGCCGTAGACGCGCGTCTTGATCGCGTGTTCCCAGACCACTTCACTCTTGGCGTTATACTCGGTGACGACGCCGGGGTTCTCGGCACAGACCAGGTAATTGCCGTTGTCCAATTTCCGCGCCATGCGCGTGTTCTGTGTGCCGCCGGGCTTGAGCTTGATCTCGGCGTGGATTTTCCCGTCCTTGTCCACTTCGATGATGCGGCCGACGCCGCTCTCGGCGATCATCGTCAGTCCATTGGGCAAACGCCGAAAAGCGTGCACGTCGACGCGTTTGCCTTTGTTGCCGTTCATCGTGCTTGAGTCGTAGGTCCAGACGACCTTCTTGTCGAGGGTCATCTCGATGATCGAAGTCCAGTTGTCATGAAACAGGAGATTGCCGTTGTCCAGGAGTTGGATGTCGTGATGCCCGGCGTGCCCGGTCTTGGGTCCGGCGGTTTTGTGGGACCAGAGGACTTTGCCGTCCGCATCGCAGATCGCGACGATATTCTTGCCGTAGGACGCACTGGCCAGGACCAGCCGTTCCGCGTTGGCCTGGGTGCAGGTGATCGCGAATACGAAGAAAGCGACGAGGATGCGTGCGCGGCTTGTCATAAGTGGTCTCCCACGGCTAGCGTTGGCGAAGGGGCGTATCTCGACGCTGCATTAGATTCTACGTCGCGAATCAAGTTCAGACACCTGGCAAATAGTGGCCCAAGCAATGGTCATGCCATAACGTACCATCCAGAGGCGATGTCTCGCACGGACGCCTATGGTGCATCGGCGCATGAACCGCCAAAGACAGGGGATGACAACCATGCACGCGTTGACGCTATTCCTCGTCGGAGCCCTTTCGAACAACCTCACCGCGGCCAACGGTGGCGCGGCGAACACCTGGACGAAGCTCGACAAGGCCGCCATCGCCGGTCGTCGCTGGGATGTACCGCTCGGCTACGCGCCGGAGCTCAAGCGTTTCATCATTCTGGGGGGACGCAGCACCTATGCCGACTATCGCAAGCCGCGCTCCTATGACGTGCTGACACTTCATCCGGACGACAAGACGTGGGAGAACGCCTTCCCGCCGCAGAAGGAATGGGGCCCGAAGGTCGGCGCCTGCACCGCGCCGGCGTGGAAGGGCGAAGTCTGGGGCTTCCGCGATCTCGAAGGCAACGTGCGGCCCAACTGGACCGTGTATGGTACGTTCTCGCTCGGCCAGAAGTACGACTACGATCATGACACCAAGGCGTTCTACTTCTACGCGGGCGGGTCTACCTTCAAATATGAGCCGGCAGAACGCAGGTGGACCGATCTCAATCCACCGACGCATCCCGAGAAAGATCTGGGCGGGGTCTTGCTCTGGAGCTCGATGGTCTATGATCGCCACAACCGGCAGTTCGTTCTCTTCGGCGGCGGCAACGTGCAAAGCCAGCGCGGCGATCCCGGCACGTGGACGTATTCTCCGGCCAAGAATACATGGACGCCGCTGAACCTCAAGAAGGAGCCGCCCCAGCGCGCCAACGCGCGGCTCGCCTACGATCCCGACGCCAAGAAGATCGTCCTGTTCGGCGGCGACCAACTCGATCAGCTTTTGTCGGACACCTGGCTTCTCGACGTTGTCAAGCAAGAATGGCATGAAGTGAAGCCCGAAGTTGCGCCTGTGCCGCGCGGCGGGCATGCGCTGCTGTGGCTGCCCAAAGCCAAGAAGATCCTGCTCGTAGGCGGTTATACCTACACGTCCGCGACCGGGTATGGCGCATCGCTCTATCAGCGCTTGCCGCTCGAAATGTGGACCTATGACGCGGCGGCGAATCGCTGGCAATACCTCTCCCTGTCCAACGCCAAGGACGGCCCCGATCCGCCGGCGAATTTTTTCACCAGCGCCGCCGTCGATTCCGCTGACAACGTGCTGCTGCTGGGCCAATCGGGCGCCTGGGTGTGCCCGGTTGACGCGACGAAAGCCTATGTGGACGCCGCTGCGAAACACGGCGGCAAGCCCGGCGCGATCGTGCGCCGCGGCGGTTCGCACGATCCCGCCTGGTATGCCGAGGACGTGCCGCCCGCCGATCCTGCCAAAGTCGAGGCGGAGTTGAAGGACCTGCCCGCCAACGAGTGGAGGATTCGGCCCACGCCGAAGCGGCCGCTGATGAACATGGACTGGGGGTCCGCGGTCTTCGCGCCGGAACTCGACCTGCTCGTGCGTTTCTCCGGCGGACACTCGGCATACAGCGGCACGGCGCCGATCGTCTATGATGTCAAGACTGACCGCTACTCGATCCCGTTCGCGCCGGAGTATCCGCTCGAATACGTCTACTCGAACGATCAAGTCCGCGGCGAATGGAGCTTCAAGCAGAATCCCTGGATGACCGGGCACACCTACAAATCGACGGGCTACGATCCGAACCACCGAGCGTTCGTCTTCGCGCCGCACGACTACACCTATTTCTTCGATCCGAAGAAGTCGCAGTGGTCGCGCGGGCCGGAGCGTAATCCGTATCAGGCGAATTTCTATGTCGTGACGGTCTGCGCGACGCCCAAGGGCGCCGTCGTCTGGGCGAATCAACGTCAAGGCGGCGCGCCAGGCTTGTGGCGCCTTGATGCGGCGCGCGTCTGGCAGCCGCTTCCCTTGAAAGGCGAGATGCCGCAGACCAGCGCCGACCATCACGGCATGGCGTATGATTCGCGGCGCGATCGCCTGCTGCTCTTCAGCGATCTCGGCAAAAACAAGGGCGACGTGCTGGAATACGACTTCAAGACCGGCGCGACGCGCTGGCTGAACGCGCTCGGCAAGGACCAGGCGCTCTCCGCATCACGCGAAACGATCTACCTTCCGGAACAAGACGCCGTCCTGATCGGCGCGCACAACCCCGGCGGATCGCTCTGGCTCATGTACGACTGCGCCGCCAACGCCTGGGTCGGTCTTGACCTTAAAGGCGCTGATCCCATCGGCAAGAAAGCATTCAACAACTCGATGGGCCTGACCTACGATCCGCATCGCCGTCTCGTTTTTGCCGTCGGACAGTACAGCCACGTGCACGTGCTACGGCTCGATGCGAAGACGGCGCAACGAAAAATCATCGATTAGCTTTCAACCCTCCCGCCGGAGACGATTCCATGAAACCCATCCTCCTTTCCGTGCTGGCGTCCGCACTGCTCGCAGCCGCATCCCATGGCCAGCCTCCCGCCGCGCTCAAAATTCACTTGATCGGCGTCGGCGAATACGAGGCGGCCAAATCGATGGCTGAATTCAAGAAGCACCTTGAACAGACCTATCGCGTCGAATGCACCGCGTCGCTGGGGGGCAACAGCAAGACGCTCGACAACCTCGATGCCCTCAAGTCGGCCGACTTGCTCCTTATTTTTGCGCGCCGCTTGAACCTTCCCGACGAACAGATGATGATCCTCCGCCAGCATTGGGAGAAGGGCAAACCGATCGTGGCGATGCGGACCTCCAGCCATGCCTTTCAACCGGCCGATAACGAAATCTTTGACAAGAAGGTGCTGGGCGGCGACTACAAAGGCTCCGGCAGCTACACGACGCCGTTCAAGGCCATTACCGTCAAGGGGCAGGCCGAGCATCCGGTCCTCAAGAAGGTGGGCCCCATCACCTCGCGCGGCTACTACGGCAATGGCAAGCTCGCCGAGGACGCACTCGTCCTGCAAATTGTCGATTCGGAGCGAAAGACGCCGCAGCCCGTGACGTGGACCCACACCTACAAGGGGGGGCGGACGGTCTACACTTCGATGGGCACTCCTGAAGACTTTCAGAACGAGGATTTTCGCCAACTGCTCGTGAATGCAATTTTCTGGACCACCCGTCGCGAGCCGGAAACACGGGCAATCAGAAGCAAGACGGCCACGGGTCCCGCCATCGGCACTCAGGGAATGATCAGCTCCGCGCACCCGCTGGCGACGCAGGCCGGGCTGGAGATTCTTGAAGCGGGCGGCAATGCCTTCGATGCCGCCGTCGCGGTTTCGGCTACGCTCAACGTCGTCGAGCCGATGATGTCCGGCATGGGCGGCTTCGGGGTCGCGCTCATCCACGACGCAGACAAGGGCGTGACGCGCTGTCTCGATGCGAGCGGCCGATTTCCCGCCGCGACCGATGCCGATGTCCTTCGCGCTTCGACGCCGAATTACCTCGACAACCGCAAGGGCGCGAAGTCGGTCTCGACGCCGGGTAACGTCAACGCCTGGGAGACACTTGCCAAGGAGCACGGCAAGCTGTCGTGGCCGCGCCTGCTCGCTCCCGCCATCAAGCTGGCGGACGACGGCTTCATTATCAGCGCTCACACGGCCAGGCACATCCAGAGCGAGTTCCCCGTTTTCCCCGAACATGCCAAGACGTACTACGGCAACAACAGCAAGCCGCTGCAGGCCGGCGACAGGCTGGTGCAGAAGGACCTCGCCCGTTCGCTCCGGCTGCTGGCCGCCCAGGGTGCCAAGGCGATTCACGGCGGCGAGCTCGGCGAAGCGATCGACAAGGAGATGCGGCGGGCCGGCGGTTTCCTCACGCTCGATGATCTCAAGAAGAATCGCGCGGAATGGTGGGATCCCATCAGCATCGACTATCGCGGCCATAAAGTCGTCGCGAGTCCGCTGCCGAACAACGCCTGGAACGGTCTCTTGCGGCTCGGCATCATGAGCCGCTTCGACCTGGCGAAGATGGGCCATAACAGCCCGGCCTATCTGCACACGTTCGCGGAGGCGACCAAGCTCGCCTACCAGGCGCGATTGCAATATGCCGGCGACCGCGACAGCCCGCCGCCGTTCGACCGCTTGCTGTCGGAGAAGCACTGGGCACTTGAGGCTGCCAGGATCAAGCCGGACAAAGCTCTTCTCCCCTTTCCTTCCGGGAGAGGGGCCGGAGGTGAGGGCGAATACACGACGCATTTCGTCATCGCCGACGCGCAAGGCAACGTCGTCACGTCAACGCAAACCCTCGGAATGTTGTTCGGCAGCAAAGTGATGGCCCCCGGCACCGGCATCTGGCTCAACAACTCGATGCAATACTGCACCTTTGAGCCGAAGGGCAATCCGCTGGACGCGCTCCCCGGACGCCGCAAGCTGGCCGGCTTCTGCCCGATGCTCGTCTTGCGCGACGGCAAACCTTGGCTTGCCCTCGGTTCGCCCGGCGGCCACACCATCGTGCAGACGGTCCCGCAATTGGTCATGAACCTGATCGATTTCAAGATGGACGTGCAACAGGCGATCGCCGTCCCGCGTTTGAGTTTCGTCGATCCGAACATCACTGCGGTGGACGAAGGCGTCCCGGAAAACGTGCGCAAGCAACTCTCGGCCCTGGGCCACAACGTACAGGTGCGCCGCCTCGGCAACGCCCACGGCCTCACAATTGAGTACGACACGAAGGGCCGACCGCAGCGCTTCACCGGCGGCGCCGACCCACGCGGCGAAGGCGCGGCGATGGGACGGTGACGGCCACTATTCCGCGTTCGTCACTTCGCAAACACCCGGTTGAATGAGCCCGCCTTCTTTTTGGGCAAATGTCACTTCTTCCTGAATAGCCCCTTCGGAATCATGCCATGCACGCCCAGGGTTCCGTCCACGAGCTGCGTGATCGAGAAATCCACGGCGAGGCTGGTCAGCATGTACGCCTCGTCGGGGCTGAGCTCCTTGTGCGTGACGAGAAAATCGACGGCCTCGCGCACCGCGAGCTTGGTCGCCTTGGTGAGGTCTTTGTCCAGGCCCATGACGATGTAATGCGTCGGCGTTTCGGCACGTGGCCAGCGCAGCTTCAGGTCTTTGCGGACGACGAACTGGAGCGTGCCCTTGAGCGAGGTCTCGATGGCGGTCAGACAGACTTCGCCGTTGCCTTGGGCGGCATGGCCGTCGCCGACGGAGAACAGGGCGCCGGGCACATGCACGGGGATGAACAGCGTCGTGCCGGCGACCAGCTCCGTGTTGTCGAGATTGCCGGCGTGAACACCGGGCGGGCCGCTGCTTACTCGGCCGGCGGACGGCGGCGGCGCCACGCCCATGCAGCCGAAGAACGGCCGCAGCGGGATCTCGATCCCCTTGCCGAAGTATCCAACCATGCGCTTCTCGTCGAGCCGGATGATCCGGGTCCTGGTGCGATCGAAATCCTCCGGTAGAAAGCCACGCCTGGCGACGAAACCAGTGAAGCCGTAGTTAATAGCCAGCTTGACTTCCTTGACTCGCACTTCAAGGGTATCGCCCGGTTCGGTGCCTTCGATGAAGATGGGGCCGGTGAGGATGTGCCCGGCCGGGCCCTTGTCTTTGACTTCGTTGACGACGGCGATCAGCGCCGGCTCGATTTCCTCGACCGGCAGAAACGCGTCGCGCAGCCGCTCCGGAGTGCCGGCGAGGAGCGTTTGCACTTCGACCGTGTCGCCCGATTTGATCTTGAGCACCGGCTTCGACTCCGGGTCGTAGTAGCCCCACGTCACCGTCTTGGGCGTCGGCTTGAGCACATGCACCTTCGGCTGCTGACCATCCAACGGAATGGCCGCCAGGACCAGAAGGCAAACTGCTGCGCCAGTCATCGATTTGTTCATGGAGTCCTCTCATCTTCAGGGGCGGGTGAGGAAGCAAGCGAGAAGAATTCTATGGCATCTTTTCTTGACGGCGCGGCACGCTGCGCCCATCGCTCTGGAACCGCTCCAGCACTGCCAACATTGCCTTCCCTCGCTCCATTTCTTCCGCATAGCGGTTGGCCTTCTGCGTCGGATCCTCGCGCAGATTGAATAACTCATAGGGCTGCTGGTGATCCGCGTAATCACGGTCCTTGCGGAACCATCCAGGTTCACCTGACGCCTTGATGTTCTCCTGCCCCGAGGCGGCGGCGATCAGCACCCAGTCTCCCTGACGAATCGCAAGCTTGCCGCTCGCGCCCGCGTGTACCAGGCCCTCGCGCTTCACCTTCTCGCCGCGAAAAGCCGCGGAGATATCGACGCTGTCCTCGGCGGCATCATTCGGCAGCGGTGTTTTCAGAATGGCGGCGAAGGTCGCCATCAAGTCCGAGTGCGCGATCGTCTGATCACTCGTTGAATTGGCCTGCACTTTGCCGGGCCAGCGCACGAGAAACGGCACGCGATGGCCGCCTTCCCAAAGATCGCGCTTGACGCCACGCAAGATGCCCATGCTCGCGTGCCCGAAGCGCCGAAGCCGTTCGTAGGCGCCGATGCCGACTTCGCCGACCACCTCCGGCCCATTGTCGCTCGTAAAGATGACGATGGTATCCTCCGTCAGGCCATTCTGATCGAGGGCGCGGAGGATTTCGCCGACCACCGCATCCGTTTGCGTCACGAAATCGCCGTAGTCGCCGGCCTTCGACTTGCCCTGGAATTCCTTCGCGGGCACTACAGGATAATGCGGCGAGGTGAGTGGCACATAGAGAAAGAACGGCACGCGCGGCAAACGCTTGGCCGATTCTTCAATGTATTTCACACTGCGGCGCGACAGCTCCGGCAGAACATCGACCCACTGCCAGCCCGGCAGCATCGGTCCGGGTCGATTGAACTCCGGCCGCGACGGCGCCGACGGGATGCCGATCGTGCGGTCGTTCTCGATGAAGCAGTACGGGGGAAAATTGGGGACGTCGGTGCCGAAGTAATAATCGAAGCCGCGCGTCGTCGGCCCGTTGGCGATGGCTTTTTTGAAATCGACGTTGCTGAGGCTATCCTTGCCGCTGGCCGCCGCCTTGCCGTCCTTGGTCGCCCAGTTCCAGCCGAGATGCCATTTGCCGATGCAAGCGGTGCGGTAGCCGAGCCGGCGCAGCAATTCGGGCATGGTCAGCCGGCCCGGTTCGATAATCGGGGATCCCCACGGTGAGACGACACCCTTCTTGAGCGGCGAGCGAAAAGGATAGCGCCCGGTCAAAAGCCCATAGCGTGTGGGCGAGCAGACCGCCGATGGCGAATGGGCGTCCGTGAAGCGCATGCCCTGCTGGGCCAGCCGATCGAGGTTCGGCGTCGGAATCTTCGAGTCCTTGTTGTAGCAGCCGAGATCGCCGTAGCCGAGATCATCGGCGAGGATGATCACGATGTTGGGGAGGTTCTTTTTGTCCTGGCTCAACGCCGCGATCGGACTGATGAACGCGGCCGCAAGTGCAACGGTCGCCGACACGCGCAGGCTCATAGTGCGAACTCCGGACGAGGTGATGGAGTAAGCGTTCAGCTATCAGCCATCAGCCAGTGCAACACGTGCGATCGAGATGGCGTTTCTTGTTTGCATGCAAAAATCGCCATTTCCGCTGAAAGCTGATGGCTGAACGGCGCCCTGGGGACAACTAACGTCCGTCCTTCAGACGGTCGCCCAGGAAATTGTCGAGATCAGGAATGTCGTGGATCTTGCGTACCGTCGTGCCGATGTCGTACTCGACGCGGCGGAACTGCACGTCCTTGCCGTCGAGCATGACGTAGCAGGAGCGCCAGTTGCCATCGCGCGGCTGGCCGACGGAGCCGACGTTGATCATCGTCTTGCGTTCGTCGAGTTTGTGCGTGAAGTTTTCGAGCTCTTCGGGGGATTGGAACTGGTAAGAATCGTCTTGCAAGCTCTCGGTGAAAACACCGGGGACGTGCGTGTGGCCCTGAAAGCAATAGCGTTCGATCATCGCGAAGATGCGGTCCATCTTGCGCTGGTTGTAGATGTCCTCGGGGAAGACGTACTCGTTGAGCGGATTACGCGCCGAGCCGTGCACGAAGAGATGGCCCTCTTCCTTGAAGGTACGTGGCCGTTCGGCGAGGAACTCCCAGCGTTTCTCCCGCTTGGACTGGTCTTCGCCGGAGGTTTCGAGCTGGGAGCGCGTCCAGAAAATCGCACGCTCGGCGGGAGGATTGAAGCCGTCTGGATCGAACATGGCGCCTTGATCGTGATTACCCAGGAGGATCATTTGGCACTTCATCGCCAGGTCGATGCACTCGCGCGGGTTGGGGCCGTAGCCGATGATATCCCCCAGGCAATAGATCTCCGCGACATTGCTCTTGGCAATGTCCGCCAGGACGGCCTGAAGAGCTTCCAAGTTGCTGTGGATATCACTGATGATTGCTTTCACGTTATGTAGTCACCCTTCCTGGCTCTGCACGGGACTGAGAAATTGCGGCGGGTTCAAGCAACAATGATGGACTTCTCTACTATGCAGTTTACTTGGAGACGGGAAAAACTGTCAAGAGGCAGTATCCCGCCGCATGCGGCGCTCAGAGCGCTGTCACGAGCGCGTCGGTCATCGCCGTCGTCGTCGCGTTGCCGCCGAGATCCGCGGTCAGTGCCTGGCGTTCCGTCAGCACCTTCTCGATCGCGCGCAGGATGCGCGCGGCCGCGTCCTTCTGGCCGGTGCCGTTGAGCAGGTCCAGCGCAGGCAACAGCAACGGCAGCGGGTTGGCGCGATCGATGCCGATGCGTTCGCGGCCGGCGCCGTGGAAGCACTCGTAAAATTGGATGCCGTCGCCGATGTTGATTCCCGCCGTCGCGCTGATGCCGCCGACGAGGCCGGCGCCCAGGTCGCTCACGATGTCGCCGTAGAGATTGCCCATCGCCAGCACATCGAACTGCTGCGGCTTCGAGACCAACTGCATGCAGCAATTGTCGACGATGATCTCCTTGGCTTGCATGTCCGGAAATTCTTTCGCCGTCGCGCGAAACGCTTCGAGGAAAAGTCCGTCCGCAAGCTTGAGGATGTTCGCCTTGTGAACGCAGTGGATGACTTTGCGCCCGACCTGCTGTGCCCAGCGAAAGGCGAAGCGAAAGAAACGCCGGGACGCGGTTTCCGTAACGATCTTCAAGCTCTGCACGACGCCCGGCACGATCTCGTGCTCGATGGCGGTGTAGAGATCCTCGGTGATTTCGCGAATAACGAGCATGTCCACCTTGTCGAAGCGAGCTTTCAAGCCGCGAATGTTCTTGAGCGGCCGTACCGACGCGAACAGTTGCAACGTTCGCCGCAGCTGGACGTTGTAGTTGACGTGCGGCTTTTCCGGTGAGGGCAACAGCTTCGTCTTGAGCGCCAGGCCGTTGCGCTTGACGGATTCGAGCATCGGCGCGGGGAGCGGGTCGAGCCCTTGCTTGATTGCCTCGAAGCCGGCGACGTGTTCGTCCCAGTCGATGGCGACACCCGCCGCCGCGAGAACGCGTTTGACCGCGGGGACAACGTCGTGGCCGATCTCACCGCCTTGAATCAACGTGACGCGTAACGACATGGTGATATCCAATTCCTCGTTTAGCGTTCGCGCGGCGCGGCGCGAGTGCTTCGCCGCAAGCGGCTATAGGTTCGCGATCAGTTGCGCCGTGATGGTCCGCGTATTGCCGTCGCCGCCGAGATCACGCGTGAGGCCGACCTTCGCCTCTAGAGTTCGGCAGACCGATTGCTCGATGCGCTTGGCGCTGGCGCGTTGCCCGATGTGGTCGAGCATCATCGCCGCGGATCGCAACAGCGCGATCGGGTTCGCCAGTCCCTTGCCGGCGATGTCCGGGGCGCTGCCATGCACGGCCTCAAAAAGGGCGTAGCGTTCGCCTATGTTGGCGCCCGGCACGACGCCGAGCCCGCCGACCAACCCCGCGCACAGGTCGCTCATCACGTCGCCGAAGAGATTCTCCATCACGAGAACGTCATAAGGCGTCGGATCGAACGCCAGATCGAGCGCGACGTGATCGATCGTTTGCTGTTCATACTCGATGAACGGATAGTCATCGGCGATGCGGTCGGCAATCCTCAGGAACATGCCATCGCTCAAGGGCAAGATGCTCGCTTTGTGTACGACCGTGACCTTGCGTCGGCCTTGATGACGCGCCAATTCGAACGTGTAGCGCACGATCCGCTCGGCCGCCTCGCGCGTGACGATGCGTAGACTCTCGACGACACCGGGGACGACGACATGCTCCAGCCCCGCGTACAGCCCCTCGGTGTTTTCACGTACAACAATCAGATCGACGTTGTCATACGGGACCTTGACGCCTGGCAACGTCCGTACGGGGCGGACGCTCGCGAACAAGGCCAGGTCTTGACGCAGTCGGACGTTGATCGAACGAAAGCCCTTGCCGACAGGGGTGGTGCACGGCCCTTTGATGGCGACGCGATGTTTGCGAATGAGTTCGAGGGTCTGCTCGGGTAGCGGATCGCCGAATTTTTCGACCGCGTCAAGACCCGCATGAGCTTCGACCCAGTCGACACGCGCGCCGACAGCTTGCAGGACTTGCCGGGTCGCCGCCATCACTTCCGGCCCGATGCCGTCGCCCGCGATCATCACCACGGAGGTCATGTGAAGTCTCGCCCAATTGCCGCTTACGGTTTCGTGCTCTTAGCGCGGCCGCGGGCGGGTTTCCGATCAAGGTAAGGCGTGGCAGGCAAATGTTCAAGCCCTGCCATGAGCGTGTTAGCCGGACGCGCAAGCGACGGACGCGGTATCCGTCGCTTGCGCGTCCGGCTAACACACTTCATGCCGAGGCATGGCAGTATTAATTTGCTCAAAGCGATCGTTGAAGTAGAATGACGCCATCACCAAGGGGCCGCGAAGATCCCTATGCCATTCCTTTTGCTCCTGCTGTTCGCGCTCATCTGCCTGATCACCGATTGGCCCGAACCGCGCGCGGGCTTGAGCGAACAGGGCAGCGCTATCCTCGTCGGCACGATGGTCTTGGCGTCGTGGCTGACGGCTTGGCTGGTCGCCCAAACGCTGTCCTGGCAGATGAATCGCCATCCCGATCAGCGTTACGTGCTCATTCGCCGCTACGCGCGCTGGCGGCGCAATCACTTCATCGTGTTGTTTGGCATTTACCTGATCTCGATCTACCTGCTGGGCTGGGGCCGCGTTCTCTTGAACTTCTTGCACGACTGGACCCCCGAAATCCTCACGATCGAGGACCGTGGCGATCCCCCGGGCTTTCGCGTCGCCGTGATGCTGCCGTTCGTCGTCGCTCTCATTCTGGCGTGGGAGCGTTTCTATAAGGTCGAAAAGACGGCCTACGAATTAGGCCATGCGGACGATCGATTCCTGTCGCGCTGGGCGTATCTCGTCATGCAGGTGCGCCATCAATTCTATCTGGTTGTTCCGCCAATCCTGCTCCTGGTCTTTCAGCAGTTCCTATTCGCGTTCTTTCCGAGCCTGAATGAGCATGGCTACATGCCGGCGTTGATCTCACTGGGCATGATCGGAGCGGCGTTCATGTTGCTGCCGATGCTCTTGCGCTACTTCCTTGGTTTGCAGCCGCTGCCGCCGGGACCGTTGCGCGATCGGCTGGAAGGCTCCGCCCGCCGACTCGGATTCAATTTCAGCAACGTGCTTGTCTGGCACACGCGCCATCTCTTCGCCAACGCCATGGTGACGGGGTTGATCCCCTGGATTCGCTACGTTGTCCTGACCGATCGCCTCATCGACGAACTGACGCCCGAGGAGATCGAAGCGGTTTTCGGGCACGAGGTCGGGCACGTCAAGCATCACCATCTGCTTTTTTATCTGGTGTTCTTTTTGACCAGCTTCATCATCTTGAGCGTGGTGTGGGACACGCTCAAGAGCTGGATTTCCCTGGAGGAAATTAAGGCCGCGATCTTCGACCTCCCCTACGTCGGCGCGGACGTCTGGGAACTGCTCAAGATGCTCTCGAGCTTTGGTAAGCTCTTCCTGCTCGCGGGGTACACGCTGTTTTGCTTCGGCCTCGTCTCGCGCCGGTGCGAGCGGCAGGCGGACCTGTTCGGCGCGACGACGGTCTCCACCGAGGCGTTCATCAACGCCCTGGAGAAAGTCGCCGCCATCAACGGCATCCCGCGCCATCGTTCGGGCAATTGGCTCCTGTCCTGGCAGCACCCGACCATCGCCCAGCGCGTCGAATTTCTGGAAAGGATGCGCGCTCGCCCCGACCTCAGCGCGAACTTTCATCTCAGCGTGCAACTTATTCAGATCGCGTTTCTCTACCTTTTGACTGCGATCGTCTGGTACTACACGTGGCAGTACGAATTGCCTGACTTGCTGAGAGTGCTCACGCAGTATTAACTCAAGCCCGGCCATGAACGCGGCGATAGGCGAGCGTGGCCCGGCGTTTCGACCTCCAGGAATCGGTGTCCGCATCCTAGAGAATTTTCGTAAATTAATTGAAGTTGCCTGGACGAACTGCCGATTGGAAGAATGTTGCCAAGGGGTGGTCCGACCCAAAAAAGCAAGGCAGGACGCCTACTCACCCTTGCCGAAAAGTGACGTTTGAGTTGACCACATCCTGAGGAACGGCGGCGATGCGACGGCACCGCCGCCGTTTTATTTTTGCCCGCATAAGCGCCAAATCTTACCATCCAAACGCTTGCATCTTCCGTCTCACCCAAGCTTCTCCAACGATCCTTCACCGCTAGTGTACGTGATATCACCATGCAGCACGCCCTTGGTGGCCAACAGTTCGTCGCCCAGGTGCTGAATCTCATGGCCCGAACCGCGCAGAACCGATACCTCCAGGCAGTGACGTTCGCCTAAATGCACATGCAGCGTGGACACGACCAAGTCATGATGGTGGTGCTGCTTGTCGATCAGCTTGGCCGCCAACTCGCGCGCGTGATGATCGTAGACCATCGTGACGACCGCGACTTGCTCTCCCTTCCTCGACGGGGCTTCCTGTTTGATGAGAAGTTCGCGAATGAGATCGCGAATCGCCTCGCTGCGTGTCGCGTAGCCCTTGCCGGCAATGAGTTTGTCGAACGCCTCTAGCAAGTTTTCTGGCTCTTCCGAGTCGAGCGTATGGTTACTTGAATAAGTGGACACGGTTTGCACTCTTGAGGGTAAGAAAATACATCCTTCGAGAGGAAAGCCATGTCCACCAGCATACTGTATCACATGTTCGGCATCCGTGGCTACGAGT
>SYHD01000349.1 GCA_005799265.1 Planctomycetia bacterium | reverse complement strand
GGGCCAGGCGTTCACGCAGGCGCTGATCGATTTTTTCCCGAACCACCTCCGAAAAGCCCTGCTTCGGAAGGTTCTGGAGAAGGGCAAGGCGGCGATGGCGATTGCGGGATCGAGGCTGGCCAAGGAGATGGACAAGATCGATCTGGAAGCGCTGGTCAACAACAACGTCGACGAGGCCTTGAAGAAATCGTCTGGCGGACTGCCGGGGCTGCCGGCGTTGCCGACCCAGGCCCATACAGCTTGAGGCGGTTGGCGTGGATGGCGGGGGGCCGCGAAGAGTTGGAATGGGAGCGTTTCAGCCATCTGATGGCCGTCGTGTTCAACGCGAGCATCTGGGACACCTCGAAAACGCGGCCGAAACAACCGCGCGACTTCAATCCGCTGCGGCAAGGCGAAGGCGGCGAGGCTTCTGGAAACGACGTAAACGACAAGTCCTTTGAGATCATCGAGAGGGAGGCAGCGAGACAAGATGGCGAGCAAGCCGAGCATTGAAGCTGGTCGCAAACAAGAGCGACAGCGGCCCTTGGTGTCCGCTGCGGCGGTTGAGGTTCCAGTCGGTAATTTGGTGTCATGTCCGCATTGTGGTTCGGAAAAAAGTAGAGTAGTGACTCCATATTGGTTGCCGGACGGCAGAGTGAGGCGAAACCGAAAATGCACCCGATGCGAAAAGAAGTTCACCACCATCGAGACTCCTCACGAGGCCCAGTCACGCCATACCAAACGTCGCGCTATCGCCCTTGCCATGACGCAGAAGCAATGCTCGCTTTGCAAGCAAGTTCTGCCCATCGGACTGTTTGGAAGGAAAGACGCCATTTATCCAAGGTCGCGATGTAGCGAATGCTTGAACCGGCGTCGTTCCGAAAACTGCATTCGGGCAAATTTGAGGCAGTATGGCATTTCAGTCGAGCAGTACAAAGAGATGCTTGCGGCCCAGAATGGAGGCTGTGCCATCTGCAGCAAGAGGAACGTGAAGCATTCTCACGGCAAGAATCGTCAGCCGCTGGTTTTCGACCATTGCCACAAGACCGGACGTTTTCGCGGACTCTTGTGCCAGCGTTGCAATCGGGCAATCGGTCTCTTCGGTGATTCCGTGAAGGCGATTGAGGCTGTTCTTATCTACTTGCGCATTCACCATCATTCTGAAGAGGTGCAATGTGGCAAGTAGTAAGGGAGCAATAGAGGCAGGACGCGGTTTTGTCACGCTCGAGACGCGGAACCTCCTCCAGAAAGGGCTGAGTGAGGCGCAAGCGTCGCTGCAGACCTGGGGCAAGTCGATCATGGCGATCGGCGCCTCGGTCGCCGCGATCGGCGTCATGATCGCCGCGCCGTTTCTGCAAGGTCTTGATGTCTTCTCGCAATGGGGCAACGAAGTCAGAACGACCATGCGGCAAACGGGGATTGAGTTCGAGACGCTTGATGTCTTGATGGATGGCCTACGTGTGTCAGGCGAAGAGTTGGTCCCAGCCGTCGCCAAGATGGACGAGTTTCTTCTGAGCGCCGGCAATGGCTCGCGTGAGGCCAATCAAGCTCTGCGGGAAATGGGGCTATCGCTTGAGGAACTGCAGCAAGCCAGTCAAGGCGACCGCGTGATGATGCTTGCCGACGGCCTCAGCCGAATCAGTGATGCCGGCCTGCGAATCGCCCGCCAGCGCGATGTCTTCGGGCGCGGTGGTCTGAGCCTCAATATCGAAGGTGGTGCAACGGGTATTCGCGCACGGGCGGAGCGCGCTGATGAGCTGGAAGGCGTGCAGACGCCGGAGATGCTGCGGCAGGCCCAAGAATACAACCGCGCCATGCGAGAAATGAAGATGGCGACCAACGGGATTTGGATGTCCCTCGGTGCAGCCGCCGCGCCAGTCATGACGGACTTCTTCCGCATAATCACGCAGATCATCGTTGGCGTGCGCCAGTGGATGGACGCGAATCGTCCGCTGCTCATGATGATCTTCTATTTCGCGGACAAACTCATCCTGCTCGGCACCATCATTGGCGTCGTCGGCAGCGCTGTCTACGCCGCATCCTACGCTTTCGCATTCGTCAGTGGGGCCATCAGCATCGTCGGCGGCGTGATCTCGACATTCCTCTCGCTGGTGTCGGGCGGATTCGGATTGTTAACAGTCTTGTCGTGGGGTTGGGGGATCGCGACGTTCGCGGCAGGCATGGTCGCGACGGGTGCGCTGCTCGTGTACAAGGTTGGCCTGCTAACCCTGACCGCCGTGACGTGGGCCTGGAACGCCGCCGGCGTGGCGCTTTCCGCTGTCCTGGCGTTGTTCACCGGCGCGATCGCGGCCGCGTCCGGCGGCACATGGCTTTACACCGCCGCTCTCATTGCGGCGTGGATCTGGGAGAACATCGCGTCCGTTGGCATCACGCTCCTCATTACGGCACTGGGCGCTCTGGTGATCGCCATCGCGGCCGTCGTGCTCGCGCTCGGCGGGTTTCTGATCTTCGCCGTGGCCGTGGCTTTCCTGCCAACAGCGATCAGCGCTCTGTCGGATGCCTTCCATGAACTGTTCGAGTCGATCGGCAACAGCACATGGTTCGCGAACCTCACGTCCATGTTCGGCGCTGTCGTGGACACGGCACAGACCGCGTGGGCGGGGATCAAGGCCGCGTTCGACGCCGGCGAATGGGGCCTGTTGTGGGAGATCCTGAAGGTAACCGCGCTGCTCGAGTGGGAGCACATCAGCACGTATGCGATCGGCGTTTTCAACTACTGGAAAGACGCGATCAGCGACGTTTTCGATGAAGCATGGACGTATGTGAAAATCAGCTTCGTGACGATCTGGGGCGAAGTCAAGGCGCTGTTCTTCGATGGGATCGCCGCCATTGCGAGCGGCTTCACCGCGATGGTCAACGTCATCATCACCGCCTTGAACGGAATGCTCGGCGCGGTTGTTCAGGGCATGAACTCGATCATCGACATGATCAACGGCGCGATTCGGCGCCTGCCGGCGGCGGTGCGAAACCGGATCGGGCTCGGCACCCTTGAGCGGGTTTCCGATGGGCCAATGATTCGGCAGCTTGCGGACGGTGGTCAACCGTTTCGCGACCGGGCACAAGCCGAGCGCCAGAGCACGAGGGACCAGGTTGCTGCCATCGAAGGCGACGCAATGGCGGCCTGGTTCGCGGAGCAGGCGAGGCGCGTTGAGCGGAACGCGGCGCTCGCGGAAGGCAACCAGGCCCGCGTTGCTGAGCTCAACGCTGAGTTGGAAGACCTGACGGCGTATGCCGAGTTCCTGCGTGATTCTCAAGCCGGGCTCGCGGGCGCGGGTCAATCAATGGATGGCCGAGGCCCAGGCATGACCGGTGGAGGCAACACCCATATTGCGGGTTCGTTCTCGGCTGCGGTGATTGCCGGCTTCATCGGCGCATCGATGGGTGCGGGCGAAACACGCGGCGAGCGCGAGATGCGCACGGCTCGCGAGCGCCTCGACGAAATCCTCCGCGAGCTGGAGCGTCGGCCCGGGGTTGTGATGGGGTAATCATGAGCATTCGATGGCGCGAGGAATCCCGACAAGAGATCGGGCTGAAGTTCAACGACCCGGCGTCGCGGCGCGAATGGCTCTTCACCGGATCGAACGACCGCAACGTGATCATCGCGGCCGCTGCAGCCGTTATCCCCGCAATCGATGTCGTGGGTGGTGTGCCGCTGTTCTACGACCATCACGACATCAAAGAGGAGTCCACCGGAGCATGGAGAGTCAAAGTCGAATGGCGAAAGAACCCGACCTATTGGGAACTGTCCATCGACACCACGGGCGGCACGGGCAAGATTCTCCAATCGTTCGCGACGGTGCGCGGATACGACTGCGAAGGCGCCATGCGGACCTTCAACCAGGATCCTCGGCAATGGATCGACACTGGCCTGATTTCGAACTTCCAGCGGGCGATCGGCGTCAACGGCAACAACATCGAGGGCGTCGATGTCGTTATCCCGAAGTTCGACTTCTCGATCAACTACAAGCTGCGGTTGAGCACGTTGTCGTCGCTGTACCTCATGACGCTCTACGATCTGACGGGCAAGGTCAACGACAAGAACTACATCCTGGCGTGGAAGGGTCAGATGCTGACCTTCCGACCCGGCGATCTGCGGTTCCTCGGCTCGCCGGCGAAGATTTCGAGCGACGACAACCTCGACATCACGTTCCGGTTCAGCGCGTCCAAGCGGATCGAGGTGTTCGAGGCGAGCCAGGTCTGGTTGCCCGGCACCAATTACGACGCTGGCGACCTGGTCGAACACCTCGACGACGACAACGTGCCGCGCGTGTATCGCTGCCTGATTGGCCATACGGCTATCGCGGACAACGAGCCGCCATTCGAGGACTGCTGGGAGCATGCGAACCTGACGATCGGCGACAGCTTGCCGATCGAGAAACGCGGCTGGGAGTATCTGTGGGTGCGCTACGAGGAAGCCCTTGATCGCGAGACGAACCAGATGGTCCGACGGCCGATCGCGGCCTACGTGGAGCAGGTGTGTCGATATGGGAACTTTGATTTGCTTGGCATTTAGCCTGGTGCTCTTAATGGGCGACCCTTTCCGAACTCTGACGCCTGGTGATCCGGTGGGCGCGGGCGAAGGCCCGTTCAACTCCCACTGGCACAACATGGCGACGGAAGCGATCCGCGTCAGCCAGCGCGCCACGCCACCGGGCATGACGCCGGACGAGGTCGTCAAGGAGCGCGATACCGAGATCTGGATTGCCAACATCACCGAAGCGGACATCGACGAGTATCGGCCCGCGGGCCTCGGCGACCTGGCGATCTACCCGTCTGATGATGGTGATTTCCGCGAACGGCTTTGTTTCCTGACGCAAAAGCTGAAGAGTGGACGCCCGTTTGGGATTGTGCAACAACCCGTTGGCGCTGGCAGGTTCTACGCCTGCAAGCTCGCGACGGGCCCCGGCGGTCAGCCACCGAACAAGAAGTGGATGCGCCTCGTCGGCGATCCCGAGCCGTGGGACGTCCTTCGCACCTACCTCCTCGGCGAGCAAGTCAACTACATCGGGCCGGCGAGTCCGTGGGCTGATGGAAACAGCTACGTTGTTGGCGACCGCGTTGACGTTGGCGGCATCGTCTATCGCTGCGTCGCCGCGCACGTCGCCAGCCCAGGAAACGCACCGCCGGAAGCAGGCCATTGGGATCTGTATGAAGGGAAGAAGTACATCTCGCTGGTTAAGCACGCCGGCAAGGTGCCGCCAACGAATCCGTCCTACTGGCTTCCCAGCGGGCCGCACCGTGGCATCTGGAACAAAGGCGACACGTATGCGACTGGCGATGTCGTCGTCGAGCCACAGCTTGGCCGCATCATCATTGATGGCGTCTCGCGGGCCTGGCTCAATGTCAAACAAGCCGCACACCAGCACGCGAAGATCGTCGGCGGCGAACTGCAAAGCGCGACTGACGGTCCCGTTGAGGTCCTCTGGCGCCAGGGCGGTCTCGGCAATCAGTGGGCGGTCGTCCGCCTTTGTTGCGATTCGGGTCTCACGCTGCCTGTAGCAACGAGCACGGGCGACGCGACGATTCCGGCCATGACCTGCGACGGCGTCGGCCAGTTCATCTATCGCCCTGGTGGTGCGCTCATCATGGGCGCGATGAACCTCGCCGGGGCCGGCACGCACACTTATCCCGCACGAACAGGAAGCGGCGCACCGAGCCTTGCTGTGATGCGTTCCTACGGCAACGGCAACGTCTACACGCCGACGCCTTCGGGAAGTCTCTTCACAGCACAGATGTCTCTGTCCGGCGCTGGCACTCGCACGACGCCGCCAAGCGGGAATGGCAACCTGAAAGCCGGCGCGATGAACTGCGCGGGTATCGGAACACGTTCAGTGCCGACTCGGACAGGGTCCGGCTCTTTTGCATTGCCTGCACTTGCCTGTTTCTCAAGCGCGGGTAGCGGCGGGGGGAGCGTGACGGTTGCGGCCATGTTCGTGGCGAAAATGACCAACCCCGTCTTCCAGGGATCGACGGGCCGATGGATCTATGACTGGATCGAGCAGACGATCAATCCATCGAATGGCGACTACCAGGATCTGGCCGGCGGCAAAGCAGGCAGCACGAGCGCCGGCCCGTTCATGCGCGAGCGGAACAACACTCTCGTCGGTGTTCCGCTTTTCAGCCTGGCTCGGCTGCGCGGTGCGTGGAGCGGCCAACCCCTCTACGATTTCGAGCATTGCTGCTCGAAGCGTGCCGCGGCGGCAAGTGGATCGCTCATGCTCGGTCCGATGACCTGCGAGGGAAGCGGGTTGTTCGTTGCCCCTCCGCCCAAGGTCGGTGCCGGCAGCTTGGTGCTCGCCTCGATGGCATGTGCGGGCAATGGTCTGTCGAGCGCGTACACGGTCAGCATCGGCATCGGCAACCTCCAGGCCGGCGCAATGTCATGTGCGGGCGCTGGCCTGTCCAGTGCGTACTCGGTCAACGTCGGCACGGGCAACCCGCAGTTCGCGGCGATAACGTGCGCGTCGAGTGGTTCGTCAACCCCGCCGCATTTCGTTGCAACCGGGAGCTTGCAATTCGGCGCAATGGTCGGTTCGGGGGTCGGACTATCCAGTGAATTCTCGGTCAGCATCGGCACAGGTCTCCCTCCGTTTGGCGTAATGACCTGCGCGGCAAGTGGCCTTGTTACGGTGCCAACCTTCACCGGTGTCGGCAGTATTCAACTCGGTGCGATGATTGGCGCGGGCAACGGCCTCTCCAGCGCCAACACGATCAATCTTGGGGGCGGCACGCTGCTGCTCCGCGCGATGGTCTGCAACGGAACCGGCTCGGCCTGGATCAACACCACCGAGGTGACCCAAGGCGGCATCGCGGCCGGCGGCGGCCATCAGATCCTCGTCGATCTCGGCACTGACGGCGGCGTGGCTGCTGGCGGCAAACATGAGGTTATGACTGACCTGGGCGTCCAAGGCGGCGTCGCGGCGGGTGGACGCCATGAAAACCTGTCTGACCTCGGCGTGCAAGGCGGCGTTGCGGCGGGTGGGACGAACGAGGACCTTTCCGACCTCAGCACTGATGGCGGCGTAGCAGCCGGCGGAACTCATGGGGAAGGAGGAGGCGATGGCAAACCAACTCGTGATGTGTGATGACGCAATCATTCGGCAAATGGGCGTTTTGCGAGACAACGCCCTCAGCACGGCCGAGCTGCGCCTGTACAAGGCGAACATCACGCCGGCGCATGGCGACGTCATTGGCGACTACACGCCAAGCGAGGCCGATTTCACTGGCTATGGTAGCGCTTTGCCGACCTGGGCAGCGGTGACCATCGCCTCCAACCGTGCGCAATCCACGGGCTCGCCGATCAGTTGGACCAAGCTCGGGGCCACGGGCAATACGATTTACGGCTATTTCATCCGCCGTCCGGGCGGCTATCTGGTCGGTGCAAAGAAGTTCGCCAGCACCATCGACATGAATGACGACGGCGACAACATGACCGTGCAGCCGATCGGGACGCTCGTCGATCAGGCGATCAAGAACGCGGGTTCATCGAGCTTCGTGTGGACCAACTACGCATTGCAGCAGTTTGCAGATGTCCTCGTTGCCACGACGGACGGTCTGTGGGCCTGCACGCTTCATCTCTTCAAGGACAGCGGTCTGACGCCGTCCCGCTCAGACACGATTTCCACATACACGTCGCTCGGTGTCGAAGCGGATTTCAGCGGTTACGGCGCTGTTGGTATCGGCTGGCAAGCGGATGTACTCGTCAGCAACCAGGTCCGCATTCCCGCCAATCAGATTGTCTGGACCAAGAACGGCGCCATCGGCAACACGATCTACGGCTACTTCATCGTGGACAACGTGGGGCGGCTGGTCGGTGCCAAGAAATACGACACCCCCGTGGCAATGACCGCGAACGGTCAGCAGCACACGCAGCAGCTTGTCTACACGATTGAAAGCGAGGCTTAGTAGCGCAGTGGCGCTGGGCTAACAAACCTCAAACGACGAAAGGAACGCCATGAAGATCTCCGACTCTGCTCGCAACGCCGCCGTCAACGCGGTCGCCGGCCTCATCGACGGCGGCTCGTCCAACGGCAACATCACCATTCGCACGGGTGCCGCGCCGACCAACACGACCGATCCGGACTCGGGCACGCTGCTGGCGACGCTGCCCATGTCCGATCCCGCATTCGGCGCGGCTTCGGGCGGCACGGCCACCGCGAACTCGATCACCAGCGACACGAACATCGCCGCCACGGGCACCGCCGGCCACTTCCGCGCCAAGGACTCCAGCGGCGGCACCGTCTTGCAGGGATCCTGTGGCACCTCGGGCGCCGACATCAACTTCGATTCCGTGTCGTTCATCGCCGGCGGCACGTGCGCAATTTCGAGCCTGACGCTCACGCAGCCGGCGTCGTGATGGATGCCGCTGACCATCCAAGAGGGACCAGTCAATGTTGAGCTTTCCGTTTCCAGACATGCAAGTTCGAGGCGCGGGGACCGTCAAGCCGCCGCCGCTAACCGATCGAGACCTGGCCGAGATGTGGGGCCGAGCAGAGAAGGTGCAGGATCAGCAAGTCCAAACCGACCTGTTTCGGCTGTTGACCGCAATTGAAGCCCTAACGGACACGTTCGACGCATTCGCAAAGGGGGAAAAATGAACACCGCGTTCCTACTTTTGGCCGCATGCACGATCGCGCAGCCGGCCAATCCGCTCAAGCTGCCCAAGGAAATCAAAGGGCTGCCTGGGAAATTCATCACGATCAAGGCCGAAACGATGGGCAAGCAGGTCCGCTGGCGCGCCGTCGATCCAGGTATCGAGATCCTCGATGACCTGCCAAGCCTCAAGGAAGGCAAGGAGATTCGCTGCATCGCCTGCAAACCAGGTCGGTATCGCGTCGAAGCATACACATCTATCAACGACGAACCGACGCCGATCGTCGTCTGCACGGTGGTCGTTGTTAACGCGCCTCCTGGCCCGACCCCGCCCAATCCCAATCCACCCAATCCGAATCCACCTGTTCCACCCGTCGATCCGCTGGTCGCCAAACTCGCAGCCGCCTTCGCCACGGACGGCGGCTCAACGCCAGTCAATCGGGCTCAACTCATTGCGCTTGCGGGCCTCTATGAGGCGGCCGCCGACCATGCTGCCAGGCCAGGGATCACAACGGTCGGCATGCTGCTCGAGGACATCCGCAAGGTCGCCTATGGCGATGGCGGCCAGCCCGGCTTGATCCGGCCGGACGTGCTGGTTGGCGTGCGGAAGGCAATCTCGGCCGAGGTCGTGAATGTGCTTGGCGATGAGCCAAGCTTGCAATTGGATGCGCCAACGCGAGCGCGTGCGGTCGACATTTTCCGTCGGATCGCGGCTGCATTGGCGAAGGTGCAAGGGTGATAAGGGGTGATAAGGGTTTGTCCGCAACCTGATTTCGGAGGACAGAGATGATACCCAAAAACTGGAAAGCCTATCTTGTTTGGGCGATCGGCGTCGCGATTATCGCTCTGTTAGTTGCGTGGGGCCTGCTGCCGAAGGACACGCCAATCCCGCCTCCCCCGTTGCCAGCGTTTGACGAAGCACAGGTCCAAGAACGCTGTGGCTGGCAGCGCGACGATGACGCAGTAAAGGCAGTTGCCGAGGTGCTGATGTTCAAGGCGTTTGCCGACACGCCAGCCGGCCAGGCGGCGGATCCATTGCCCGACCACGTTTACCTGTGGGAGTCCTTCAACAAAGTTCTCGGCCGGGGTCCTCCGTCGAAGGACCAGGGACAGGTCGGCTCGTGCGTCTCGTTCGGCACCAACAACGCGGTGACGTACACACTCGCAACGCAGCTCATGCAGGGCGGCGAGGCAGACCAGTTTCGCGACATCGCCGAGGAGGTGACCTACGGCGGCTCGCGTGTCCAGGTTGGCGGCGGGAAGATTCGCGGCGATGGGTCCGTCGGCGCCTGGGCCGCGCAGTTTGTGAACAAATGGGGTATCGTCGCGCGGGAGAAGCAGGGCCAGTTCGATCTCACGACATACAGCGTCCAGCGATGCCGCGAGTTCGGTCAAACCGGCGTGCCGGCGCCATTGCAGGACGTCGCGCGGAAGCATCCTGTCAAAGACATCACGCAGGTCAAAAGTTGGGGCGAGGCAAAGAAGGCCTTGGCCTCGGGGTACGCGATTGCAGTCTGCTCGAATCAAGGTTTTACGATGCAGCGCGACGCCAACGGCATTTGCAAGCCAAGCGGGTCGTGGGCGCATTGCATGGCGCTGATAGGGTACGCAACGATTGCCGGCAAGGAATACGGCCGCATCGAGAATAGCTGGGGCCCGACTGCCCATTCCGGCCCGCTCGGGCCAGGCAATCCGCCGCCGTCCGGCTTCTACGCTGATGGGCCGACAGTGATTCACCGCATGCTACAGCAAGGCGATTCCTGGGCATTCTCGGCCGTGCAAGGCTGGCCCGCTCGAAAACTCAACTGGTTTATTCGTCACGACAACCGCGCCGAGCCGCTGGACCGGCTGGCGCTCAACCGAAAGTGGGAGGTACTGTATGCGTTGGCTCCTTAGTCTGGTGACGGCGCACACTTGCGTGTTCGCGTGCTGCGCCCAGGAGGTGGATGTTGCGGCAGCCAAAGCCAGAGCCGCGTTTGCGCTGGCCAATCTCAAGCGCGAAGCCTTGCCGGCCGACTCCAAGGTCAAGGCGGCCGCCGGCTTCAAGAAATGCCAGGAGGGCCGCGATCTCGACTGCTTGAACGATCTGGGCGTGGCGATCAAACGAGCGGACGCGGAAAAGAAGCCGCTGTTCATCCTCGTCGGCATGGAATGTCAGGATGCGCCTGAAATCCGCAAAGGTTTCCCCGACGTCGTCTGGGTGCATGTCGGGAATTCATTCAACGGCAACTCGACACCGCGTTTGCTCGTGCGTCCGGTAGGTTCGACGACGGGAATTCCATTCCTGCGTCGCGACTTTGGCCCCGATACGCCCAATAGCATCCGTGAGATCCTTCGTCAGTCACCTGTTTACAAGTCGACGGAAAACGGTGCTCCGCCGACGTTTCGCCGAACAGGATTCAACTCAGCCGATTGCTGACGGTGAAGACCGGCAGCTACGGTCATGTAGCCCTTGCGCCGCCGCGAGGTGATTCCCAAACGGGATCGCGTCGCGGCGGCTATGCGTTGATGGCGGCGAAAACAGGCCGCAATGCCCGCGCGGGGTCGCCAGCCGCCGCCTGCCTACAGGTCGATTCCGAAATCTGTTGCCCTATTCAAAAAAACTGCGACAATAGACGAAAGCAGCGCATTCAGCCGCGACAATCAACCATTACCATTAGCCACGCCCGGAGGTTCGCCCGTGTCGCGTCCTCTCACCGAAGCCGACAGGAATGCCGCCAAGTTTCCGGCGACCAAGACCCTCGCGGAACAAATCCTGGCGAACGCTCAGGACAGCCGGCCTGTCGTACAGGATTTTGTACCCCTTTCTGAATCACTGGAATGGGAACTTGGCCAACAATACCTCAAGGATCGCGGCAACAAGGCGTTCATCTCCGACGCCTCGCCGGTCCCATTCGTTATTAACAATGATGGGAACCTATCGCGGAACGCCGCCGAGGTCTTCTTCACCAGCCTCCTTGAGGCCGATAAATCCGGCAATCTGGAGCCGGACATCTACGTTCTGGAGCTCGGCATTGGAGTGGGCCTTTTTGCCCGCTTCTTTCTCGATCACATCCAGGAGCTATGCGAGAAGCAAAACAAAGATTATTACGAGCGGCTCATCTATGTGGCTGCCGACCGGTCCGAGAAGATGTTGACCGACGTCGTCCGTCACGGCGTCCTTACCTATCACCCGGGGCGTTATCGGCTGCGCATCGTGGATGCGATGTGCCCAGAAAAAGTCTTGCTCAACGATGTTGCGTTCCGGAGCCATCCCCGCAAGGATCGGCCCTTCCGTGCCGTCTTCCTGAATTACCTCCTCGATTGCTTGCCCGCGACTGTCGTGGAACTCGATGGTGATAATGTGAAGGCCCTGCATGTCCGCACCTGCGTGGCTCGCAACGTCCGCCTCGAAGACTTTACGGACCTGACCATTGACCAGCTCAAGGAGAGGGCCAAGTCGAATGATCCGAAGGCCAGACAAGAACTGCTCGAAGTCTATGGACTTTTCGCGTCCGAGTATGATTATCGCCCGCTCGATGTCAGTAAGATTGCTTATGCGCCGTTCGGCATCAATTACGCCAAGTCGCGCACCAAACGCATGCTCCTGAGTCACGGCGCCATTCATTCACTCGAGCGGCTTCTGGACCTTCTGGCCGAGGACGGTTTTATCCTGATCAACGACTACGGCCAGACGATGATCACGCCGGAGGACGAGTTTGAGCATCAGCGATTCAGCTTGGCGACCTTTGTCGGCGTCAATTTCCCTTTGCTCAAAGCCTATTTCGACGAAACGCGGCAAGGGCAGTGGATTGAGCCGCAATCGCAAGCCGGCGGCATCAACTCGCGGCTCCTTTCGCCCAAGCGCAATGACGAATTGAGGCTCAAGTTTTGGGAACGCTTCAGCGAGACGGCGTACAAGCATCTCAACGAACCAATTGATCATGCTCGCGCCTGTGCCCGCGCCGGACGGTTCGAGTTGGCGGCGACCTATTACCATCAGGCGCTCGAACGCCAGCCGCGCAACTGGGTGCTGCTCAACGAAATCAGCATGTTTCTGACGTTCTCGCTGCGAGATCTCAAGGCGGGGATCGACATGGCCAAGCAGGCGCTGGCACTCAATCCGACCTGCTCGGCGGAACTGTGGAACACACTTGGGGATGGCCTTTACGAGTTCGGACGCACAGAAGAAGCACGCTCGGCCTATCTCAAGGCGCTCGAAGTGAATGAAAGCGACGTGCGGGCGCGCTACAACCTTGCCTGGTGCCACGTTCGCGAGAAGGACTTTTCTGCCGCGCTGCAAGTTATTGCCGAGGCGATCCACCTGGACAAGACCGGCGAGTACAGCGAACGTTTGATGCACAAGCTGCAAGAAGCCACCATGCAAGTTCGGCAACGGCATCAGCAGGAGTACTTGTTGCTGATAAACCTCGTGAGCAGATACGCCAAGAAACCCGATGACCCGCCCCCTCCCGCGCGCGCCACGGAATTGAACGGGGAAGTGAGAGAATAATCATGGCCAAAACGACGCCGATGTCCAACATCGCTGATATCCTCGTGACATCCACGCCGGGGCTGGTGTCGATCATCATGCCCTGTTGCGGCATGCTCGAATACACGAAGTTGAGCGTGCCGAGCTTGCTGCGCTATAGCCGCCGGCCGATTGAACTGATCTTCTTGGACATCGGCTCGCTTGATGGGACCGCTGAATACCTCGCGGGGATCAAGGCCGCTGGCGACGTCCGCGTCGAGGTGGTCCGAACGCCTGGCGACCTCGGAATTCCCGACGCATGTAAGGAAGCGATTACGGAGGCGCGCGGCGAGTATCTCGTCCTTCTGAATAACGACACCGTCGTCACCGACGGCTGGCTTGAACAGCTCATCGACCTTGTCAACTTGAATTCCGGCTTTGGCATGGTCGGCCCGATGTCGAACTACGCGCCGCTCGCCCAGCTCGTCGAGACTGTCCCGTATCGCATCAAACCGCGCCGTGGGACCGCACCGAAGCGATACAGCGCCGACAAATTATTGGACGTCGATGCAGTTCATCGCTTCGCCTCCGAATTTCGGGAACAATACAGGCGCAAATGGATCGAAGTGGATCGCCTGGCCGGTTTCTGCTTGCTCCTGAAACGTCAGGTATTGAATAAGATTGGCCTAAAGAATATGGAGAAGTGGACCGACTTGAGTTTGTTCGACACGGACATCCTCAGCACGAAAGCCCGTCAGGCCGGCTTCACGCTCGTTTGCTGCCGCGACCTGTTCATTCATCATTTTGGCACGCGGACCTTCAGCCACGGAGCCCCCGCAAACGCCTCCCAGGTCAAAGAGCGACGCTCGAACGGAACCACGTCGTAGATGCAACAAGGGCAACACCATGCCGACGCTGAAAGACCTTTTCGCCGACGCCCAGAAATTGCACCAGGCTCAGCGTTTTGCCGATGCCGAGGGGCTCTATCGCCGCGTTATCCAAGGCGATGCCAATCATGCCGGGGCCTGGCACCACCTCGGGATGGTCTGCCTTGCGCAAAACAAGCTGCAAGAGGCCGCCGACGGCTTTCAATGTGCCCTGACTCTAACGCCGGGCAACATCGATTCCTTGACCCATCTGGGAATTGTGCTAGCGAGACAGAACAAGCTTGACGACGCAGTCGCCAAGTTCCGACAGGCCATCGAGCTTCGACCGGATTATGCCAAGGCGCACAACAACTTGGGCGTTGCTTTGACGCAGATAGGCAAGCGCGATGAGGGGCTGGCTTGTTATCAAGAAGCCGCGAAGCTGCAGCCCGATTATGCGGAGGCCCACTACAATCTCGCCGTCGGGCTCGCCGAGCGGCGTCAAATCGACGAAGCGATTGCATCGTATCGCCGCGCTCTGGCCGTGCGCCCCGATTATGTCGACGTGTTGTCCAACTTGGGGCTCTTGCTCGTCAATGAGCGCCGCGCCGAGGAGGGGATCGCCTGCCTACAGCAGGCGGTTCGATTAGCGCCGGACAATCCGGAGCTGCACAATAACCTATGTTTGGCGCTCGCCGACGCCGGGCAATTCGGGGAGGCCATCATTGCCAGCGAAGCCGCACTGCGATTGAGACCCTTGGATGCAAAGACCCATATGAATCGCGGGAATGCAATGGCGTCGCTGGGACGCCTAGACGCGGCGCTGGCCGCTTACGACATGGCGCTATGCCTCCAGCCGGATTACGTCAACGCCATCTGGAATCGGTCGTTGTCCTTGCTCGCCAAGGGAGATTACGAGCGCGGCTGGACGCAGTACGAGTTTCGCTGGAAGAAACCAGAGACCAAGTCGCGGGTTCTGCCCAAGCCGCGCTGGGACGGCTCGGCTCTGGAAGGAAAGACGATTCTCCTTTGGTGCGAACAGGGCCTCGGCGACGCCATCCAGTTTGTCCGTTATGCGTCGACGTTGAAGAAGCGCGGTGCTACCGTGTGGCTGGAATGTCCGGAAAAGATGACTCCACTCCTTTCGACGGTCCCTGGCGTTGACCGTGTGTTGCCGGAAGGCGGCCAATTGCCGCCTGAGTTCGATCTTCATGCACCGCTCATGAGCCTTCCGTACCTGTGCGGAACGAAGCTCAGCGAGGTGCCCGCGGACACGCCCTACCTCTCGGTCGATGCGTCGCTCCAGGAACCCTGGCGCAAGGAGCTTGCCGTCTCGTCCACGTTAAAAATCGGCATCGCCTGGCAAGGCAATCCCAAGCACCGTTGGGATATGCATCGCTCAATACCGTTGCAGTGGTTTCGGATGCTGGCAACTCTGCCGAAGGTAGAACTCTACAGTTTGCAGAAAGGAGCTGGCACCGAGCAGATTGCAACGGCGAGATTTCCCATAGTCGATCTGGGCAGCCGGCTTGATGAGACGACCGGCGCTTTCCAAGAGACTGCGGCCGTAATGCAAGCGCTGGACCTCGTCATTACCTGTGATTCGGCTCTCGCGCACCTGGCGGGCGCGCTCGGCCTCAAGGTCTGGGTCGTCCTCTCGGCTCTCGCCGACTGGCGCTGGATGCAGGACCACGAGGACACCCCCTGGTATCCGACTATGCGTCTTTTTCGCCAGACCGAACTGGGGCATTGGCGCCCGCTCTTTGAACGGCTGCGTGATGAAGTCGTCCGCATGCGGGACGCAACCTGCGATGCAATTCTCGTCGAGGTCGCGCCAGGCGAGCTCTTGGATAAACTCACGATCCTACAGATCAAGTCGGAACGCATTGCCGATCCAACGAAACTGGCCAATGTCAAGGCCGAGCTTGCGGTCGTAGAGGCCACGCGCCGGCAACGGATCACGGAATCGACAGCCGTCCTTGCCTTGATGCGCGAGCTCAAGGAAATCAACGAGGGGCTCTGGGACATCGAGAATCGCATTCGCGAATGCGAAAAGTCACAGGATTTTGGAAGCGAGTTCATCGCGCAGGCTCGCGCTGTGTACCAGACCAATGATCGTCGCGCGGAGGTCAAGAAAAAGCTCAATGAGCTGCTCGGCGCCAAGTTCCGCGAGGAAAAAGAATATGCCGGTTCGCCTGGATCCTAACTCATGAGTCCCGTCTTTCGCGTTTCAGTCGTGATCCCCTGTTTCAACGCCGCCGACACTCTCGAGCGCGCGGTCCGCTCGGTCGTTGCCCAAGACGACTACGGGACCGAAATCCTGATCGTGGACGATCAATCAACCGATAACTCCGAGGACGTAGCGCATGCCCTGGCCAAGGATACTCCTGGGATGTGGGTTTTGAGGCAGCCCCAAAACGCCGGTCCTGGCGCTGCCCGCAATGCAGGTCTGCGGCAGGCGCGCGGACGTTACGTGTGCTTTCTCGACGCCGACGACGAGTATGCGCCTGGCTTCTTCAAAGCGGCCCTGTCGATCCTGGAAACTCGCAGCGAGCTTTCCTGGATTTCAACCGGTGTGGAATTGGTCAACTGCCATCGGGAAGTGCATCCCGTACAGCTTCAAGCGGTCGTCGGCTCGATCCCATCCAACCTCCTCATACGGAAAGCCGCCGCCGACCTGATCGGTGGATTCTCCGAGGATCAGGCGTTTCGCGGCAAGTCCGCCGGTGAAGATATTGCCTTTCGTGTTGCCTTGCGGCGATCTTTCCAAGGAATGCACATTCCCGATAGGTTCCTCCGCTACTGGGTAAAACCAGGAAGTCATTTTGATTACTTCCTGGACCGCACGACCGTCGAAAAGGGGGAGCTTGTTTTCCTTCCAAGGGATGCAGACGAAGCGGACGCCGACCTGGCGATTGCCGATCGCATGTACCAAGAGCATGTAAAAGAGCGGCTTGCGATCAGGGATTCGTTGGCAGATCCTGGTAATGGCGATCCCAGGCAAGCGCTTGCGGCATTTGAGGCGGTCGGCGCCTTTGAAGACCTTTCTGGCTCCTTCGCGAAAATCCAAGGATTCCTTCTGCCGCAAGAGGGATTTGCTCTTTACTATCTCGCCAAGGAAGGGCCTGGCCGCGGCGCGATCGTAGAGATTGGCAGTTTGTTCGGCCGTTCGACCTGCTGGCTCGCGGCCGGAACCCGAGCCGCGCGCCGAGAGAAAGTCGTGGCGGTCGATCATTTCCGAGGCTCTCCGGAGCATCGCGAAGGCGGCAGCCATCCCATCTCTGCACTTGCGCAGTCCGGTACGGCATTCCCGTCGTTTGTCGCGAACCTGCAAAACCAAGGATTGCGGGATTGGGTTGATATTCGCGTCGGCAACTCTGTGGAGATCGGGGCCGCGTGGAAATCGCCCGTTCGCCTGTTGTTTATCGATGGCGACCACACCTATGAGGCCGTGCGGGCCGACTTTGACATCTGGGGCAGGCATGTGATTCCTGGAGGTCTGGTTGCGTTTCATGATGTGGAGACATTTCCAGACGTGACCCGTTTGTACCAGGAGGTGCTGGCGACCAAATCGTGGAAGGAGATCGCGCGTGTCGAGACACTGCGGATTGTACTTGCAAAGTAGTGCTGTGTGAATCGACCTTCCTCGCTCCAAGAGGCGGCACACGACTTTGTGGTATGGCTGGGTGGGAAGGGATGGCGTGAATGCAGTCGCTGGGAGGTGGGCGAAGTGGGCCCCTCCCCAGAAAGTCGCGTCGGAGAAAAAAATCTCGAAACAAACCTTGTTGGCGCACATTATGGTCAGTAGGATTATGGGTTAGACGATTTCCCGACCGTTCAATTCCTGAATGGGTCGCCCAAAAGAACCACGCAACCCGATCGGCTCGCAGTCAGCGTACAGCATGGCGGGAAGGATTGCCCATGAGGAAGATCTTTTCAT
>SYHD01000348.1 GCA_005799265.1 Planctomycetia bacterium | reverse complement strand
GTCGCTTGCGCGTCCGGCTAACACGAGCGCGGTGCGCAATAATCGCCCATCGGCCTGACGCATGTGCGTCAACAGAAAGTCGGCGGCGCGAACCGCGGCCTGGGCGTATTCGGGCGCTTCGAGCACCTGAGCTGCCTTGGCGAACGCGTCGATCATCAGCGCGTTCCACGCCGTCAGAATCTTCTCGTCGCGCCCCGGCCAGATGCGTCGGCTGCGCGCGGTGAATAGCTTCGCCCGCGATTCACGCAGACGCCGTTTCAACTCGGCGACGGGTATATGCTGCATCTTCGCTTCGACATGGAGCGGGCGCGACAGATTCAGGATATTGTGCCCCTCCCAGTTGCCCAGGCCGGTCACGTCATAGACCGCGCAAAACAGTTTCGCCTCGTCCGGGCCGAGCAGACTTTCGACTTCCTTGACTGTCCAGACGAAGAACTTCCCCTCGACGCCTTCGCTGTCGGCGTCCTGTGTGCTAAAGAACGCGCCCTCCGGCGCCGTCATCTCACGTAGGACATAGCCGAGAGTCTCCTCGATGATCTCGCGATAATAGTTGTTGCCCGTGACCTGATAGGCTTCGGTGTACGTCAGCATGAGCAGCGCGTTGTCGTAAAGCATCTTTTCGAAATGGGGGGCGAGCCATTGAGCATCGGTGGAATAGCGATGAAAACCGCCGCCGAGCTGATCGTAGATGCCGCCCATGGCCATGTGATCGAGCGATTTCGTCACCATCTCCAGGCAGGTGTCGTCCTTGAAGCGGCGCGCGCAGCGCAACAACAGCCGCAGCTCCATTGGGTGAGGGAACTTCGGAGCTCGGCCGAAACCGCCGTAAGTCGGGTCGAAGATGCGCCGCAGTTGATTGGCGGCGCTCCGGAGCACATCGGGATCGAGCGTGCCTGGTTCTGCTTCGAGCTTCATCGATTCCTGAATCGCGGCCGTGATCTGTCCGGAGTTCGTCGTGATTTCGGCACGGCGATTTTTCCAGGCGTCCGCAAGCGCGACAATCAGCTTTTTGAACGACATCATGCCGTGGCGATCCGTCGGCGGAAAATAGGTGCCGCCGAAGAACGGCTTGAGATCGGGCGTGAGGAAAACCGACATCGGCCAGCCGCCGTGCTGGGTCAACAGTTGCACCGCGGTCATGTATATCTGGTCAAGGTCGGGTCTTTCTTCGCGGTCGACTTTGATGCTGATGAAGTGCGCATCGAGAATCTTGCCGACTTCGGGATCCTCGAAACTCTCGTGTGCCATCACGTGGCACCAGTGGCACGCCGAATAGCCGATGCTGAGGAAGATGGGCCGATCGAGCGTCTTCGCTTGCGTCAGCGCTTCTTCGCCCCAGGGAAACCAGGCCACGGGATTATGGGCGTGCTGCTTGAGATACGGGCTGGTTTCGTTGACAAGGCGGTTCGGATGATGCGAGGTGTCGTGCATGGCAGGGTTCCGCAAGGAGATGGCAAAGATATTGCCATCATAAGAAAATGCGCGACGATCGGCGTTGAGCATCCGCTATCTGCCGTGCGAAGATTGCGTTTCTGGTTCGTGGCACTGCCGTTATTTTTCGGCTGGGAGCTGTAAGCGGTTCCTTCACGTGATCTCCGAACCCGGAACCAGCGTTTCTTGCGAAGAAATTGCCCGTCGCCGCGGACTGACGAATCCGGCCAGGAACAACAGGAGCATCGCCGCGGAAAGAACGGATGCGCCAAAGTAAGCGAGGCGATAGTTCTCGCCGGTCAGATCACGAATCCAGCCCACGCCCACGTGCCCCAAGAGGAGCCCCGAGCCGCTGATGAATAGCAAAATCCCCTGGGCGCTGGCGCGTATGTCATGCGTCGCCTGCCGATTGACGAACACCTGCCCGGCCACCAGGAAACAGCAAATGAACACGCCATGCGCTGCGGACGCCGCCAGGATCACGCCAACCCGCAAATCCAGCCCTAGCAACGCCAGCTCGCCCGTCCAGACCGCGATGCCCAGCACCATTGTCGTTTTGGCGCCGAGCCGGCCGAGCATTACCGGCAACAGGAACAGGAAGATGACCTCCGTGCTCTGGGCGATCGTCAAGACCATCGGCAACGCGGCGCGTTCGATGCCCAGATCGGCAAGCAGGAGCGGGTTCATCTGCGCCGTGAAGGGGATTGTCACGTATAACCCGAAGAAGCTCACACAGTAGACGACAAACGAGCGCTCGCGAAACAACCGCAACGCCGCCAGCGGCGCATCCGCCACGCCCGCCAGCCAGGAACGCCTGCGCGTCCCCGATGACACATGTCGATTGGGCGGCGTGTGTGGCAGCGTCAACGCATAGCAGGCGAGCACGAAAGCGGCGGCAGCTCCCAGGTGCATACTGACCGCGAAATCGGCCGGGGTGTCCGCCTCGGCGCCAGCATGCGCATGGGTGTACCAGCCCGTCAAGCACCAGCCGATGACGATCCAACCCAACGTCCCCCACACCCGTACCTTGCCGAAATCGCGCTCGGGATGCTCCAGTTGCCGAAAGATCAGCGAACTGGTCAGGCCGATGGTCGGGATCAAGAAGATCCACAGCCCCAGGCAGGCCACAAAGATCACCCACGGCTGAAAGGGGTCGGCAAGGCGCGGGATCAGCAGCAGGCCCACAGCGGACGCGAGGGCGCACAGGCTGATGCAGCGTTCCATGGCCAGCCAGCGATCGGCGATTTGGCCCCAGATCAAGGGCGCGATGAGCGAACCGAGCGCGCTGGTCGCCGAGGCCCACGCGGTCGCTTCCGCGGAAAAGCCCAGGTTCTTCAGATGCAGCGAAAAGACGGGGACCCACGACCCCATGATCGCAAAGCCGATGAAGATGAGCACCGACAGGCGCACCGTCAGGTGCTTCGGCCGGTGCGAGACGGCGATGTCACTTCCTTCCATGGTGGCAGCGGTCATTGGCAGCGTTCCCGGGACGAATTTTACGACACTCCCGATTGAATCAGAAGACTGGTATAATAGTCAATGCCGCTTGTAGTTGAGCGCTCGCCCACTCGCGCGTGAAAAAAAACGGAATAATGCAGATGCCAACCAAATACTACGACATCCTGGGCGTGCAAAAGGACGCCAGCGACGCCGAGATCAAGGCCGCCTATCGCAAGTTGGCGCGCGAACATCATCCCGACCGTAACCCCGGCGACAAGCAGGCCGAGACGCGTTTCAAGGAAATCCAGGAGGCGTTTGCCGTCTTGAGCGACAAGAAAAAGCGCGCCAAATATGATCGCTTCGGCAGCGTCGGTCCCGATATGCCCGACGGCTGGAACGGCCAGCAAGGCGGTATTCCTTTCGGCGGCGGCTTCGGACAGGCGACGGACATCGACCCCAGCCAGCTCGACGAAATCCTGGGCCGCTTCGGCGGGATGGGCGGCTTCGCGGACGCGTTCGGCTCCCGCTCAGGCAAACGCGGCCGACGCACCGAACCGCGCGAGCCGAGTATTCATGAAATTGCTATCCCCTTCGAGACCGCGGTCCTCGGCGGCAAACTCTCGCTGTCCATCAACGAACGCAGCATCGATGTCAAGATCCCCGCTGGCGTTGACGAGGGGCAAACCTTGCGCCTCGCGGGCCAGGGCCCCGGCGGCGGCGATATCCATCTGAAGCTCCACATTGACGCACACCCTTACTTCCGCCGCGAGGGTAACGACCTCTTGCTCACCGCGCCGATCAGCGTTGCCGAAGCGATCCTCGGCGCCAAGATCGACGTGCCCACGCTCGACGGCAGCAAGCTCACCGTCAAAATTCCCGCGGGCACCTCCAGCGGCGCCCGTCTGCGGCTCAAGGGCAAGGGCGTCAAGGGCGGGCATCAGTATGTCGAGCTCAAGATCGTTGTTCCCGCCGCGCCGGATGAGCAAAGCCGCAAGCTGATCGAGCAATTCGCTCAGTGCCATCCGCAGCAGCCGCGCGTGGGGCCGCCCTGGGAGTAGCCCATGTTGACGTTTCGTAAGCAAGACCGCCTGCGCTCCTCCACCGACTTCAAGCGCGTGTACGAGCGCAAGTGCTCCGTCAGCAATCAATGGCTCATCGTCTACGGCCTGGCGAACGAGCTCGGCCACTCGCGCGTCGGCCTGTCGGTGTCGCGCAAGATCGGCAACGCGGTGGCACGCAATCGCTTCAAGCGCCTCTACCGCGAAGCGTTCCGCGCGACGCGCGCCGAGTTGCCGGCGGGGTATGACTTGATCCTACTGCCGCGCTCGTCGAAGGAGCCGACGCTGGACGACGTGAAGGACGCGCTCTCCACGCTCGTGCCGACCTTGGCGCGAAGGTTGACGCCCAAGGAAAAATCGTGATGCTCGGCTGGTGTCTGATGTTGGTGCGCTGGAGCTTCAGCTTGCTGTTGATTCTGCCGGTGCGCTTCTACCAGATCGTTCTGGGGCCGATGTTGCCGAAGGTGTGCCGCTATTATCCGAGTTGCAGCGAGTATTTCATCGAGGCGGTGCGCAAGGACGGCCCGTGCAAGGGGTGTGCGAAGGGGATCTGGCGGATCTGCCGCTGCGGGCCGTGGACGCGCGGGGGGTATGATCCGCCGTGATGGAATTCGTTTAGCGCTCGCTGATGCGTTACAGCAACTGTCGCGCGGTAGCGAGCGCTAAACAAAAACCAATCAGTACGCCAAATGCGGCGTTCGATCAGACACGTTTCGTGGCCGCAAATCAAAGCCCGCCCAGTTCACGGGCGTGGTGCCGACGAAATCGTCTTTGCGGAATTCGCCATCTTCCGAACGCGGCTCATGATGGCACGGCGTGCTGTGCCAGAGCACCACGTCAGCGTTCGTAATCTTCGTTCCCTTCTTGGCGTATTCGTGTACCTTCGGGTAGTACATCTCATCCTTGCGATTGACCGTCACCCAGAAGTCGTGCTGCGTGCATTGCTCGCCTTGCCCGTAATGGCGCGCGTTGCCCATGCGCATCGACACCACGTCGTAGGAGATCGACATTTTGCGAATGTTCTTCTTCTTGTCGTTGCTGATGTTGAGCATCGTGAACTTGTCGGCGTGCCAATCCTCAGGGCCTTCGATTCCCTTGTTGAACGGCCGCATCACGGTCTTGGCCTTGCCTGGATCGTCCGGCGTCTCGATGTGTTCCATGACATTGACGGAGTTGTTGGCCGGGCCGTCGAGGTTAACGTCGACGCGCCACAGGCCATTGTGCATGTGCCCCTCGAACTCGCGCGACGAGTAATTGCGGCCTGTGGAGCCGACGCGGAAGGTGACGGTGCCTTCGTCCTGGAAGCCGTACTCGATGATGTAGCGATAGTTGGCGGCGTCGAGACAGGCCCAGAGGACGAGCTTTTGGCCGCGGCGCACGCCGGTCGCGGTATCGACCCACATGACGCCGCGGTCGCGCACTTCGTGAACGACGTTGGCCGGCTCGTTGAGCAACTTGCCGAACGGACCGGCGGCTTCCTTGTTGAGCGTGACCAGCGCGAAATTGTACGACACATCCCAGAAGCGCGGGCTGCCGGAGTGATAGGGGACAAACATTTCGGCCAGACGGGCGTCGCCGAGAACTTGCATCCACGGTTCCTTGGGTCCGCGCTGGAACCAGGCGTCCTGGATGATGAGACCGTAGCCCGCGGCGGTCGCCCAGCGCACCTTCCACGCGGTCTGGGCCACGTCGTTCGACGGGAACGTCTGGATCACTTCGTTGGCCGGCTTCGGCGGATCCTTCGGCGCGGGCTGCTGTGGAGTTGCCGTGAAGCCCGCCAGGCCGACGAGTGTGATGAAGAACGTCAAGGCAATACTGCGCGACCACGTCATGACGATTCGCCCCCCCTTTTGTTGCGGCTTGGAAGCTGTTTTAGAAGCCCCTCTCTCCCGTAATCGGCGGAGAGGGGTTGGGGTGAGGGGTGCATTTTTCGCGGGTGCCAGCCCCCTCACCCCCGGCCCCTCTCCCCTGAGTACAGGGGAGAGGGGAGAAATACGGCGCTAAGCCGCAAGCGGCAGGAAAAAATACACCAGCGCCGCGCGCGTCTGCCGGCTCACCGCGACCTCGCCGGCGTAGCCCAGGAGCATCGGCAGAAAGATGAGGGTGAACAGCACCCACAGCACCAGCGCGAAGCCTAGCGCATGCGGCCATTGAAAACGCAACACCACCCACAACGCGATGAACCAGCCGAACAGATGGCCGAAGTTGAAGGCCAGGTTCCAGATCAGCCGGCCGTAGAAAAACTTCACCGGAATCCCGGTCGGCGCATTGTACTTGTCCACCTCGATGACCCAGCCGTCCTGGCTGACGAAATAGCCGTATGCGCCTTCGCCGCCGGGGACGTAATTGAATCGCCATTTCGTGCCGTCGTTCTTTTCCACATCCAGCGCGACGATGTCCTGCGGCTGCCAGGGACGCGGATTGGTCGTCTTGTCCTTGTATTGAAACCGGTTCGGACCCTCGCGTTTGCTTTCGTAGAGCGTCGATTCGCCGTCCTTGAACTCGCCGGGCTTGCGGCGATCGGCCTTGACCGCCCAGATGAGCGGCGCGGGACGGTCGAGCATTTCGTCGCGCGGGCTGAATCGCATGAGTGTGTCAATGGGGCGATTCGTCGGACTTGAGCGGTCCCCCATGGCGATCGCTAACGCCCAGATCGCGAAGCCGATCGTCAACAAGAACCCCGCGGCGGGCGCCTGCCAGAACATCCCCGGCGATGGCTCGGTGTAGATGTAGCCCTGGAAAAAATATGAGCCCGCCCAGAGCAGAACCGTCAAGGTGGCGAACATCAAAACAAGGATGAAGAACAACCCTAGCACGATCGACTCCGTAATTTCGGATAGGAGACGAAGCTCGGCGATGCGGGCATTGTAGCCGATTCCCACAAGTGGGCCAAGAATGCTGGCGTGTCGCTTGCGGCTTAGGGCCCCCGTGCTCCATTCCGAGCGCTAGGTGACAAGCGGCAGAAAACGTCGCTTGTCGAAAAGAGCCGCTATGTTATAGTCCCGCGCCCTATTTACGGAGGCCCCCATGCACACGTCGATCTGCTTGCTCTCCTGCGCCCTGATGCTGGCCCAACCCGGCGGCGATCGCGCTGACTGGCAATTGACGCCGCAAATCGCGCCCGGCCTTGAACTGATCTATCGCGGCGAGTTCATGGACGAAGTCCTCGGCCAGAATTTCGAGCGGCAGACGCGTTATCGTCTCGACGCCAACCTGCTCGTTCTCGAAGCCGGCGTCAAGGATTGGCGCGTTGCCTTCCTGACCTCGCTGCGTTTGCACGACGGCAGCGACCCACTGGCCAAGAAACTTCCCATCATACCGGTCGCCGCGCCCAAGGAAAAGGTGAACGACGGGCCAACCTCGCTGCGCCTCGAACTCGCCCAGGTCGAATTGCAAGGCCGCATCCGCAATCGCGACAAACGCCTCGTACAGATTCCGCTCAAGGGTCCGCCGACGCTCGAATGCGGCTTCCTGGTCACCGTGCCGCTGACAAAAGTTGGCCGCAATTATACGTGGGAGGTTCCCGAGGAAGGCCGGCCGCTCATGCGCTGGCAAGTGGTCGGCATGGAATCGAGCGGCGGCATCTCGTGCATCAAAGTGGTAGGCGAGCAAAAAACCGAGGACTGGGACCGCGCCCGCGCCGATCAGGTCGCCTGGCGCCGGCGCGACATCGTCTGGCTGCACCCACAGCTTAACGTCGCTCAAAAAGTTGAACGCATCATCGAACGCCGCGACCCGGCCCGCGAACACCCGACCGAGCGCGTCAGTGTCCGCTATGAGCTGGAGAGCCATTTGCGCTATCCGAACATCCTGTTCCAGGAGCGCATGCAGGAGATGCTCAAAGCGAGCGAAACTTACGACACGACGCAGATGCTCATCAAAGAGCCAGCGCAGAACCGCACGCAGATCGACATTCAACTGCAACGCCTGACGGGGCATCTCGACCGGGCACAAAATTCCGCCTACCGTCATGTATTCGTCCATCTCAAGTCGATTCTCGAAAACGCGAAGAAGGGCGAGATACCCGTGCCGCACGTCGCCGAGGAGCCGGCCCATCTTCCCATGCGCGGCCTGGGCATCGGCCATCGCGCACCGGATTTCGTCCTCAGCGCTCTGACGCAAGAGCACGCGACTCAGTTCAAGGCCAAGCACGGCAAGCCGACGCTGGTGTTCTTCTACAACCCGGCGACGGAACTTGGCAAAGAACTCCTCGCCTACGCGAAACGACTCAGCGAAAGAAACGGGCCGCCCGTGATGATTCTCGCCATGGCCGTTGCACCGAATGGCGACGCCGTCCGCAAGCAGCATCAGGATTTACGGCTGACGTTCCCGATCCACGACGGTAACGGCATGCGTTTGACCTTCGGCGTCGAGCAAACGCCGCGCATCGTCGTCATCGACAGCGATGGCTTAGTCTCCTTCACGCAAACAGGCTGGGGCATCCCGACGCCGTTTGAGCTGGATGACGTGCTGCAGAAGTGTCAAAAGAAGGAGTAAACCCCGCTTCCTCTTGGCCCGGCTCGATTGGTCGTCGCAATTTACCCGCACGAGCTAGCCCGTGCATTCGTTCAACTTTCCGCAACCGGAACGTTGCAAACGACGGTAACGCCCGACTCCTGCCAACTCGCTCAAGATGGCGATGTCCTACCGGACATCTTGCTCTTTACAAGCATGAGACGATACGATGAGAATGTAAAGTAATGCGCCATTGAGACCTCGAACACCCTATTGAAGCTGCCGTATTCGTGAGCACCTTTGGCGCTGTGGAAGGCCCGGAAAATCCCGGGACTGTCGGTATGGACTACCAGATTCAACCCAACTCGCGGCGTTGTGCCGTCACCGGCAGGGATTTGCAGGTGGGCGAGCGTTATTTCTCCGCGCTGGTCGAAGAAGATAGGCAGTTCGTGCGCAAGGACTTCAGCGTGGAAGCCTGGGTAGGTCCCCCCACGGATGCCGTCAGCTTCTGGACGGGGCGCGTGCAGGCCGGCACCGAGAAAGTCAGGCCGCGCTTCGATGACGATCTCCTGGAAGATTGCTTCCAACGGCTGCAAGGGGAGACCGAACCGGGGCGCATCAATTTTCGCTATGTCGTCGCGTTGCTCTTGCTGCGCCGACGGCGCTTACGGTATGAGTCATCCGTGCTGGTGGACGGCGCCGAGAAGATCATGCTCACGCATATGGGAACCGGCGCGAAGCATGAAGTCGTCAATCCACGCCTGAGCGACGCCGAGATGAACGAGGTCCAGGACGAAGTGTTCCGCGTGCTGGGTTGGAAATAAACCGCATCCGTTTAGCGCTCGTGTTGCAGCGCCCGCGATTCGACGTAACACGGCAAACGCAAAGCGGTCGGGAGACCTTACAATGCAAGCCAATCTCCGCATGATCGCGTTAGGCCTTCTCGCCGTGACGTTGGCAGGCTGCGAAAGTACGCGCTGGAACTGGTTCAAACCGAACAACGATGTCGCCGGCAAAGGGGCCGGTTCGCAATCGACGGCCGGTCTCGTCACGTATCTCAACGATAATGCGCGTCGCATCAAGTCCATACGGGTCGATGACATGTCGATCGATGCGACGATGGGCAATCAAACTATCGGTCTGCGCGGCCGAATCTATGCGGAAGGGCCGCGCAACTTTCGCATGAAGGTCGTCAGCCCGTTCGGCAAGGACGAAGTGGACATCGGCTCGAACCGTGACGAGTTCTGGTTCTGGGCGGCGAAGAACCCCGAACCCTATCAGTATTACTGCAGCTACGACGACCTCAACCAGGGCCGCGTGAAGGGGATGCCGATTCCCATTCAGCCCGACTGGGTGATGGAAGCGATGGGCCTGGGTCCGTACGTCGCCGAGAAATACACACTCGAACCCGGGGACAATCAGACGATTCGTCTAGTTGAAAAGACGCGTTCGCCGCAGGGTCAACCGGTGCGCAAGGTGATTGTGATGAATCGTCGGGAAGTGAAAGCACCGACGCCGCAGGTCACCGCGTTTCTGCTTATCGACGAGGCGACCGGCAAGGAAATCTGCTCCGCGCACATCACGGCCACCGCGGTCGATCGCACGACTGGGGCCATCTTGCCCTACAAGATGGAGCTGCGCATGCCGGCGCAGAAAATGCGCATGGCGCTAAAGCTGGATGGGGCGGCCGTCAACACGAACATCGCGGCGACGGCATTCGTGCGTCAACCGATCGACGGCGTCGAACCGTTCAACCTCGCGACGGGCCGCCCCGAGCCGCGCGGCGTCCTGCCGGTGCAGGGGTTCCAAAAGTAGAGTGTTTAGCGCTCGCGTTGAAGCATCGGTGATTTGACACTTCCACGCGAACGCTAAGCCGCAAGCGGCGCAGTTCGGCCAAGCCCGGAAAAATGGGGCATCCCCCGCGGCAACACCTCTTGTCCCTACCTTCACGCTTGTGGTACAACCCCAGCGAATGGACGCGCCCCGATCACCCGAAAGGATTTGCCAAATGGGGATGAGGCATTTTTTCCGCGCTCTGCGTTTCGCCTGGCCCTACCGTTTTCGCCTTGGCATTTCCATCGGTTGCGCGCTTCTCGCCGCTGGGTTTTGGAGCCTCAACTTCACGGCTCTCTATCCGATACTGCAAGTTTTCGGCAAGGACCAAAATTTGCAAACCTGGATCGATTCGGCCATCGACAAATGTCAGAAGGAACAGGTCGAGCCGGCCGAAAAGCAGATGATCAAGGTGAAAGCCGAGTGGCAGCGGAAGATAGATGAGTCCAATGAGGATGACAAAGCCAGACTGGAGCGGAAATTCGCCGACGCCGCCGCCAAGTTTGAATCAGACTTGAACAACGCGCGCAGCGACCTGCATCGCTATCATGTCGCCAAGCGTTACATCGACAACTACTGTCCGACAAACCGATTCCAAACCTTGATGGCCGTTCTGGTTCTGGTGATCGTCGCGGTGGTGCTGCGCGGTGTACTCGAGTTTTGGCAGGAATCGTTGGTCGGCGCCGTCGTCAATCGCTCGACATTCGATCTGCGCAATACGTTCTTTCGCCATTGCCTGGGGCTGGATGTCAGCCACTTTGGTGAAGCGGGCACCCATGAGCTGACCACGCGTCTCACCAACGATATCGATCTGATCGGGCAGGGGATGCGCACCAGTTTCGGCAAAGTCATCGCCGAGCCATTGAAAGCGGTCGCGTGCATTGCCGTGGCGGCGTGGATCAACTGGCAACTCACGATCACGTGCCTGGTGATTACTCCTTTCGCGCTGATCGTGTTGACACGCTTTGGTCGGACGATGAAGCGCGCGACGCGCCGTCTCCTCGAAGGCGTTTCGGGGATCTACAAACTCTCGCAAGAAGTGTTTCAAGGAATACGCATCGTCAAGGCGTTTGCGCGCGAGCCGCGCGAACGGCGCCGCTTCCGCAACGTCACGCGCGATTGCTACAACAAGGCGATGTGGGTCGTGACGCTCGACGCGATGACCGGCCCGATCATCGAGGTGCTGACGGTACTCGCCGTCGCGGTCGTGTTTTCCTTTGGCGCCTATCTGGTGCTGGAGAAACCGACGCACCTCCTTGGATTCCCCATCGCCGACCAGCCGCTGGAGGCCGAGACGCTGATGCAGCTTTATGCTCTCCTGGCGGCGGCGGCTGACCCGATTCGGCGGCTGTCGAACGTCTACACGCGCATCCAGTCCGGCTGCGCCGCAGCCGACCGCGTCTTCCAACACATGGACCAGGAGCCAAAAATCCACAACGACGCCGAGTCACATGTCCTCGCTCATCATCACAAGGGGATCGAGTTTCGCAATGTTTGCTTTTCGTACACTCCAGGCCAGGTGTTGCTGGAAGGCGTCGACCTCGAAATCAAACACGGCGAGATCGTCGCCTTCGTCGGCCGCAACGGCTGCGGCAAGACCTCGCTGCTGAATTTGTTGCCTCGCTTTTATGATCCCGATCACGGTAGCATCCTCATCGACGGTCTCGACATTCGCACGGTGAATTTGCGTTCGCTGCGCAAGCAAATCGCGATCGTGACGCAGGACATGTTCCTTTTCGACGACACCGTTTTCAACAACATCGCCTACGCCCACCCGCATGCCTCGCGCGAGGCGGTCGAAGCGGCGGCGCGACGTGCCCAGGCGCACGATTTCATCCTGAACGATCTGGAAGGCGGCTACGACTACATGGTCGGCGCCGAGGGCAAACGGCTATCGGGCGGACAAAAACAGCGAATCTGCTTGGCCCGCGCCTTTCTGGCCGATCCGACCATCCTTATTCTCGATGAATTCACCAATCAGAACGATCCCGAAGCCGAGGTCTACGTCCATCGCGCTTTGCATGAGCTGCGCAAGGGCCGAACCATCCTGCTGATTACCCATCGCCTACACACGCTGGAGGTCGCGGATCGCATCGTCGTGCTGGACGAAGGCCGCGTCGCCGCCATCGGCACGCACGCCGAGCTGATGCGAACCTGCCCGTTGTATCAACGCCTGCACGACGTGCAGCAGCAGCGGATGGTGGCGTGAGGTTTTTCTCCCCTCTCCCTCTGGGAGAGGGGCCGGTGGTGAGGGTTCGCCTTGCGATCGTACCATGTCTCACCCAAAACGCCGCAGGCCAGCCAGCCCTCTCCCCCAACCCCTCTCCCAGAGAGAGAGGGGAGATTTGAAACATGAGCATTGCCCCGACCTATCCCTCGGCTTGTTGGACCATCCCACGACGCGCGCGCAGCCTTCAGCCGTTGCATGCGTCACTGGGTCTCGTCCTCTATTGCGGCATTCTCTTTCTCTGGGGTCTGGGCGAACGCGAGCTGACGAGCAGCCACGAAGCACGGGCCGCACAGAACGCGCAGACCATTCTCGACCAAGGCCACTGGCTGGTGCCGCGGCTCTTCGATCGTCATCTCGAATTGCAAAAACCGCCCCTCTATTACTGGCTCGTCGCGCTGATCGGCTGGCTGCAAGGCGGGACCGTCGATGCCTGGGCGGTGCGCCTGCCGGCGGCGCTGTCGGCACTATGCTGCGTGCTTTTTCTCAATTTCCTGGGCGTGCGCCTCGGCAAGCCACGCGCGGGATTGCTGGCGGCGCTCATCCTCGCGACCTGCGTGCACTTCACCTGGCTGGCGCGCGTCGGCCGCATCGATATGCCGCTCACCTTCACGATCACGCTCGCGCTGGGCGCTTTCCATCTGGGCAACGTCGAGACGGGGAGCCGGACGCGCTGGCACGCCCTCGGTTACACGTCCCTGGCGTTGGGCGTGCTCCTGAAGGGGCCGATTGCAATCGTTCTGCCGGCGCTGGTTTGCGGCGCTGTGTTCGTCTCTCCTGTCGCCTACGCGCGCGGCTCGTCAAGACAGCGAACGACACTCTGGTGGGGCGTGCCCTGGCTGTTGACGCTGGCGGCGCCGTGGTTCGTCTGGGCCAATCACCGCACCGACAACCAACTCTGGGAAGTCTTCTTCTGGTATCACAATGTCGAGCGCGGCCTGGGCGGCGCCGAGTCGCTCGCCGCGCATCCGTGGTGGTTCTACGGGCCGCGCGCGTTCGTCGATTTATTGCCGTGGAGCGTGAGCGTCCCCGCGGCGTTCTACGTTCTTGTTCGTTACGAACAAACACGTAAGGATCCGCACGCCTGGACGGGCCTGCTCTGGTTTGCGGCCATGGCGCTGTTCCTTTCGTGCATGCGTTTCAAACGCGCGGACTATTTGCTTCCCGCGTATCCGGGCCTGGCGATCTTCCTGGGCGTCAGTGCCGACCACGTCCTCTCCCCGGCATTCACGCGCTCGCGCACATGGTTGACGATTTTCCTGGCCAGCCTCGTCGTCTATGCTTTGGCCTGGACAATTCACAGCACATGGAGCGCGGCTGATCCGGACAAATCGTACCGCGTGATGGCGCAAGAAATTCGCGGCCAAACGCAGGGTCCGGTGATCTTCTTCCGCGCCGAATCGCACGTGTTGGCGTTCCATGTCGGTCAGCCGCTCGACACGATCCTGGAGTGGGAAAACCTCGCGATCTGGGCAAGTCGTCCGTTCCCGGTCTACTTCGTGATGCCCGAAGCGTGCGCCCGCCAGTGGCGCGATTATCTGCCGGCCGGCGCGCTTGAAGAGGTGCTGCGAACGACCGACTACGCGACCGGCAAACGCGATAGGCCGTTGGTAGTGCTGCGCAGCCGAGGCAAGTTGCCGGCAAACCCATAGAATTTCCTGGGGCAGACATTTCTGTCTGCCGGTATTCTCACCGCAGAGAAAACCCACGAATCATGTCGGAACCAAGTCCTCGCCCTGCCATTGCGTCGGCGCCGATTAGCGTGATCCTGTTTGCGCAGGCACTCACGACCGATGCGCCCGAGGCCCTTGAGGCGTGGCGGCGCTATCTCGATACGCTCAATCGGCCCTACGAGATAATTTTGATCCAGGAAACACGGCCGGACCTAGGCGCGAACGAACCTGCGACAGCGACGGCGCGCCTGCGGATTTTTCCGCATGAGCGGGCGATCGGATTTCGCGAAGCCCTCAACGACGCGATTCGCTCGGCCCAGTATCCGCTGTTGGCTTTCGCCCCGTGCGCTCGGAGCTACCAGCCGGGGGAGCTCGACCGCATGCTCAAAATGATCGATCAGGTCGATCTGGTCGTCGGTTATCGAACGGGTGGTGCGCCGCCACCATGGCGCGTCTTGCTCGACGTCATCATCGGACTGGCGAGCCGGCTGCTCATCGGCGTGCCGCTCCAGCCGCGTGTGTGCTGGCTGGGCGCGGCCGGCTGGGGACGACGTCTGGCGGCGCGCTGGGTTTTCGGCGTACGTGTTGCCGATCCGGAGTGCCCGTTTCGCCTGGCCCGGCGCGAGATCTTCCAGCGTCTGCCGATCCAATCGAGCGGCTCGTTCGTCACGGTGGAAATGCTGGCGAAGGCGAATCACCTTTCGTGTTTGCTCGCGGAAGAACCGGTCGCTTGGACGCCGGCGCTGCGAGACGAAGCATTGCCGTTCGGCGCCGATGCGTGGCGCGTGTTCACAAATCCCGATTTCGGAGCGTATCCACCCGCCGCGCCGCTTGCGCTTGAGAGTCGGCCTGTCGGCTAACTGTGCGCCCGTCCAAGTTTTTCGCTTTTCTTTCCTTGCGTTCTCCATATCCTTGGTAACGTCGATGTGCGCGCTCGGCATTCAGGCTGATTTTCCGGCCACCCCGACGAACATTAACAACGGCTCCTTTTTCCTTCAGGCCCTTCCATGTCAACCCAGCAATCGCTGCCCGAAACCGTCGAAGCGAAAGGCCCGCTCACGCGCGTCATGCAGAAGGCGCTCGAATCGCAACGGCCAAGCGAACAATCGTTTCCCGAGTATCGCAGCTTCATTCAGCATCATTACGACGGCCTCGCCGGCAAGCTGACCAGCGTCTCCGGCTTTCTGACCGGGCACGCGATTCTGGCCGGTCTGGTGTTGAAAGCCCCTGCTTTCGATCTGCGCGGCTGCAAGCGCATTCTCGACGCGGGCTGCGGCAACGGCCGGCACGTCAAGTACATGCTCCGCCGCGCCGACGCCGACGCCCAGATTCACGCCTTCGACCTATCGCAGCGCATGCTGAAACGGGCGCACCGCCGCTTGAAGAGCGACCGGGTTTGCTACGTCTCCGCCGATCTGACGCGCTTGCCCTACGCCGACGGCTACTTCGACGCCATCGTCTGCGGCTGGGTGCTCGAACACCTGCCCGATCCGCGTCCCGGACTGCGTGAATTAACCCGCATTCTTCAGCCCGGCGGCAAACTGCTCCTCATGACGACGGAAGACACCTTCGCCGGCGCCATGTGCAGCAACCTGTGGCACTGCCGAACTTACAATCGCACCGAACTGCGGAATTCGTGCGAGGAATGCGGCCTGATCTGGCAGCGGCAACTCTACTTCACCAAGCTGCACCGCGTCTTCGGCCTCGGCGGGATCATCGTGGAATTGCGCCGCCCGTAAATAGCATTCTCAGCGGCGGAACTGGACGAAATCGAATAGACGCGGACGCGATCTTGGCAGTGATCGCGTCCGCGTTTCTTTTTGACATCCACGCCGGCCTTGAACGGTGGCTGTTCCTCTCAAGGCGAGCCGTTTTCTGTAACATCCTTCAAATAAACAAGATGCGCCGATGTCAATTGATGCTGACACGCGGAGTGCCTCTTTGGTAGAATTTCGCCGTGGCATACGATTCCAATCGTGTGATGGGTTCCGCACACGATTGGAATCGAATGCCACGAGGAATCGATCCCACTCTTTGAGCAAGGAAGCATGCGATGCGTACAAAACTCTACCTCGGCCTGTTGGTGATGGCGATCGTCGGAATCGGCGCGGGCGAACGCGTGTTCAACCGCCTGTGCGGTGCCCAGGACGCCCAGAACGCACAGAAGACAGTGGAGGCCCCGAAGAAGGACGCGGTCCCGGTCATCCCGTCGTTGCCGACGGTGAAGGACGATAAATTCGTGATCCCCGCGCCGGCGCCGATCACGATTGAACCGCCGTCGTTGGCGCCGTTCAAGACGGGCGAGCCGCAGGACCTTCCGAAACCGGCGGTGCTGGGTCATCCGCCGATGAAGCCGGTGGCGGCGCCGCCCGCGGCGCCGACTGGCCCTAAGCCCGCGGTCGGCGAGGACACGAAAGCGGATCCACTTCGTTATGAGACGCCGGGATATCCGAAAGCTGCTTTCGACACTCCAGTCGATCCGAAAAAGGTTGACAAAGACCTGCCAGCCGTGAGCCTGCCACCGACCAAACCCGTGATTCCTTCGTTCAATCCGGTCTTTCCGTCGAGCGCCGTTCCCGCTGCGCTCACTTCGCCGGCGCCCACGAGTCCAGGCGTGAGCGGCGACGGGCCGTTGACCCTGACCGGAGTCAAACCGTCCGGGCCACAGACCGGCCTGCCGTCTTCTCCGCTGAAACCGGATCCGAAAACAACCGAGCTGCCCACCGTCCCCGTTGCGCCGATCGTCCCCATCGGCCAGCAGGTCGCTGGGCTCAAGAATAGCCCGTGGAGTCTGCGCATCGACATGATCGATGGCCAAACGATCGTGACGGGCACGGTCAATCACAAGCACACCTTCAAGCTCATCTGCCAGAACCTTGAGCTGAACACCGGCAAGGACCTGCTCAAGGCCAGCGGCAAGGTTGCCATTTCCGGCGATACGTTGACGGGGAATTGCGAGACGCTCGGCATCGTCTTGACCGACGACCGCCTGATCCTCGAAGGCGGCGTCGAGGTGCGTATCTTGAAGGCAGCGACCAACGGCAGCGACACCAAGCCCGCGTCGTTCGAGCTCAAGGGCGAAACGCTCAACCTGCGCATCAGCGAGCTCCAGTCGGCCAAACTGGCGCAATCCACCTTGCAACAAGTCTCCAACAGCAGTGCCATTCCCGTCCGTCCGGCCACGAAGACGACGCCCGCGCAAGGCGGCCAGTGGACCCAGTGGGGCGTGCTGCGCCGCACGGAAGAGAAGGCGAAGAACGTTGGCGAAACGGTCTGGCGTCTCGAAGACGCGCGCGGCACGTCGCTCGTGTTGTTGGTGGCGCGCGACGGCGGCACGCTCGCGCAATACGAAGGCCAGCGCATCAGCGTCTACGGCGCCACCGAGCAAATCGCCGGCGAATCGGTGTTGCGCGTCTCGCACATTGCGTTGCCATGAGCGCAGTTTGATAAAATGAAAACCGCGGGCGATTCACGTCGCGCCGCGGTTTTTTTGTTTTCCGTTGTATTCGTTTAGCGCTCGCATGACGCCGCGCGAGCGCTAAACGAAGAGGGCCGACTCATCGACCTCTTCCGCCAAGCTCATGAAGCCAACGTCAAAAAAGCCCAGCCGCTCGCCGCGCGCATGCGGCCACGCTCGCTTGACGAATTCGTCGGCCAGGAGCACTTCCTCGGCGAAGGCAAGCTGCTGCGGCGCCTATTGCAAGCGGACCGGCTCGGCTCCGTCCTCTTCTACGGCCCGCCCGGCAGCGGCAAGACGGCCCTCGCTCACGTCATCGCCAATCACACCCAGTGCGTCTTTCGTCAGGTCAACGCCGTCGCCGTCGGTATCAAGGAAGTGCGCGAACTTCTGGAAGAAGCCCGCGTTGAGCTCGCGGACTCGGGCCGACGGACGATTCTGTTCGTCGACGAGTTGCATCGTTTCAATCGCGCCCAGCAAGACGTGCTGTTGCCCGATGTCGAGGAAGGACGCATCATCTTGATCGGCGCGACGACGCAGAATCCGTTCTTCGCGATCAATTCGCCGCTCTTGAGCCGCAGTCAGATCTTTACGTTTGTGCCGTTGACGAGGCAGCAAGTCAAGGAGTTGCTGAGCCGCGCACTGAGCGACAAGGAGCGCGGCCTCGGCGCCAAAGCGATCAACGCACACGATGACGCCCTCGATTTCCTGGCGGAGATCTGCGATGGCGACGCCCGCCGCGCTCTGAGCGCGCTGGAAGTCGGCGTCTTGTCGATCGAGCAGGAGCCGATCGAATTTACGCTGCAAGTTGCGCAGGATTCGATTCAACGCAAGTCGATGGACTTCGACCCGACCGGGGATGCCCATTACGATATCGCCAGCGCCTTCATCAAGAGTATGCGCGGCAGCGATCCCAATGCGGCGATCTACTGGCTGGCACGCATGCTCGAATCGGGCGAGGATCCGCGCTTCATCGTCCGGCGCATCGTCATTTGCGCGTCGGAAGACGTCGGCAATGCGGACCCGCAGGCCCTCGTCGTTGCCGTTGCCGCCATGCACGCGACCGAGTTCGTCGGCTTGCCGGAATGTCAGCTTGCGCTCGCCCAGGCCGTCACCTACATCGCGACCGCGCCGAAGTCGAACGCGGCCACGCTCGCCATCGGTAAAGCGCGCGCCGACGTGAAAAGCGGCCGCACGCTCGCGGTGCCGGAGCATTTGCGCGACAGACATTACCAGGGAGCGAAGGAATTGGGGCATGGCGAGGATTACAAGTACAGCCACGATTACGAAGGCGGCTTCGTCGATCAGGCGTATTTGCCGGAAGAGAGATGCTATTATGAGCCGGTCGAACGCGGCTACGAGGAAGTAATCAAGAATCGCCTGGCGGAATGGCGCAGCCAAAAGAAATAGCCGCATGCGGTTTGGCGTGCGCCCGAACGCTAAATGAGGATGGTCATTTCTTCACTGGTTTCGCGGCCGCCAGTTCGAGCGCCAGATCCTGGATCGCCCGCGCCGCCACGTTGAGCTCATCTTGCTTCGCCGCGACATATTCCGGCGGTCCGCCCTTGATCGCGACGGCGTCAGCGATTTCGGTCGGCTTGATCATCTCGATCGCGTCCCACGGACACCAGCGCTCGCACAGATCGCAGCCGATACAGCGCTCCAGGTCGATATCGACGAAGCTCTGTAGCGTCGGCAAGTCGGTCCCCTGCACCTTATAGATGCAATCGACCGGACAAACCTCAACGCACGCCTCGCAGCCGGTGCAGTTGTCCGCATTGACGACGGCAAGCGCCTTCGGCAGTTTCTTGCGAGCTTTTCCCGCACCTTTGGCCATGATGATTTCTCCCGAATCGCCGACACGCCTTCAAGCCGGTACGTGTGTCTGACGTCATCTTACCGCGACGCCGTGGGACCGCCAAGATCATGCTGCTGGTTCGTCCTCGTCGGGAGCGACCGGCTTGGTGGCGTCGAACCAGAACCAGCACAGCACGGCGAGAACGTAGAAGCTGCCGTAAAGAAAGATGTTGACGGTCCAGCCCTGATTCTTGGCGACATCGAAGGCCTCGGTGCCGCGTGCGAGGTCGCCGGTGTGCCAGTCGAGAATCTTGCCCGTGAGAATGCCGGCCAACGCTCCACCCAGATTGCCGACCGTGTTCATGCAGCCCGCGACGATGCCCGAGTATCGTTTGCCGATGTCAAGACAACTCGCCCAGGCGGCGCCCATGGTGAGGTCGTTCCAGAAGGCGGCAAAGGCGATCAAGAGCACAAAAATCCACGGGCTCGTCATGTAAAAGATCGCCACGAAATAGCAACTCGCGCACAGGCCGTGACCGATGACGCCGAACAGGCGCCGGCCCCACTTGCGGTCGCCGGTCCGCTTGATGAAGGCGTCGGTCAACACGCCGCCGATCAGGCAGGACACCGAACCGACCAGCAACGGCAATCCCGCCATCAGGCCCGCGATCCAGAACTGAGCCGTCCATTTTTCCGTGCCTCTCTCGATGCCCAGCGGGTCTTTCAGATAGCCCGTGAAGAAGGTGATGTTGATGTACCAGCCGTAGGCGGCGCAGAAATACATCAGGCACAGGATCCACAGGTTGGTGCTGCGCAGTAATTTGCCCCAGGGAACAACCAGCTTGTCGGTGTGCTGACGCTCCCCCTCGTGGATCAGCGCGATCTCCGCGGCGTTGACGCCCGCCTTGTCGGCCGGGTTATCACGATACCACCACCACCACAAGACGCACCACAGGACGCCCAGGCCGCCAAAGATGTAGAACGTATGCCGCCAATGGACAATCACCGCGCCGTCCGCGCTCGTCGTCTCATACATGAGGGCATAAACGATGAACGCGGTGATGCCGCCGGCGAATCGGCCCGCCATCCAGACGGCCCCCTTGGCGGAGCCGCGCTCCTTGAAGGGAAACCAACTGTGAAAGGCGCGGGCGATATTCGGATAAGCGCCGGCTTCACCGACGCCAAAGAGAAAGCGGACCGTCAGGAGTAGGCCGAACGACACCAAGGCGCCCGGGAGGAGATAACCGAATAGGTTGAAGGATTCGAACGAGGGATAGATCATACCGGTGAGCGCGGTGAACACCGACCACCACAACACAATGCGGATGAGCGTCTTGCGGGCGCCGTACTTGTCTCCCAGCCAGCCGGTGGGCACCTCAAAAACGGCGTAGGCAAACGCGAACGCGGTGAACAGCCAGCCCTTTTCGCTCTCGGTCAGCTTGAACTCGCTCTGGATGTTCAACGCCACCGTGCCGAAGCAAACCCGATCCAGATACGTGATCATCGACAGGACACACGCGAAGCCCAGGACCCCGTAACGCACGTTGCTTGGTTTTTCTACGGCTATGCTCATGGCTGCTCGCAAGGGTGGGAGTCGGCAGTGTTGCAATCGCCTCAATCTAGCGATGTTCCGACGCTTTCGCAATCAGCAAGATAAAAATTGAGACAGATTGGCGCGACGTTTTACGGGGTGGGACTTCCGCCGACGGGCACGATCGTCACGCGGTTCGCATTAGTCGGCGACGGCACGATGTTGAGCAGCACCATCGAATTGCGAATGGGCACCGGATTGTCCTGGAGCAATATGCGCGACGTCTGATTCGCGTCATACACCGAGTAATAGCGCGTCCCCAACGGCACATTGTTCTCGAAGCCTTTGGCCCCCTTTTTCAGATGAACCAGGGGGCCGGCGCGCTGCACTCCATTGACAACCGTATAGCCTTTGACGATGATCGAAAACTCGGACTGGTTGTGGAACCCGACCGACGCCGTGCTCGGCTGGGTCTGGGGCCGCCCCTGTACCAGCGCGGTGATTGAGAAGCAAGTCATTGCAATCAAAGCAATTATAACTCGTCTCATGGCTTGGGTTCCTGGATCAGGCGGGTACACTCCGCGCCTGGACTCACTTCTGAAACGCTAACGTCCATGGTGCTTGCGCGAGATTTCGCTGGGCCAGCCTTGCCAGGCTGAAGGGCTTGGCGTCAGACAGGAAAGCCTGACTTACGAATTCGTTAAACAGCCCTACCCTTATCATAACCGGTTCGATTGTGCCAGGCGAACGAAATCCAGGGCCTTCGCAACCGAATTATCCATCAGCCGCGCGCAAGGAGCCAGCACAGGCGGAGTTATCGGCACAGGCGGCGCGCTCGGCACGCGAACCCGGCGCGATTTCTTCATTGCACGTTGTATGCGCCGCTTCCTTCGTCTAACCTGATGTTGGGAACCTGGGGACCTTCGATCGCATGCACTGGCTCGACATCCTCATCCTGGTCATTCTCGGCGTCGGCGCGGCCATGGGGTTCTGCACCGGCCTGTTGTGGCAGGTTGCGCGCGTCGTCAGCCTCGCCGTGTCGCTGTACGCGGCGATTATGGCGAACACCGGCGCTACCAATTGGCTGAACCTGCAATGGAAGGATGCCAGCCCTGCCGTCAATCGGGTGATCGCCTTCGTGGCCGTTTTTATTTTCGCCTATCTTGTGCTCTATTTCATCACGCGCATGCTGTACACGGCCATCAAGGCGTCAAGGCTAGAGACGGTCGATCGCGTACTCGGCGCAATCTTGGGCGCCGTCAAGATGGGGGCGATCCTGGCGTGCGTCTGCGCGGTGATGGTCGCGCTCGATCTGCAGATCTTCAAGGACTGGTTCGTTCACGCAACGCTGGCGCCGCATTTCGCCCAAGGCACGCAGAACGCGGTCGGCTGGATCCCGCAGCATTTTCGCGATCACGTCGACGAAGGTGTTCACGAAATGCGCGATCAGGTCCAAAAAAGGCTCACCGACGCCGCACTGGATGCCATCAAGGGCGAGCTGCAAAAGAAATGAATTTCTCCCCTCTCCCTTTGGGAGTGGGGCCGGGGGTGAGGGGACGGTTGCCACGCGGTGAATCTTCTTGCCCGCCATGCGCTGATTGAATCTCGATTGCCATTGCAAATCCGGCCCTCACCCCCAACCCCTCTCCCATGGGGAGAGGGGAGCTAATCGATTTCCTCTCGGCTGCGTTTCTCCCAATCCCCCAGTTGCTGCACGAGCGGCTCGAACGCCAACGCCGCCTTTGGTACCTGAAACATCGTCTCGGCCAGGTTTCCCAGGTCCGATTGTGAGGTCCGCACCCGCTCCAGTTCATTCTGTAAGCGCACGAGCCACGGCGGCACATCGAGACCGACACCGCTAGGCGTGGTCGCGAGCGGCTGTAGCTCCTTCTCCAACGGACTGACGTCGTCCTGTCCGAGCGTGGAACGGGCGTGGTCGAGCGCCGGTTCGATCAGGGCGCACAGCCGATCGAGCATCAGCGAATGGACAAAGCGTTCGCCGACGCGATCGCGGATGGTTGCGAGCCGGATGCCGTGCGCCCGTTCGAGCCCGGCGAGCTCCTTGGCGTACTTGTCGGCCGCGTCGCGCGTGATCGACTCGACACGCTCGCGCCACAGCGCCGCCGCCGCGCCGTCGCGTCGCGCCAGCACCTCGTGCACCAGGGCGAGCGGCTTCAAGAGCCAGGCTGCACGATCGTAGCGGGCTTTGAGTCGTAGATAATCGAAGAGACGATAGAGATTGTCGCCGTAGTCCGATTGCGTGGTCGTGGCGTTGTAGTCGCGCAGGTGATCGTAGTTTTCGATCAACGTCTGTACGATGATGTGCAGAATGCGCTCCGCCTCGTCGCGCTGAATGATGTCCCCTAGCTCGTCAATGAGCTTGAGCGGATGCAGCGGGTCCGGCTCCGTTTCCAGATCCTTCAGGTAGGCGCCGACGCTGCGCGACATGATGCCGCGCAAGTTCCCCATCGACAGAAAGCGGGCATGAAACAGCTCGCGGCCATAGCGTTTGATAAACTCCGTGAGTTTGAGCCAATCGCGCTCTTGGGTGATGAGTTCGAGCGTGGCGACGCGCAAGGTTTGGCTGTGATCGCGCCAGGTGACGGCGAACGGTTCGACGACTGATTCCAGCGCGTCGACAAGCCGAGATGGCTCGACGCTCTCGTTGTGGGCCGCATCGATCACCGCCTCGACGGCCGCTTGCAGACCGAGTTGAAACAGCCGATCGTACTCGGTGATGCGCGGGCCGGCCAGCGTTTGATTGGCTTCCATCGAACGGGCCAAGCGCAGGAGCTGATACGTCTCGCGCAGCATGCCTTGCTTGGGCAGATTGTGTACGAGGCCGCGCAGCATCATTTGCGCGAGGCTCGCTTGGAGGATAAGTTGCGGATTGCCGCCGTGCACAAGCGGCGTGTACAAGAGCGGTTCTTCGCGAAATTGCTGGATGAATTCGGGCAGGACGCGCCGCGCTTCGTCCGTCTCTTGCCGCATCAAGGCGCGTTCCATTCGCAAGGCGTCTGGGGCCCAGCGTTCGCCGGAGGGTTCGCTGGACGCATCCGCACGGAGCGACTGCATGGCCCCGATCGCCAGCGTGTGGTCGAGACAGGTCGCGATCACCTGATTGAGCAGCCGTTCCTTCGTCGAACGGCGGCGATCGTACTCGACCATCGAGTCGAAATTGCCCGACGGTTTGGGTAACTCGTGCTTGTCGATGTCTTCGATTAAGTCGCGCAGGGCCCTGTCATTGACGCGCGCCCGCCGGCGCCAGCTCGCGATCGACTCCAAGAACTTCGCCGGCAATGTTGGTGAAGAACGCAAGCAGCGCGATGCGATGTTCCACAGCCGCGCAAGAGTCGAGAGAAACTGCAAACGTCCCTCGAGCCGCTCCGCCTCGTGAAGCAGGTCAAAGTCCTTGGCCGGCGCCGCATCCATGACGCTGCCTTCGACGTCGTCGTCGGTCGTGTCCTTGTAGACCATCTCTTCGTAGGCGGCACTGTAGATCGAATCCTCGTCGTCGTCCTCGACGATCTTGACCGCCGGCGCGTCCTCTCCCGTGCCGAGCATGTCGAGCCGCGGCACATTCCAGCTTTCGTCGGCGTTCGCTTCCAGATGGTCGAAGAACTTGACGGCCAGCTCAAGCAATGGACCTTCCGCGGCTGGGTCGGCGGCGGCCAAGCCCAGGCCGAGCATGAAGCGCAGCGCGAGCTGATGAAACGAATGGTCCCCCTGAATCAACGGCACCTCGGCCGACTGGGCGACCCACGTCACGAGCAGCGAACCCGCGGCGCGAAAGTCCTGCTTGGCCAGCAGCGCGTCTACAACAAGGGCAAACGCCTCGGCCGACTTGAACCCGTCGAGCTGTTCACGCCAGAACGCCAGGTCTGCCGCGCCCGCGCCGCGCTCGCGCCATTTCGTCAAGGACGTCGCCACGTGCTCGGCCGACTTCGTTGTCGCGGCTCCATGAACATGCTCGATGTCGCTGACGGTCGTCGTTGCGAAGCGGTCCCACCACTCGGCCAGGCGGCGCATCTCCTTCGCGAGGTCCTTGTCGGGCTTGAACGTCCCCGCCGAGGCCCCTTCGCTAATGAGCCGGCCGTAGAGATTGAAAAGCTGATCAATGACGTGAACGAGATCGTCGATGCGCGTGTCGCGCACCGCGTCCTCCATCGCCTGGAAACGCGGATACTGCCCGCCCAGGCCCAGGATGTTCCAAGGATCGACGAGCGCCCCGCAGTGAATGCCGCGCTTGAGCAGGTCTTCGATCACGCTGACGTGCTTGGCCGTTTCGTCGAGTCGGCCGTCGTCGATGAGCAGATGCCCAGTCGTCAGGAGAACCTGGATCTCCGTGAGAATACGCACCGACACGACGGGGAGCCTTGCTGCTTGCCGTCGCGCCGACGAGGCATAGCCAATCTCCGCAAACAACAGCGCCAAATGCCGTTGCTGCAATTGCAAGGCGCGCTGGTTCGCGAGATATTGATTGAGGGCTTGCCGCACGCCGCCGAACGGCTGCTTGAGCCGCTGTGCTTCCTTCTTGAGGCTCGCCCCATGCCTACCAGCAACCGTCGGCAACAGATGTGCATAAAATGCCTCGCGGCATTTGGCGATGCGCGGAACCAGGTTTGCGAGCGTGACATTGGAGTCGTGCGTCTGCGGCCCCGACCCGCACACGCCGGTCGCCATCAGGATCGTCCCCGCGAGCACGGCGGCGGACTCGAAGAGCAGCTCGGCGCGATTTTCGTCGGCGCCGCTCGCCGCGCGCTGATGTAGGCCGTCCATCAAGATTTGCCGCACGATGTAGCGGCGATAGCGAGCTTGCGTGTCGAGATGATCGGGGTCCCATTCGCCGAAGCAGTAGTTCGGTCTCTTGTCGGCCGGGTGGTTGAAGTCGTAAGCACGCGGATCGAACGCGAGTTCGTCGAGCAATTCCAGCTCGAAAGACGCGTCGGCCCGGATCGATTCAGGCGTCGCTTCGAGAATCTTGAGCGCGAGTTCGACAAGCTCGTGGTATTTTCCATGACTGACGCCGGCGCCGCGCAGGTAGAGCGGGATGGGCCGAATGCGTTCGTGCGAATAAATCTCGCCGCGGCGTTTGTTTTCCAGGACGGCGACGGGGCGGTGGCCGACGTAATCGTTGAGCTGCTTCAGCGCCCCTTTGACGATTCGCTCGGTCTCGGCCCACGGCCCGCGCTGGTTGAGAACAGCCTCGCACACCCGCGCCAGAAAGAACGGCTGCCACAGGACCAGCTCATCTTGATGCGACAGAAGATCTCGATGGTGCTCCCGATAAGCCGCCAACACGTGCCAAAAGGCGAGGCGCAGCACGGCTTCCGCCTGCGTGGCGTCGGCAAATGCCGCACTGCCGTTCCGGTTCAGATCCAGCAAGCGCGCCTGCAAAATCGCATGGAGATCTTCCCACGGCTTCGGCGAGCCGCACCCGGCGATGAACGCATAGGCATCGTGCAGGTTCTTCTGGAAGCGTGCATCGGGCCGGCCTGCGGAGAAATTGAGATAGCCGAGCAAGGCAGGCAGCGCGACCGCCTGATCAATGCCGGGGAACGGATCTTCCTGTGCCATCGCACTCTCCGCAAGATGGCCCAGGTCTTCGTTGAACGCTCGCTTGACGGTGCGCGAGCGCTAAACGAAAAGAAGGCAACGCGGCCACGAGATTCCAGTTGCATCGCGACTTGCAATGCTGTCCACTATTGTATCACGCGACACATGGGGGTTCATCATGCGTACTTTCGTCTTCGCAGCTTTCTTGATCCTGGCCTGGACGAGCAATCTCCCGGCCCAGGAAAAAATCCCGATCCTCTTCGATTTCGACATCGGCGAGGACATCGACGACACCTTCGCGCTCGCCACGGTCTTGGCAAGCCCGGAGCTCGACCTGCGCGGCGTCACCACGGTTGGGCACGACGCGTTTAAGCGTGCGCAAATGGCGTCGCGCTTCCTGACCGCCGTCGGCCAAGGTAAAAAGGACTTCGTCGCCGCCGGCATCCCGGAAAGCCCGCTCAAGCCGCTCGATTATTGGCAAGTGCAGTACGGCAATCACGCCTCGGTCTACTTTCGCGACCCGAAGCCGGCCAAAACGCGCGCTCCGGAGTTTCTCTACCAACATCTGAAAGCGAGTCCCGGCGAGCTGACGATCGTCGCCGTCGGTCCATTGACGAACATCGCCAAGCTGCTGACCGACTATCCGGACGCCAAGAAGCTGATCAAACGGCTCGTCATCATGGGCGGCTCCGTCTACCGAGGCTACAACGACGGCTCGAAACCGCAGGCCGAGTACAACATCGCCGCCGATCCGAAAGCGGCCCAGGTCGTGTTCCGTTCGGGCATTCCGCTTGTGGTCGCGCCACTGGATGCAACCGCGATGGTCACGCTTGACGCCAAACGCCAAAAGACGCTGTTCGGCCACGGCTCGCTGTTGACGCTCTCGGTGCAGGCGCTCGTACAACTCTGGCGCGAGAAAGCCGACCCGATCCTGTACGACCCGGTCGCGGTCACGCTGGTTCATACGGAAAAATTCTGCACGATGGAGAACCTGGCCCTCGACGTCGATGACAAAGGCTTCACGAAGATCGTCGAAGCGGGCAAAGCGAACGCGCGCGTGGCAACGAGCATAAAGACCGACGAATTTCTCGACTGGCTGGGCGAGCGCCTCATCAAGGCACAGCCGGCGTCATGGCCGACGATGCGCTTCATCAACGAATCGAAGATGGTCGCACGCGGCAACATGCCGCATCGGGTACACGTCTTCGAGGACTTCGAGACCGACATCGAGAAACGCTGGTGGCTTTCGGGTCGGCCAGAGACGGCGAACGTCCCCCCCGGCAGCAAACGCGCCATTCGCGGCATGTTGACGCAGGATTTCGACGATCGCCAGGGCGAGACCAAGACGCTCTACACCGCAGTTGTCTTCAATCCCGTCCCCGGCCCGCCGATGGGCAAGAAGACGCACCTCAGCTTCCGCTATTTTCTCAAGGGAACCGACACGCTGCGCGTCCAGCTCTACAGCCTCTCGAATGGCTATCATCGCTGCCTGATGCTCAAGGGTTTGCCGGAGGGCAAATGGATGGACGGCAACGTGGACATGACGCAAATGCGCAAACCGGACGGGACGGGCGGCGCATTGTCGGAGAAGGACTTTGAACGGATCGACGACATCCAGTTCTACGCCGATCCGCGTGCGGAGCTCTTGATTGACGACATCGTCCTGTACGACGCAGCCATTGAGGGCGAGACGCGCCCATACCCGAAGGGATTCCTCTTCTCCGCCTGGTTCGACTCCGGCAAGCAGAGCGTGCACTGGCCCGGCAACTTCGAGATCGCTCCGAAGCTCGGCTACTTCGGCAGCGCCGCCAGGGCGATACCGGCTCCCCTCTCGCCTTTGGGAGAGGGGTTGGGGGTGAGGGAAAAGCAATCCTGGATCAACGTCGGCCTGCGCGGCGACCGCCCCATCGGCGACGCAACGCATCTCTCTTTCCGTTACAAGCTCGAAGGCGCCGACGCGATGAAGGTCGCCCTCGAATCGCCGCAGTTCGCCGAGCCAATCGTGGTCGAGCTGAAGGGCTTGAAGAAGGGAGACTGGACGGAGATGACTGTCGATTGGGACAAGACGGCCCGCTTGAAGCTCCGCAAAGGCGACACGGTGCGTGCGGTGAACTTCCTCGTGCCAGCGACCGCACAGCTCTTGATCGATGATTTGCTGCTGTTCGAGCCGTCCACGTCGGAAAAGAAATAGTTTGAGTCCGCTACCCAGGGCGACGCTGTGCTCGGCCCTGGGCTGATTTTGCGAGCCTTTCAGGCTCAAGTAACCAAAGCTCTCTCACACCCGAGCATGAGCATACGCCCGATACCGCAAAGGTGAATGATCCGCAATCGCGCCGACGCCAAGCTTGCTCGCAATACTCGTTTTTGCGAGCCAACTTCCCAGCGCTTTGGCGCGTCCCTGCCTCCGCGGTTCCGGCCGCTTCGTGAGGATGGTCACTTCGCGAAAGCCCGCGGCGCTGCAGAGCCCTGCGAGCGCCGTGGCGTTGGGCGCCCACCAGTTCGTCGGATCGTTGTTGAGTTCCATGCCGGGGAAGAATTCGCAGAACGACCTGTCCTCCAGGCCCGCGATTTCCATCGCCTCGGTCTCGATCACCGCCAAACCGTGCGGGGCCGTCACGCTGGCCACGCGCCGCAGCGCCGCCAGCGGATCTTGCATGTGGTAGAGCACGCCCAGGAACAGCACCACATCGAAGCGCCCGAGCGGCGTCAAGTCCATCGTCATGAAATCGCCCACGACCGGCTCGACCTTGCTGGCGAAGAGCTCCCGCGCCGCGTCGAAGGGCCGGCGGCCGGGTAGTTCGTCGGGGCGCCAGTGGCGCGATTCCTGCGGGCTCGGCAACGGGAGGCCAGTCCGTTTCGATTCGCGCCAGTCCTTGGCGTACTCCGCCATGTCGGCGGACCAGGCGTAGTAATCGAGTGCCACGACACGGGCCGCTCCCATGCGTTCGACCGCAAACGAAAAAAAGCCATCCGAGGCGCCGATGTCGAGGACCGACTTTCCATGCATGTCCGGCAGCTGCAAGGAGCGCAACGATGCCTCCCAGTGTTCGAGCGGAGCGATCCCACTCGTGACAACGTCGGGGGCCAGTTCAATCGAGTGATACCATGTGGGGTAGGCTTGCAGAACTGCTTGAGCGTCTTCCCTTGGGACATCCTTCACCGCGCGCATCGTGAACGCTTCCTCTCCGCGTCGCCAAGATCACCCCGCCATCTTCTCGCCGTCGCGATCCGAGAGTTGCAGATCGTCCAGCAAGCTCTGGCGGAAATCGTCGCTCAACACGGGGCTGCGGTGCTTGTAGGATTCGTTCTCGAAGCTAAAGAAGGCGCGCTGGCTGAAGTTCGCGAGTGGCTTGCGCGATTCCGCCGGCATCGCAAAATGCACCCAATGGGCGGTGCCGACGGCACGGTCCTCGGGGCGGCACGTCACCAGATATGCGGGCGCGATCAAAGGGCCGACGTGCAGCTTCAACTGTTCGCCGGTTATTGTCCGCCACGGCGCCAGCTCTTTACCAAGCTGCGTGGAGTCGGCGATCTCGATGAGCAGGGCGGCTTGCAGTAAATTGCGGCCCGGCAGCAGACGATTATACAGGCTCAACTCTTGCTGCACCTCGTGCGCGTCAGCCAAGCGCGTGATGCGAATCACTTCCTGCACGCGGAACCAAAGTGTTTGTCGATTCTCGAAGATGAGCGTCAGTTTTGGCCCGATGCGGATGCGGCGATAGCGGTCGATGTAGCGCCGATGCGCGTCGAAGAATTCTTTGCGCTTCGTCGCATACTCTTCGAGCGGCAATAGATCATCCACCGTCAACGGCAACATGGACCATCCGTGGTCAGTGAGCGAATCGATGGCATCCTGCGCTTCGGAGGGAAATTAGCAATTTACAATTAGCAATTTACAATTTCAAATAGATGAGGCGGATTATCCCGACGCACTGCTATTGACGACGCGGACTATCCCAACGTGCCGCATTTCAATTTGAAATTGATAATTGTCAATTGATAATTGTAGATGTCATTTCTTCTCCGAGGGCGTCTGATAAATCTTGAACACAAAGAACCCACCCAACAACGCACCGAGGATCGGGCCGGCCAAGTAGACGAGCGAGTCCGCCCAGGGGCTGCGTGCCGAGCTCGACAGGATGCCGTCTATCAGGGTTGGGCCGAGCCAGCGCGTCGGGTTGAGCGCGGCACCGGTCAGCGGGAAACCGAAGAGGACGCAGGCGGTCGCGATCATGCCGCTAACGACGCCGAGCCTGAGCGGATCCGCGCTGGCTATGCCGAAGATGGCGAACACGAGAAAAAAGGTCAAGAGCAATTCAATACCGGCGCCGGACAGGTGCGCCGATGGACCCAAGGTCGGGTAAGACAGCGGATTGATCTGCGGTGCGCCAAGATGGGCGCTTTGCAAAACCGCCTCGGCAAACGTGAAGCGCAAGCAAATCGCCGCCAGGATGCCGCCGAGAAACTGCACGACGATCAACCCCGTGGCCCGAGGCGTCTCAAGCTTCGTGAAGACCCACAACATCAATGTGATCGCTGGATTGAGATAGCCGCCCGACACCGGGACCGTGAGCGCGAGCAGCGCCGCCAGGATCAAGCCCTGCCCCAGCGCGATGCCGAACGCTCCAGGCTGATGCCAGGCCAATGGCGAAGTGGGCGTCGCGCCGGGTGGGACCGTGGTCACGTTGATGCACACGAGCCCTGCGCTGAAAAAGACCAGCCCGAAGGCGCCGACCAGCTCGATGAACAAGATGCGTTGCGTTTTTGTATCCATGTCAAATCCCAAAGACCACCGCGAGCCGCGACCGTGGTGGAGCGCCGCGCTCGCGATACGTGAATCCACTGTTCCCTCACGGTTGCGGTTCGTCGTGTGCCCGCGTTCCGTCGAGGGTACGCAAGAATAACACCAATGATTCCTGTTCCGCCTTGGTCAAGCCCAGCCGCCGTGCTTTGCCGTCCTCCTTCATCGCCTCGGCGAGATGCGGGCCGGGCAGCACTCCCTCGTTGTAGAATTCGACAACGCGCATCAGCGTGAAGTGCGATGCCGTCAGTTCCGACGAGTCGTGGAAGTACGGATCCGTACGCGGCAAATTGCGCAAGCTCGGCGTGCGATACGCTCCGAACAGGCGCATGCCCTTCAACCCGATCGGCACGGCCGCAACGCGTCCGGTCTCCGCATCCTTCGGGCGGGCTTCCGCGCCGAGATAGCCCACGTTGTGATAGTCCTGATCGGTGAACAGCGGTCCGCGATGGCACTGAACGCAGTGCTTCTTGAACAATTCGTAGCCCTGGAACACCCGCGCGGGCAGTTCCTCGGCCTTGACCTCGTTGACCTCCGGGTCGCGCAGGCCGATGTTGCTGTCCTTCTCCTTGAGCGCCTCCTTGACTTGATCGAGCGTCAAAACAGGCGCCTTTTTGGCATGGCGAATCTCTTCGATGCGGTCGTATAGCGAATCGCCGGACAGGATCGTGCGCAGATACGTCGCCAGCGCCCGCGCAATCGTGTCTTGCGTCGGCTGGCGAACGCCGAATACGCTCTTGAATTCTTGCACGAAGGCGGGGCGCTTCGCAAGTGTGCCCACCGTGCCGCCCCAGATGTGTTGTTCGAGCGCCTTGGCGCGGCGCAAGTTGCTGGCGACAGTGCGCTCGTCGTCGAGACTGCGGACGAGCGTTTCCTCGAGAGTCTCGACACGGCCGTCCCAGAATTGCCGGCGATTGTAGACGACGTTGAGCAGGCTGAGCGTATTGCGCGACGGACCGTTCTTATCCTTGCCGCGCTCCGTGAACCCAGTCGTTGGATCGTGGCACTTGGCGCACGAATAGCTGTCCTCGCCGGCGCGGAGCATGTTCTCGAAGAAGAGCTTCTTGCCGAGCTGCCATTTCGCCAGCGTCAGCGGGTTCGTGGGCGGAACGTTCGGCGTTGGATCAGGCAGTCCGCGCGGGACCTTGATCTTGATCGACGCCTGATGTTCCGTCGCGGCGACGGCCGACAGGGCGTGCAGCGACGTCAGACCGACGTGCGACAAGCGCATCGCAGCGGGATGAGGCGGCTCATTCCAGTAGGTCTTGAGCCCCGGCCACTCGGCGCTCGTTTGGGCCACGAACACGATCGGCACGTCCGGCGTTTCGTGCCGCTCGATCCAGCTCAAGGCGTAAGGGATTTCCTCGATCCGCTGTTCCGGCTTACTCATTTTCGGCGCTGGCGCGGGCGGGTAACGTTCCGCGCGCGCGCAGGATGTCAATGTCAGGATTGCGCTGAGAAGCGCGCCGAGCAGGCTTCGTCGAATCATGATAAACCTCGCAATCATGGGGCGAGTATAGCGGCAACGCGCGCGTTCGACAAATCAAATGCCAGTCCGTGGTCCGTGATCCGTACTCAGTAACCCGTTCTCTGCGACTCGCAACACCACGGCCTAGGGACCACGGACCACGGACGATTGCACCAGAAATCATATCATGCCTGAGAAACACCTGCGAATCCAGCAAGCGGAGACACCCGTGGCTTTGGTCGTGCAGAAATTCGGCGGTTCCAGCGTCGCCAACAAAGAACGCATCATGAACGCCGCCCGCAAGGCGATCCGCGCCCAGAAAATGGGCAATCAGGTCATCGTCGTCGTCAGCGCGCGCGGCGACACGACCGACGAGCTCATCGAGCTTGCCAAGGAAATCAGCGAACATCCGCCCACGCGCGAGATGGACATGCTCCTCTCCACCGGCGAACAGATCTCGATCGCCCTCATGGCGATGGCGATCCAGGAGCTCGGCGACAAGGCGATCAGCTTCACCGGCGCCCAGGTCGGCATTGTCACCGATTCGAGCCACACCAAAGCGCGCATCAAAAGCATCTCGACCCAGCGGCTGCGCGAGGCCC
>SYHD01000347.1 GCA_005799265.1 Planctomycetia bacterium | reverse complement strand
CGTTTCGGTGCGGTTCTTGTCGTCACCGATGGTTGGATTGCCTATCGGGAGGCGTTCACCAAGCCATTTCGCTCTCCTTTGTCTCTGGGAGGACGCGGACGCAAGCCAAAACCGGTGGTTTTCAGAGCCACTACAAGAAGCCAAAGGAAAAAAACAAGTGTCACCGTTTAATACAGCACTACCAAGAAGGGGAGTGTAGGGCTAAAACTCCCTACACTCCCCCAAAAGCCACAGCGCAACCGCTCTCTAGCGCAGGTTGTAGTAGGCAGAGCGTCCTGCATAGCGTGCAGGGTAGCCCATCTCTTCCTCAATGCGGAGCAGTTGGTTATACTTTGCCACACGGTCGGTGCGGTTTGGCGCACCTGTCTTGATTTGCCCTGCATTGGTGGCAACCACGATATCGGCAATCGTCGAATCTTCGGTTTCACCAGAGCGGTGGGAAACAACGGCGGTATATCCGGCAACCTTCGCCATCTCAATAGCATCAAGGGTCTCTGTGAGAGTTCCTATCTGGTTCACTTTGATGAGGATGCTGTTCGCGACGCCCTGTTTGACGCCCTCCGCGAGGCGTTGCGGATTGGTGACGAAGAGATCGTCGCCGATCAGCTGGATGCGGTTGCCGAGCGATTCGGTGAGGAGCTTCCAGCCGGCCCAGTCGTCCTCGGCCATGCCGTCCTCGATCGAGAGAATCGGATAGCGGTCGGCCCAGTCGGTCAGCATGGCGCCCATCGACGTCGCCGACATCAGCTGCCCGTGCAGACGATAGAGTCCCCCCTCGAAGAAGTGCGTGCTGGCGACATCGAGCGCGATGGCGGCGTCTTTTCCCGGCGTCAAGCCCGCGCGGCGAAAGGCGTGCAGGATCAGCTCGATGGCGTGTTCGTTGCCTTTGAGTTTGGGACCGAAGCCGCCTTCATCGCCGACGAGGACGCCTTCATAGCCGTGCTCTTGCAGCGTTACGCCCAAGGCCCGGTAGACGCGCACCGTCATGTGCAGGGCCGCGGAGTACGAATTTGCACCTATAGGTAAAAATAGGAAGTCCTGCATGTCGAGATTGCGTCCCGCGTGCAGCCCGCCGGAGATGAGATTGACCATCGGCAACGGCATGCGCGCTTGCCCGCGGTCGAGATACCTCCAGAGCGGGATCCCCTTCGCGGCTGCTGCGACATGAGCACAGGCGAGCGAGACGCCGAGGATTGCGTTGGCGCCGAGTCGCGATGTGTCGGGCGTGCCGTCGAGTTTGCAAAGTTTGCGGTCGATGGTCGCCTGTTCGGACGCCGGCATGCCGATAATCGCAGGGCCGAGGAGATTGCGCACATTGGCGACGGCCCTGCGCACGCTTTTGCCGGCGTAATCGTCCGGATCGCCGTCGCGCAGTTCGCGTGCCTCGTGTTTGCCGGTGCTGGCGCCTGACGGCACGATAGCCCGGCCCATCGCCGTACCGCAGTGAACTTCGACCTCGACGGTTGGCGAGCCGCGGCTGTCGAGCACCTGGCGTGCAGCAATTGTCGTGATGCGATCAATCACAAAGAGCCTCCCAGGTCTTGCCAGACTAATTCCCATCGATTGACACTATCGAGCAGAATACGGCGCGCCAAATCGCGCACGCTCTTACGTCTTGGCTCCTCAGACAAATAATCGACCGGACTCGTGCCATCGACGCGCGCCAGCAGGCAAACGCCGAGATGGCGCATGCCGCGCTGTTCCAGTTCGAGCGCGGGCCGAAAGCGAACCTCGGACGCGTAGCCGTTCCAGAACGCGCGCATGAGTGCGATGAAATCGTCGGCACGCGCAGGCTGACGGATTGCTTTCAATGTCAGATGAGCAAGGAACAAGCCCAGGTCCATCGTTGGATCGCCGAAGTGGGCGGTCTCGTAATCGACCAGCGTGAAGGCGCCATTCGCAACCTCTCTCTCGGAGGGCGAGGGGTGTATGAGCATGTTCTTCGGCGTGTAGTCGCCGTGGCAGAGGGCCTCTTTGATCGTCAGCATGTCGCGCACGATCGGCTCGATGGCCACGGCAACGTCGGGGCATCTTTCTTGCACGCGCACGTAAAAGGGATCGACGCGCAACTGCACGTAGACCGAATGATCGCGGAACGTCGCGAATTCGTGCGCGCGCTCGGCCGAAACTTGATGGATACGGCCGAGCACGCGGCCGACCTTGGTGCCGAGATCGACGTAGATTGTGCCGGCCAGCAGCTCACTTTTCCAAACCTTGGCATCGATTGGTGCGTGGCTCATGGCATAGACATAGTTGGCACGATCGACGAACAGCACCTCGGGCACAACGTCCAGTAGATGGGGATGTAGGGCCTGCATGACTTCTTGTTCGCGCCAGATGCGGTCAAGATCGCTGAACCAGGCGTCACGCGTGCGCAGCTGTCGCCGCGACTGTTTGAGCACAAGGCGTCGGGTCAATGTGGTGACGCGCAGAACTTGGTTGGATACGCCCCCGCATAGCAACTCAGCATAGCGCGGCCGATCGTCGCTCGGCAGCCAGCCACGTTGAAACACGTAATCCACGGCATTGTCGACCGTCAATTCGAACATGAGAGAGTCGCCTGTCAACGCAAGAAACGCCCGCCGTTGATATCGAGGATCGCGCCGGTCATGAAACTCGACGCATCCGACGCCAGAAATAGCACAGCCTGCGCGACCTCGTCGGCAGTGCCGTTGCGAGCGAGCGGCGTTTGCTTCTTGTAATCTTCCATTTTCGCGGGTGTCGAAAACATCTCGTGATGTTGCGTGGCGATGACGCCGGGCATGATGGCATTGACGCGGACATGCGGCGCGAGTTCCTTCGCCAACGTGCGCGTCATCACCTGCAAGGCGCCTTTGGCGGCCGCGTAGACGCCGCCGCCTCCGGAGCCGCCGGTTTGCACGGAAAGCGAGAGGTTGTTGATGATGCTGCCGTTCTTGGAGGCACGCAGGTACGGGATGGCGCGGCGTGTCACCAGGAAGGCGCTCGTCACGTTGACATCGAAGACGCGCCGCCAGTGGTCGAGGCTGCACGCTTCGATCGGCGTCATCTTGATGGGCGAGCCGGCGTTGTTGAAGAGGATGTCGAGCCTGCCTGTCTTGGTGATGAGCGTATCGACGACGCGATCAGCGTTCGTCTCGAGCGTCAGATCTCCAGGCAAAAGGTGCGCATGGCCGCCCAGGTGTTCGATCGCTTGGAGCGTTTCCTCGGCACCGGCCTTACTCGTGTGATAATGGATGCCGACGGTCGCGCCGGCTTGCGCGAGCAGCAGCGCCGTCGCGCGGCCTATGCCGACGCCGGCGCCGGTGACGAGAGCGATGCGGCCGTTCAGAGAGTGGGTGGAGATGGCCATAATAGGATTCACTCCCGCGAATCGTTGTGCTCATCGCGAGGCTTGGAGAGCTTATTTATAGCCCTTGGGATGCGTGCGATGCCAGTTCCACGCGGATTCGACGATCGACTTGATATCGGTGTATCGCGGCTTCCAGCCCAGCTCTTTTTGAATCTTGTCTGGCGAGGCGACCAACACCGGCGGATCACCCGCGCGTCTTGGGCCTTCCTTCACAGGGACCTTCTTGCCCGTGACCGCCTCGACTGCGGCGATCACCTCGCGCACGCTGTAACCGCGGCCGATGCCGAGATTGTAGTGCATTTGCTGGCTCGGCTGCAAACGTTCGAGCGCCAATAGATGCGCCTCGGCGAGATCATCGACGTGGATGTAGTCGCGCACGCAGGTCCCGTCCGG
>SYHD01000346.1 GCA_005799265.1 Planctomycetia bacterium | reverse complement strand
TGCAACGCGAGCGCTAAACGGGAAACCGGCAATGCGCTCAGTTCTTCGCGGTGTTCATCATTTCCTTCACCGATTCATCGAGCAGCCGGCGATGGTCGTCCTCAGTCAGCGCGCGTCCGATCGCCTTGGAGGAGATCAGCGTCGCGAGCTGAGCCGCTTGCTCCCAGAGTTCCTTGATCGCCAGGTCCTTGGCGATTTCCACTTCACGGCGCAGACGATCGCGCTCCCCCTGAATGTCAGCGGCCGCCTTGGAACGCATGTCGTTGCTCACCTGCTCGGCGTCCTTGCGTGCGTTTTCCAGGAGCTTGGGAATCTGATGATGCGCCTCGGCCAATTCCTTCTGGAACTGGGCCTGCACCTGCACCATCTCGTCGCGCGTCTTTTTCGCTTCCTCCAGCGACGAACGGATCGTCTCCTCGCGCTTCTTCAAGCCTTCGAGGATCGGCCCCCACGCCTTGCCGCGCAGGATCAACAGCAGGCCGACGAAGACGACGATCGACCAGAGTGCCGTGTCGGCACGGAACTCCATCGGGTTGTCGGCGCCGAAAGCCGGCGTGGTCGAGCCAACAAGGAATATCACGATCCCGATCGTCAAAGAAATCGAACGCAGCATGGTTGCCTCGCGCAATTAGGTTTGGCCGAGTTGCCAAGGTCACGCTTTGCCTGCGATCTGAATGCAGATGATGAGGGCGAAGAACGTCGCCCCTTCGAGCAGCGCGCCAATGATGATCATCGCAGTTTGCACCTTGTTGGCGGTCTCCGGTTGACGAGCCATGCTTTCAAGAGCGGCGGCGCCGATGCGTCCGAAGCCCAGGGCCGCGCCGATGATGACGAGCCCGGCGCCGAGGCCCGCGCCCCAGCCGGGGCTGCTGAACGACTGACGTGTCGCGTCGAGCTTGGCGATCTCGTGCTTGTCCTTCGCGTCCTGGGCCGATACCGGCTCGATCACCGAAGCGACCAGCATGAACGCCAAGAGAATCAGGCCCAGTTTCTTCACCATGTTCATGGAAACTCCTTCAGCAGAATTAAGGTTGTCAATGGTAATATCATTCAAGCCCACACGGCGGCCATGGCCCCCGCGCGGTTCCAACCGCTCAATGATGATGATGCTCCCCGGCCGCATGCGCGTGCCCGTGGTGCTCATCATGCCCGTGATCGTGCTCCGCATGAGCCGCATGTTCGGCGTGTTCGAGAACGCCCCCCAGGAACAGCGCCGTCAGGAACGTGAACAGGTACGCCTGCAAGAAGGCGACGAACAATTCCAGCAAGCTCAACGCGATCACCCCGAACACACTCGCCGCCGTCACTGGCCAAAACATGCCGCTATGTTGCACCGCCGGGATGAACAACAGGATCGTCGCCAGCACCATGTGCCCAGCAAACATGTTCGCGAAGAGACGCACCGCCAATACGAAACACTTCAACATCAAGCCGATGAACTCGATCGGCCAAAGCATGATGAGGATCGGCAGCTTGATCGCGAACGGCATATCCATGTGCGGCGCGAACGAGAGCAAATGGCTCTTCACGCCGAAGCGCATGATGCTGGACGCGTGAATCAGAATGAAGGTCCCGCCTGCCAGCACCGAGGTCATCGCGAAGCTCGCGGTCGGCGAGCCGAGGAATGGGAACATGCCGAGCAGGTTGCACGTCAAGACGAACAGGAAGACGGTCCAGAGATAGGGGACGTAGCGGTCCGCGTCTTTACCGATGTAGGGCTTGGCGATTTCGTCGCGGATGAAGACGAGGACCGACTCGAAGAGATTCCACCAGGTTCCGGTTGGGGCCGCGCCAGTTTGGATTCGTTTCGCCAGTGGAATGTAGATCCAGCAGATCAAACCGGCCGCGGCGAACATCAGCACGCTGTACTTGGTGAGGCCGAAGCCTCCTTCGTTGGGCCAGTGGTGCGCGCCGAGCATCGGAATTGCCGGCAATGTGTCGAAAACATGCCAGTGCATCGTGTCGAGCACGTGTTCGAAGGCCGAGCCTGCTGCGAAGATCATCCGTTCCCCTAACGAGCAGAGTTCATTACGATTGCACAACACTCTTGGTTCCGACACTGTTTCCGGACGCAGCGGCAGGAGCCTCGGGCTGCTGACGAACCACCAACGCGATTTCAAATCCAAGCAGGCCCATGTAAAACGCCAATAGCCAATACCAGAAGCCCATGTCGAAACTTTGGGGCTGTGTGCTTGTCAAAAAATAGCCGCCGCCAAGCGCGATGGCCATGCGGAAGCCCGAGCCGCCCAAACTCGCCAGCAGCTTCATGTCGGAAGCCTCGTGATAGCTGAACAAGACGAAGGCCAGCGAGACGGCGGCAGGAATGAACGACAAGGCGAACGCCACCCCGGCCTGCATGAACAGTCCCTCACCAGCCCTGGCATAAGCCGCGCCTAAGGATGCCGCACCAACGGCAAGGGAGACAGCGATGAAGAGGGAGAGCGTTTTCATGGCGGCGGTTTCTTGTCTGCTGATTCGTCGCGGTCTTTTTGCCTGAGAATCAAGATCAGGTGCAGCATGCCAGCGACGAAACCAACCACAGCTGCAATGCTGGTGATCCACGGGGCGGTATGCAACCAATCGTCCAACCAATAGCCCGCGACGATGGGGATGACCATCTCGGTACCGACCTGGGCGAGGGCGGCATAATAGCCCATTTCCCGCGGCGTCGGCTGCTGGGACATAGGCGGTCCCCGCAAATTGGGCGAATCTTAACGGCCAGATCACAACGCTGTTATTTTGAAAACTGCCCGCCCATCGTCAATGTGAATCGTGAATTTTTTCGCAAAGTATCCATGCGCCGCGTCAAGCCTAAAAAGGCGAAAAATCGACACGCTCGTCGTTGCCCGCAGCGTTTTCGCAGCCCACGCATTTTTTCCTTGACATTGGAAAAATCAAGCGAATAGACCGAAAAAACCGGGGAAAAAGCGCCAAGCACACCTCATTTCGCGGAATTCTCGTCAAGTTCATATTGACGGAGCATCCGCAAAAAATGTATCATCCTTAAAAGTGTGAAGTTCCGTTTCGTCGGCACAAGCGATACGCCGCTCCACAACCCTTGTGTGGAATTGACCGGTGGTTCTCCTTCACGCCGTCCGGTTTGACTCGTAATCGATAGGCAAAACGTCCCTCCAAGCTCGGCGATGATTGCCTTTTTTGGTCGGTCTCTTGCCTTGGCTGTAAATTTGGATATTGCTGTAGTTACATTCCTTATTCCGATTGCGTTCCTGCCTCTGCTCGATTTCAGACCTCGGCGTTCTCTCCCACCCAGCGGACGGTCGGGATTATCGTCACCACGGATGGTTGTCTGTATCTTTCGCGGGTTCAACGCAGACAGTCTCCATCGGAGTGGTGCCGCATGTCCATTGAAAGACTTCGGTCGCTTGGCCGCAAAGAATTGCAAGCGCTGGCGCAAAAGAAGGGCATCAGCGGAGTGACGCGCAAGACGAAGGACGAATTGATCGCCGCCCTCGCCAGGCTCGCCAAAGCCAAGCCCAAACTCACCCGACCAGGCAAATCGAAATTACGCTCCAGCCGGCCTCAGCGCCAGGCGGCTCATTACACCAATGGCGCCGCGTCGGTCGAGGAGCAGATCGGCCGCAGCAAGTACGATGTCGGCATCCCCACCAAGGACCTGTCCGCCAAGGTCTCGAAAGAACTCCCCAAGGGCTACGGAAAAGATCGTATCGTGTGCATGGTGCGCGATCCCTATTGGCTGCACACCTACTGGGAATTGACGCGCCAAGCGGTGCAGCGCGCCGAAGCCGCGCTCGGGCAGGACTGGCACGGCGCCAAGCCCATCCTGCGCTTGCTCGACGTGACCACAGGGGAGACGACGTCTGCCTCGGAGTCCGGCCTGCGCGACATCGACATCCACGGCGGCGTCAATAACTGGTACATCGACGTCGCCAATCCGCCCCGTTCCTATCGCATCGACATCGGCTACCTCGCCAAGAACGGGCAGTTCTACGTGCTGGCGCGCTCGAACGTCGTCTCCACGCCGCGCGCGGGCATGAGCGACGTCATCGATGAGAATTGGGCCGACTTCGACTTCGCGAAAGCCGACAAGATCTTTGCGATGTCGGGAGGCTTCGATCCGGGCGCCAGTAGCCTCGAGCTCAAGCAACTGTTCGAGGAACGCCTGCGCCGTCCAATGGGCTCCCCCGCCGTGACGAGCTTCGGCTCCGGCGCGCTTCAATTCGGCAAGGAGCGCAAGTTCTGGTTCCAGCTGGACGCCGAGTTGATCGTCTACGGCGCCACCGAGCCGTCAGCGAAGGTAACGCTTCAGGGCGAGCCGATCAAACTTCGGCAAGACGGCACCTTCACGATGCGCTTCAGCCTGCCTGACAGCCGGCAGATCATCCCCGCCGTCGCGGCCTCTGCGGACGGCATCGAGGAGCGCACGATTGTGCTCGCCGTTGAACGCAACACCAAGCATCTCGAACCGGTCATCAACGAGGTGCAGGAATAAACTCCCCGTTTAGCGCTCGCGGTAAAGCGCCAGAGGTTCTCGCCCTTCACCGCGAGCGCTCAACAGAGAATTTATTCCACCGCCTTCAATTCGATGTGCAACTCCACCCGTTCCGTCCCCCCCATCACGCGCCGCACATAGCGCAGCATCGCGCCGTTCTTGTCGTCGAAAATCGCGGTCACATAGACCTTCTTCGCCTCGGGTCGCGCATCCATTTCCAGGAACCGCGCCGCGTCGCGCAACAGGCTGTCCATGCTGTGATAAATGAGCGGATTGTGCTCCTTGGTTTTCTCCAGAAACTCCTTGTCCTGTTTCACCTCGACAACTTGCCCGTTGCGCACCTTGACGCCGTAGGCAAAAACCTTGCGGTCGTCGTTGATGCGTTTGGTGTAAACCATGTTGTAGTTCTTCGGGCCATTTTCCTTCCACAGCTCCCAGGCGGTTTCGAGTTGGTCCGGCTTCAATTGAATGCTGAGATTGAACCAGATCATGAACCCGGTGACGCCGACGCTGGCGACGACGATGAAGACGAAGAACCAGATCCACGCGTAGTTGTTTTGCGGCGTCGGCGCGGGGCCGGAGCCGGCATTGACGCCCGCCTGGATGGCCGTCGTCGGATCGGCGGGTGGCGGATTCGGTGCGTTGCTCATGGTTGAGTCCCAGCCGCTTGCCGTAGCGCTCGCGGCACAGCGCCAGCGAAAGGGCGCATCACCGCGAGCGCTAAACGGGATACGGCGTTATCCCTTCTTGAACGTGTCGGCCAATTCGCCCTTGGCGATGACCACGATCCCCGTCTCCGTGATCGTAAACCCGCGGCGGCGATCGTGCTCCGCGTCGTAGCCGATGACGGTGTCCTTGGGAATCTTGACATCCTTGTCGATGATGGCCCGGCGAATGCGCGCGCCGCGACCCACGTCGACGCCTGTGAAGAGAATCGAATCCTCCACGCATGCGAAGCTGTTGATGCGCACGTTGGGCGAGAGAATGCTGCGCACCACCTGCCCGCCGGAGACAATCGACCCTGGACAAACGATGCTGTCGTGCGCCTCGCCGCGCCGGCCTGTCACCGGATCATTGAAGACGAACTTCGGCGGCGGCAACTGAGGCTGATTCGTGCGGATCGGCCATACCTGGTCGTACATGTTCAGCTCCGGGACCACCTGCACGAGATCCATGTTCGTCTGGTAGTAGGCATCGAGCGTGCCGACGTCGCGCCAGTAGGCCGTCGGCTTTTGGTTCATGTCGCGGAAGCGATAGCCGAAGACGCGATACTTCTCGATCATCGCCGGGATGATGTTCTTGCCGAAATCGTGCTGGCTGTCCTGCTTGGTCGCGTCTTGGCATAAGAGTTCGTACATGAGCCGGGCGGTGAACACGTAGATGCCCATCGAGGCCATGATGCGGTCCGGATCGCCGGGGATCGTCACCGGGTCCCTGGGCTTTTCCTGGAACCCGACGATGCGATCGCCGGCGTCAACCTGCATGACCCCGAAATGGACCGATTCCTTGGTAGGCACGTGCAGGCAGCCGACGGTCAGGTCCGCCTCTTTTTCGATGTGGGCGCGGATCATGTCGGCGTAGTCCATCTT
>SYHD01000345.1 GCA_005799265.1 Planctomycetia bacterium | reverse complement strand
CGGCCGTGCAATGGCTGCGCGATGGGCTGCACCTGATCGCGCAATCCAGCGACAGCGAGGCGTTGGCGGCGCAATCGGCGCCTGATGAGGCGATCCTCCTGGTGCCCGGCTTCGTCGGCCTGGGCGCGCCCCACTGGGCGCCGGACGTGCGCGGCGTGCTCTTCGGGTTGACGCGCGGCACAACGTCGGCCGACCTCGCGCGCGCGGTGCTGGAAGGCGTGGCGTTGCAGGTCGTTGATCTGGTGGCCGCAACCGACAACGACACAGGCCGACCGCTGCAAACGTTGCGCGTGGACGGCGGCATGGCGCGCAATGCGTGGTTCTTGCAATGCCAAGCGAATTTCTTGGGCCGAGCGGTGCAGGCGTCTGCCGTGAAGGAAGCGACTGCGCTGGGGGCCGCCTTTCTGGCGGGCTTGCAGGCGGGCGTCTGGCCCGATCTCGACGCCATCGGCAAACTGACGCAAGCGAGCGAGCGCTTCGAGCCGCGCCTGGACGAGCCAACGCGCCTGCGCAAGCTCGCCCACTGGCATCGCGCGGTCCGTTCGGCCATCGCCTTTTACGCAGAGGCGGACAAACCATGCTGACCCGTGAAGTCATGCGCCAGGTTCGCCGATTGCAACTGCGCGCCCGCCGGGCCGTCGAGGACCCGCTCGGCGGCGCCTACCGCAGCGTCTTCAAGGGGACCGGCATCGCCTTCGAGGAGGTGCGCGAATACCAGCCCGGCGACGAGATCCGCTCCATCGACTGGAACGTCACCGCGCGCATGGGACATCCGTTCATCAAACGCTACGTCGAGGAGCGCGAGCTGACGGTCATTCTGCTGGTGGACGCCAGCGCCAGCATGTCGTTCGGCACCGTCCAGCAATCGAAGCGCGATGTCGTCGCCGAACTGGCAGCCTTGCTGTCGTTGTGTGCCGTCAGCAACAATGACAAGGTCGGCTTGATCCTGGTCACGCGGGCGGTGGAACGCTATGTGCCCCCACGCAAAGGCCCCCGGCACATTCTGCGGCTCATTCGCGACCTGTTCGTACACAAGCCGAGCGACCCGGCGACTAACTTGCAAGCGGGCTTCGATTTCCTGAACAAGGTGCTGCACCGCCGGGCCCTGGTATTCGTCTTCAGCGATTTCCTCGACGCCGGCTACGAACGGGCGATGCAGCGCACGGCGCGGCGGCATGACGTGATCGCCGTCACGATCCGCGATCCGCGCGAGGTCGAGTTTCCCGACGTTGGCCTATTGGAGATTCAGGACGCTGAAACGGGTCGCTGCGAGTTGATCGATACCGGGCATGCTGACTTTCGACGGGCGTTCCAAACGCAGGAGGCCCAACGCCAGGCCGAGTTTCAGCAGTGGACGCGTGCCCACAAGATCGACGTCCTCGCCGCCTCGACGCAAGGGCGGCACCTCGACGAGCTGATGCGTTTCTTCCAGCAGCGCGAACGACGCCTGAGACGTACATGAAGCGACTATTCCACTTGATCGGCATCCTTGTCCTGATCGCCTCGCCGTGCGCCGCGGGAGAGATCACTCAGAAGAATGGCCAAGGCACGCTCGCAGTTCGCTACGGCGCACATGCGCCGAAGATCACGCTTGCGGACCTGATCACCGTCACATTGACGGTCGATGGCCGCAAGGGACTGCGCGTCAAGGCGCCTGACCAATTCCCACCCGATTTTCCGTGGCTTCTAGTCGAGATGTCGAAACCGCAACGCACGGAGCTCACACCGGAGCGTGAGTCGTGGCGTCTGCTCTACCGACTTGCGCCGCGTGCGCCGGGCCAGAGGGTCGTGCTACGGTTTCCCGATGTCCAGGTACGCGAGAGTCAAGATCCCACCGATGAGCAGACGATCAAGTGGGATCCGCTCGAATTCGAGGTCACAACGACCATCGCGAATCCCGATCGCGCTGGCCTGCGCGACATCACCGCCATCGAAACCGTGCCGACCGATCCACCGCTTGAACCGTTCGCCTGGCGCTGGCTCGCTCTGGCGTTAATCCTCTTGGTTTCGCTCATCATCGTCTTTGGATTGCGCGGCTTCCTGCGTCGGCGTTCCTTGCGCACTGCCGCGCAGCTTGCCCTTTACGAATGGCAACGCCTCATCGCGCTGAAGCTGCCGGAACAAGGCCGTGGCGAGCGTTTCATCACACTTTTGACGTTGATCGTACGTCAGTATTTGGAGCGTCGATTCGCCATCCCCGCGCGGCGACAGACAACACCCGAGTTCCTGAATGCGCTCAGTCAGCACACTCTTTTGACAACAGAAGAGAAGCAATTTCTTACAGCGTTCTTGCAACAGGCGGAAGCGGTCAAATTCGCACAATCGGCAATTTCTATTGAGGAATGTCAACGCTGGGCCGACGCGGCGCGACTGTTTCTCGATCGTCGGCAAGCAGCGTGAAGGGACAGTTCAGAAAGCATATCACACGGCGGAAGTATATCTTGGTTGTCTGGGACGACCTGGGAATCTCAGCAAAATTTTCGCGTCGAGAAATTTGGTCAATCTGGGTGAAGTTCCCGAGCCGCGCTTGCCGAAGTAATGTTTGTCACGGTCGCAAGCAAGGGAAAATGAGCAAAATGTTCCGACCAGATTCTCCTGTCAATGGCTCAAATCACCAATCTGACAACATCGTCTCGCGGGTCGCCTCCCGCTGGGCAGACTTCATAGGAGCAGCACGCATGAAAAACTTCAGTCCCGTGGTGTTGGGTGTGTTTGCGTTGTGTGCGATGGGGTTATGGGGGTGCAGCCAACAGAAAGCCGGGGCCATCAACGCCAAGATGCGCGATCTGGAATCGCGTTACGCGAAGCTGGAGGAGGACTTTCGCACGCTGTACGCGGCCCACGAACAAGATCGCGCGAAACTCGCCCAGGCGGAGGAGCAACGCAGCACGGCCGAAGCCCAAAAAGCCGACCTGACCGCTAAACTCGACAGCGTCATCCACGAACGCGAGAATTTTCGCAAGCAAATCACCCAACGAACTCAAGAACGCGACCACGCCCAGACCAATCTGATCCAGTTCCACCAAGACTTGAAAACCCTGGCCGGGCGCATCGAAGCCGCCCTCAACAGCAACCCGCCGAATACCGGCGCCACGATCATCCCCGCCTCGCGGCGGACCCAATAGTCCGTGACGACCCCTGGCAACAACCGCAGCGAAAAGCCCACGAGATTGGATCTCGTGGGCTTTCTTGGGTCTCGGCAACTGGTGTGGAATGACTGTGGCGTGGGTCGAGAAGTACAATCATTACAAATCATTCTCGATGCGCCAGACCGCGCGCTGGCGCAGCTCGCGGATGATACGGCGGTATTCGCGGTCAGCGACTTCGCTCTCCAGTTTCTTGCGAATGATTTTTTGCGTCTCGTCATTCAGCGGCAGCAGGCCTGCTTTGTCCTTCTTCGTCACACGGAAGACGTGCACACCCGTCGCGAATGCCACCACCGGACCAATCTCGCCGGCTTCGAGTCGGAAGAGATGCTCTTCCAGTTCCATCGGTCGGATTTCGCCGCGCTTCTGTCCCAACCCTTCGCCGTTGCGCAGCGCGCTGTCCCCCTTGTTGTGCTTCATGAGCTTAAGGAAATCGTCCGGATTGCGGATCTTGCTGATCAGATCCTCGGCCAGGCGGCGGGCCTCCTCGATCGTCGGCTGCTCCGGGCTGAGCGGGATGAAAACATCCTCCCAGACGATCCGATCTTCCACGATGAACTCTTTCTTGCGCGCCTCGTAATATTCGCGAATTTCCATCAAGCCGATACGCGATTCGACGATGGGCCGAATGCGGCTGCGCGCGTATTCCGTGGAAATCAGACTGCGTTCGAGCATGCGGCGGGCCACGGGTTCGAGTTCGCGGATCTGCTCCTCGGTCACGTCGGCGCGGCGCATGCGGTCCAGCGATTTTTCGAATTCTTGTTCGACGAACTCTCTCAGCTTGTCGAGGCCGCGCGGATTGCCTTTTTCGAGCTTCTTGACCGCGTCTTGAAACATGAGTTCTTGATCGATAATCGAATCGATGACGGTGTTGAGTATCTCGGCCATTTTCTCGGAGCGTTGCGGTTCGGTGAGAGTCACCTGGGCGCGGCGCAGATCGGGGCCCGCCATCTGCATGACTTCGTCGTCAAAGATCGGACGACCATTGACCCAGACGCGGACGCTGACGCGCAGCGGGACGTTGATCGTCGCGCTCGCTTGCTTCAGGCCAGGCGGGGGGCCGATTTTTGGAAGATTCAGGCCGGGAGGCGGCGGTATCGGTTTTTTCAGCGTGACGCCAGGCCCGTCTGCACTTTGCGAGCGCGCCAGTCCAGTGACCGGCGGCGCCGTGAGATCGCGAGACAGCGGCGTTTTCGGTTGCGCCCAATCGGGCAGCGTCGCGCAGCCCGTGAGCAACGAGACGCCCAGACCGATCACCGTCATGCCGAGCCAACGTCCGTGCCGCGCCATACCGCCTCCTGTGTGTCGCTTGCGGCTTGGAGCCCGCGAATACGAGCGCCAAGCCGCAAGCGGCATGCTTATACAGGCCTATCCGGCAAACACAAGAGCTGTTTGATTGAGGCGAATAGTGTGAGCGGCGCGTATTCTTCAGGGCGCAAGCGGAAGTACGCACTCGCCGCATCCGCAATCCGCAGTCGCCCTTTCGCGCGATTCGCCAGCCGCTCCAGTTTGCGCGGATTGCGATATTCGAACACGAGATCGACCGGCGGAGTAACGACGATCGGCTGCGGCTCCAGGCTGCCTTCCGGATGCAGCCACTTGCCTTCCAGGTGCAGGCCCGCAATCTGCCAATGACTTGCCAGAATTCGCAGCTCCGCCAAACGTAGCAGCCACTCGACCGGCGTTGGGATTGGGCCATAGCGGTCGCGCATCTCATGGCGAAAATCGTCGAGACGCTCCAACTTGCGAATGCGCGAGAGACGCCGGTACACTTCGATTTTTAATTTCTGCCCTGGCACATAATCGCGCGGCAACAGAGCAGGCCAAGGCAGATCGATCGTCACCTCCATTTGCTTGGCGACCGGCATGTTTTTGAGACTGCGGACAGCGTTTTCGAGAAGGCTGCAATAGAGTTCATAGCCGACCGCCGCGATATGGCCGCTTTGCTGCGTGCCGAGGATATTGCCGGCGCCGCGAATTTCGAGATCGCGCATCGCGATTTTGAACCCGGCGCCAAGCTCGGTAAACTCCTCGATCGCCTTCAATCGGCGCGACGCATTCGGCGTGACGTCGCGCTCCGCATCGAGCAACAGATACGCATACGCCCGATGCTTGTACCGTCCGACCCTGCCCCGTAGTTGATGCAAATCGGCGAGGCCGTAGTTCTCCGCCTGATTGATGAACATCGTGTTGGCGTTGGGAATGTCGAGCCCGCTCTCGATAATCGTGGTCGCGACCAGGATGTCGGCCTGCTTGGTCACGAATTTGACCATCGCGTCCTCAAGTTCGTGTTCGTTCATCTGGCCGTGGCCGACGACGATGCGCGCCTCGGGCACTATCTGTTGAAGCTTGGCAGCGACATCGTGGATGTTGTGGACGCGATTATGGACGAAGTAGATCTGCCCATCGCGGTTGAGTTCGCGCATGATGGCGTGGCGGATGAGCTGCGGATCGAAGCGGACGATGCGCGTCTCGATGGCCAGCCTGCCCGCGGGCGCCGTCTCCAAGTTGCTGATGTCGCGGATGCCCAGGAGCGACAAATGCAGCGTGCGCGGGAT
>SYHD01000344.1 GCA_005799265.1 Planctomycetia bacterium | reverse complement strand
GCGGTGGTGGTGGCGGAGGAGGAGGTGGAGGTGGCGGCGGTGGAGACGGCGGCGCCAAGGGCGACGGCGGCGGGAACGGCGGCCAGAAAGATCAAAAGCCGATGCTGAACGACCAAAAAGACAAAGGCGACAAAGGTGACAAGGACAAAGGCGACAAGGGAGACAAGGGAGACAAGGACAAAGGTGATAAGGGCGACAAAGACGAGCAAAAGAAAAAAGACGAGGAAAAGCTCGCCCAGAAAGACAAGGAAGACAAAGGCGGCAAGGGGGACGCCAAGAAAGACGAAAACAAAGATCCCGGCAATGGCGGCGCCGGCAAAGATGGCAAGAGCGACGACAAGAAAGACGATCCGACGGCCCGGCCCAATACGGGCCAGTGGGGGCATCTCCCCGAAAACCGTCGCCGCGAAATGGACGCGTTCTCCCGCGAACGCTTCATGCCTCGCTATGAAGAATTGTTGAGGGCCTACTACCGGAACATTGCCGAGACCGGCCGACGCAAGGACGGCGACTAATTGAGCCAATATTTGCAGTTATACTGCACGCGGTCAGGATTGACTCATTCACTAGCCCGCAGCGCCAGCAAGGGATGTCCGTGGTTGCCCTTGCTAGCGCTGCGGGCTAGTGAGGCAAATGTGTCATTTCCGCCCGAGCGCAGTATAGCCGGAAGTGCAAGCAACGGATGCGGTTTCCGTCGCTTGCGCTTCCGGATAACACATTCGCTTGCGGTTTCGCGTGGCCGCAAAGTTGCTACCACGCGAAGCCCCGGTCAGCCAAGGAGTTCCCATGCTCCGTTCCATCGCTTGTGCAGCGATTCTTTCGTTACTCGCCGCGTCGACGTGGGCGTGCGAACAGTCGAATTTCCGCGCTGCCCAATTTCCCGACGCAAAGACAACGACCGAGGATCGCCGCAAGATCATCGACGAGTTGCGGCTCAAGTATCAAGCCACCGTTGACGACCTCGGCAAGAACAACACGAGCGCAGCGACGCGCGCCAAGCAAAAGGACATCGCCGATCTTCTCGACAAGCTGCTGAATCAAGATAGCGATACGCCGCCGAGCGGTAGTCCTCCCACGTCCAATCCGCCGCCTACGGGCAACAAGAACTCGCCGCCGATGCCGATGTCTTCCACCCCCGAGCCGGACAAGTCGAAAGAGCATTCGCCCACGCCTGCTGCTGCAAAGCCTACGCCAATGAGCGAGACTCCGCCAAGGATCGAGGCCGGCGAACCCAAGAAAGGCCAGGCCGAACTCGAACGGGCGCCCATGAGCCTGGATGAGCTGCAAAAACAAAACCATGTCCAGCCATGGCGGCCGGTGCTGCCCCCGCGAGTTCGTCAAGATATCGATGCCTATGCAGCCGAGCGATTCATGCCGCGCTACGAGGACTTGCTGCGCGCCTATTATCGCACGCTCGGCGAAAGCAGCCGGCGCAAGGATGGCGAGTGATCGCGGCGTATGCGCTTGCTTTCCAGGCGTCGTTCGCGTTCAATGAAGACATCTCTCCTGGAGGATTTGCCATGAATCGACGCACCTTCTTGACGCGTGGCGCGGGCGCACTGCTGGGGGTCGCAGGCGGCGGCCTGGCCTGGCGCACGCTGGCCCAGGATGTCAACCAGGCGGCGGGCATGATCACGCCCAACACCCAGCGCGCCATCGACGGCAGCCTCGAATGGCTCTCCCGACAGCAACACCTGGACGGCTCATTCGGCACCGGGCAGTATCACGGCAACGTCGCCGTCTCGAGCCTGGGCGGCCTCGCCCTGATGGCCGGCGGCTATCAACCAGGCCGCGGACGCTACGGCGAGCACGTCACGCGCGCGGTGCGCTACATCGTTGGGTCCGAGGATCGCGGCCGGCCGGGGTTTCTCAACAATCAGCGTGCCGCCTTTCACGGCCCCATGTACGGACACGGTTTCGCGACGCTGTTTCTGGCCGAAGTCTACGGCATGGTCAACGATCCGCAATTGCGCACGGAGCTGCGCCGCGTTCTGGGCGATGCAGTGCGGCTCATCATCAATTCGCAAAACAACGAGGGGGGCTGGCGTTATCAACCGGTCCGCGCCGACGCCGATCTGTCGGTGACGATCTGCCAGATCATGGCCCTGCGCGCCGCGCGCAACGCCGGCATTTCGGTGCCGCGCGAGGTGGCGACCAAGTGCACGAACTACGTTAAGCGCTGCCAGGACCAGAATTCGGGCGGCTTCCGCTACCAGACCTTCGGCGGCGGCCCCGGTTTCGCGCGCACCGCGGCGGGCGTCGTCGCGCTCTATAGCGCCGGCGAATACGAGGGCAAGGCCGTCGAGAATGGGCTGAAGTACCTCAATCAATTTCGGCCCGGCGGCGGCGGTGGGGGCGGCGGATTCCTCGGCGAGATGGACCACCACTATTACTACGGCCATTACTACGCCGTCCAAGCCATGTGGATCGCCGGCGAAAACTACTGGCGTCAGTGGTACCCCGCCATTCGCGATGAGCTCCTCACCAGCCGCCGCGCCGACGGTTCGTGGCAGCGCGGCCTGATGTGCTCGAACTACTGCACGGCGATGGCCCTTATCATCCTTCAGGTGCCCAATAACTACCTGCCAATCTTGCAGCGCTGACCTCAATTGTCGCTTGCGGTTTCGCGCCGTAATCGCGCGCAGCCGCGGGCGTTTCTTTACACCCTATGCGCGTCAACTTATTTCTCGCGTTTCTCCTTGTATTCACCGCTCACGCCGCCGCGCAAACCCCGTCGCGCTATTCCATTGAGACCCCCGCGGCGACGTTCGCCGGCGTCTCGTTGAGCGCATTGGCAAGCGACGGGTCCTTGCGCGTCGACGGGGAAGGCGCCGCGCGAATGTTGCCGCGCGTCGTCGAAGTCCGCCGCGAAAACGCGGACTTGCCCGCCATGCCGACGCGCAACTTCGCCCTGTTGACCAACGGCGACCGCGTCCCGCTCGATCCCGACGCCTCGGCAATTCTCGATGATGGCCGCGTGCAGGTTTGGCCGTCGGGCGCCTTGCCTGGATTGCAGGTCAAGGGCGTGAGCCTGTTCGCGCCCCACATCGTCCTCTTGTTTTGGTCGATTCCCGCAGGCGTGGACGACGCGGAACTGTTCTACGCCAGGCTCGAAAAAGAGGCGCGCAAGCGCGACGTCGTCTATCTGAAGAATGGCGACCGCCTCGAAGGCGCGGTGACGGGGTTGTCCGCGAAAGACGGCTGCACCGTCACCACGGCGGAGCGCAAGGCGCAAGTCCCCAGGGCCAAGCTCGCCGGCATCGCCTGGAACACGGACCGGCAAGCGCGCATGCGCACCAAGAAAACCTACTGGCGCGCGACGCTGGAAGGCGGCCCTCGCCTCAACCTGCTCGATCTTGCTTTCGACGAAAAATCACGCCGCTGGCACGGCACGACGCAATTCGGTCCCACGCTCGATCTGCCCGAAGAAAGCATCCTGGCGCTAGATGTTCGCCAAGGCCAGGCGACCGATCTCGCCGACCTGACGCCCCAGCGCTACGAGCAGCGCGCGTATCTGGGAGTAACCTGGCCGCTGACGCTCGACGCCAGCGCGACGGGACATCTCTTACGATTGAGCGGCAGCACTTTCGAGCGCGGGCTGGGCATGCACGCGCCAAGCGCGGCGACATACCAGCTCGACGGAAAGTACCAGCGATTCCTGAGCCTGGTCGGCATCGACGAACGTTCCCGCCGCGGCCGGGCCAAGGTCGCGATCCTCCTTGACGGCAAACGCATCGACTTGAACGACGGCAAGGAACTGACCAGCCTGACCGCGCCCATCCCCGTGCGGCTCGACGTGCGCGGCGTCCGCGCTTTGACGCTCGTGGTCGAACTCGGCTCCTTCGGCGACGTGCAAGCCAACGTGAACTGGGCGAAGGCCCGGCTCATCAAGAATGAACCGTGATGATCCTGCCATTCACGTCCACTCGGAAAAACGATCCGTCCGGCAATGCTCTTGTCAGTCTGCATTTTTTCTGCGATAGTTACTCCCTAACGTCGCGCGGAGAGTATGTACATGACAGGGGTCCCGTCCATCCAGATCGAGATATTCGCGGGTGCACCGCCGGCACAGGATTTCGACGCGCTGCTGCGCGATGCCGGTTACGCGGTCGGCGTGCGGCAGTTCGATGGCGCGTCGCAACCCACCCCCGCCCAGATCTACATCGTCGATGGCATGTATCAGACCGAGTCGGCATTGCGGTCCTGTCATCGTCTGCGTATCGGGCAGAATGATGGCTACACGCCGATTTTGTTCGTGACTGCAGACGGGCAATCTGCCTCGCGCCGCGCCTGTCTTGAATGCGGAGCGGACACGTCGCTGGCGCGCCCATTCGAGCCGGCGGAGCTACTCGCGCAGGTCGCCGCGCTGGTGCGCATCAAGGAACGGCACGATCACCTGGCGACACGCGCCGCCGAGGCGCAGCGCGTGTCCGTGCGTCTGCAAGAAGCGACGGCTCAGATCGATCAGGAACTGGAGTTGGCCCGCCGCCTGCAAGAGAGCTTCCTGCCGCAAGCCTTGCCGCAGTTGCCGCGCGTGCGCTTCGCCGTCAAGTACAAACCGTGCGCACAGGTGGGAGGCGATTTCTACGACATCTTTCGGCTCGATGAGAAGCACCTTGGCTTCTACGTCGCCGACGCAATGGGGCATGGCGTGCCGGCGAGCCTGCTGACGATCTTCGTCAAAAAGGGCGTGCGATCCAAAGAGATCAGCGGGCAGACCTACCGCTTGATACCGCCAACTGAAGTGCTCGAACGTCTCAATCGGGACCTGATCGAGCAGGAAATCCCCGACTTGCCTTTCATCACGATGGTTTACGTGTTGTTCAACTATACCGACGGCACGCTGGAGCTATCGCGCGCCGGACATCCTTACCCGCTTTATCTTCCGAAGGACGGCAAACCGACGCTCTGGCAGATGGAAGGCAGCCTGCTCGGCGTCTTCGACACGCGCTTTCGCGTGATGACGCATCAGCTCAAGCCAGGTGACAAGCTGCTGTTGTACACGGATGGGATGGACGGTGCGTCGTTTTCGAAGCAACCGGTCGGCCTGGCGAGTCTGCTCGCCGCCGCAGAGCACTTTCAGGCGCTGCCGATCGACGAACTGATCGAACGCCTGGCGTCGGACCTGTTTACGCAAACGCGGCAAAATGACGACCTGACGGTGTTCGGCGTGGAGATGCTGGCGTAGAGCGAGCGCCTCGCTTGCATATTTTTGGAATGTCGCGTGCAAGCGAGACGCTTGCACTACGGAGACCAACCGATGAAAATGTTCGTTTATCTCGCGATCTCGTCTTGCATCATTGCACCTTTGCACGCACAAACGTCGAACGACTACTTGAAGGACGCCGTTGCGGCGCTCGGCAAGAAGCAGTACGATCAGGCCATCAAACTCGCGACCAAGGCGATCAACACGGATCCGAAGAACGTGGAAGCCCTGGCTACCCGCGCGACCATCTATGGGGCCGCCGACAAGTACGCAGAGGCCGCCGCTGATTTCACGCGCATCCTCGCGCTCGAACCGAAGCTCGCGGATGCCTACGATTCGCGCGGACGGCTCCATTTCAAGGCGGGCAAGATCAAGGAAGCCATAGCCGATTTCGACAAATACATCGAGCTCGAACCGAAGGCCAAGATCAGCCACTGGCAGCGCGGCATCGCCTACTACTACGCCAATCGCTTCGACGACGGCAAGGCGCAGTTCGAGGGCTATCAGGACTTCGACTCCAACGATGTCGAAAACGCCGTCTGGCGCTTTATGTGCATGGCGCGCAAGGATGGCATCGACAAGGCGCGCAAGGACATGCTCAAGATCGGCAACGACAAACGGGTTCCCATGCGGCAAATCTACGATCTCTACAAGGGCGATCTCAAGCCCGACGACGTCTTCAGCGCCGTCAAGGCGGGGGAGCCTGGCGAGACGCAACTCAACAATCGGAACTTCTACGCACATCTTTACGTAGGGATTTATCATGAGCTACTCGGCGATAAGAAGAGGGCATACGAACATCTCAACACGGCGACCGAGCAGCATCGCATCGGCCACTACATGTGGGATGTGGCGCGGATTCATCGCGATTTGTTGAAGAAAGTGAAATAGTTTAGCCGCAGGTCGGAGACCCGCGCGGCTCTGCGAGCCGTGGCTAAACAACTTCGGCTACTCGGAAAGGATTCATGATGCACACGGAAATCACCATCATCGGCGGCGGCATCGTTGGACTGGCCACCGCGCTTGACTTGCTGCGGCGCTTTCGCCTCACGCTGACCATTCTTGAAGCCGAAGCCGACATCGCCCAGCATCAGACGGGGCACAACAGCGGCGTCATTCACTCGGGGCTCTACTATAAGCCCGGCTCCGAGAAAGCGCGCAACTGCGCCGACGGACGCGAGGCGATGTACCGCTTCTGCGCCGAGCACGGCATCGCTCATGAGCGCTGCGGCAAGATTGTCGTCGCCACCGAGGAGCGCGAGCTTCCCGCCCTCGACGAGTTGCAGCGCCGCGGCACGGCCAACGGACTGACCGGCATCCGCAAACTCAATGCGGCGGAGCTCAAGGAACACGAGCCGCACGTCGCAGGCATCGCGGGTTTGCACGTGCCGCAGACGGGCATCGTTGATTACAAGGATGTCGCCAAAAAATACGCCGAGTTGATCCAGCAGGCCGGCGGGCAGATTCAAACCAACGCGCGTCTTCTGGCCGTGCAGCGCCGGGCCGACGCACTCGCGCTGCAAACGACGCAAGGCGATATCACCTGCGCGCATCTTATCAACTGCGGCGGGCTGCAATGCGATCGCGTCGCGCGGCTGTGCGGTGTCGATCCCGGCGTGCAGATCATCCCCTTCCGCGGCGAGTATTACGCCCTCATCCCCGAAAAGCGATCTCTCGTCAGGAACCTGATCTACCCGGTCCCCGATGCCCGTTTCCCCTTCCTCGGTGTTCACTTCACGCGCACGGTGCACGGCGAAGTCGACGCTGGCCCGAACGCGGTGCTGGCGTTTCGGCGCGAGGGCTATAGCCGTTGGAACTTCTCGCCGCGCGACATGTGGGAGCTGATGTGGTATCCGGGCTTTTGGCGGATGGCGAGCAAGTACTGGAAGACCGGCATGAGCGAGATGATCCGCTCGTTCAGCAAGCGGCGGTTCTATCATTCACTGCAACGCTTGATACCCGAACTACAAATCGCGGACATCCACCCCTTCGGCAGCGGCGTCCGCGCCCAGGCGGTCGAACGGTCGGGCGCGCTCGTCGATGACTTCCGCTTCGTCCAGGCGGAACGCATGATCCACGTGCTGAATGCGCCATCGCCGGCAGCGACGGCGTCGTTGAGCATCGGACGGACGATCGCGGACATGGCGGCCAAGCAGTGGGCCTTGGCGAGCCGAGCCGCGTGAGCGGCATGGCTCGCCAAATTCACTGCAGGAGCTTGTGCAGGTGCAAATGCACGGGCCCAAGCGTGCCGCCGTAGTTGCCCGCGGTGATGCCGAGAACGCCGGGAACGCACGCCGCGCGGACGCCGACACGTGTCGCTTCCTCGACGGCATTCTGGTCGAGCCCGTCGATGACGATCTCGTAGACCGCGTTAACGCCATCGGGCAGCGCGGATTTGACGGCGCCGCGCAGGGTCGGACAATAGGCGTCGTTGGTGCTGGCGCGGAGCTTCTTGTATTTGCTGCCGACCTTGCTGCCGGAGCGCACGATGCCGCCGGGGAAGGGCATGATGACGCCCGTGAGCTTTTTCATGGCGACGATCGCTTGTTCCGCGGCGGCGAGCCCCTCGGCCTGGCTGGCGGCGAGGATGAGGAAGTTGCCCCCCGCGACGCCCTTGACAGTTCCGAACACATCTTCGCAGGTGAACTCGCCGTCCATCACCGGCATGCGCCAGTAGCGTCGGCCTTCGAGCTTCTTGGAGAATTGATGCCCATCGCCGAAGAAACGCAGGTTGCCGCCGATCTTGATCGATTTGCCTTTGACAATGGGCAGGCCGTTGTAGCATGCGGTCGTCGGGCAAGTGAGGATACACTGGCCGACGCGATTGACGACAGCTTTCTGCAAGGCATCGCGATTGAAGGCGAACATCAGAATGCTGACGCCGGGCCGGCCGTCCACGGTCTCCTCATCGTTTAGCGTTCGCTCGACGCCCGCTTCAACATCGCAGCCAATCACCGACGAGGCATACCCCGTAACGACTTGCCCTGCAGTCTGTGCCCATGCCGCCGATTCCGCGGTGACGATGAGCCTGGCCGCAGTCATCGGAAACGCTTCGGCGAAGGTGTCCTCGATCGGGATGTTGTTGATGGTGAGCACGAGGCTTTTGTATGCGTCGTGAGTAGTGCGGGTAGAGTGTTGAGTGCTGAGAGCAAAGTAGAGCAGGCCACGGGTCACGCCGCACGTTTATTTTCGCGCGCTACTTTCAACAATCCTGCAAGTTCATCGAGAGTCCGCGCCGTTGCGCCTTGCTGGGAAACGACGAAAGCCCGCGCCGCGTCGCCCAGGCGTTGACGCAAGCCCGTGTCGCCGAGCAGTCGCAGCACTGCGGCTTCCAGCGTCGCGGCGTCTCGTATTTCGATCGCAGCTTCGCGAGCCAACAAATCGGCGACCGTTTGTTTGAAGTTCCAGGTGTGCGGCCCGAACAGCACGGCGGCGCCGTACGCAGACGGCTCAATCATGTTCTGCCCGCCGCGTTTGCCGTCGAGACTGCCGCCGACAAAGGCGATATCCGCGAGCCCCCAGATGGCGCCGAGCTCACCGATGGTATCGACGAGACTGATCGCATTCCCCCCCTCTCCCTC
>SYHD01000033.1 GCA_005799265.1 Planctomycetia bacterium | reverse complement strand
GGAAGATGTTCTCGACATCGACGATGGCGTCGTCCACCAGTTCTCCCATGGCGACTGCGATGCCGCCGAGCGTCATCACGTTGATCGACGGGTCCGTGCCGGTGAGCCAGCCCATCATCTTGAACACAATGCCCGTGACGACCAGCGAGAGCGGGATCGCCGTCAGCGAGATGAACGTGGTGCGAAAGTTGAGCAGGAACAAGAACAATACGATCAACACCAGAACGGCGCCGATGACCAGGGCTTCGCCGACATTATAAACCGCGCGGTCGATGAACCCTTTCATCTGGAAGATTTCCGGATTGATGACGATGTCGGCGGAGAGCGATTCCTCGGTCTCGCGCAGGGCGGCCACGACCTCCGACGTCAACGCGCGCGTGTCGCGGTGCGGCTGTTTCATGACGCTCATCAGCACCGCCGGATCGCCGTTGACGCTGCACTCGCCGCGCTTGATCTGCGGGCCTTCCGTGACGCGGGCAACGTCTTTGACGAGAAGGTTGCGCTTCGGCGTCGTCTTGACGACGATCTGCTCGATCTCACGCAAGACGAGGTGGCGATCGGGTCCGAGCCGGCCGAAGACGCGGATTGGCCTCTCCTTGTCGCCGCGCACCGCGTAGCCGCCGCTAGTGTTGAGGTTGTTCTTCTTGAGCGCATCCTCGACCAGTTGCAGCGTCACGTCGTAGCGGTTGAGGGCGAGGGGATCGACGAGCACCTGATACTGTTTGCGTCCGCCGCCCATGACCGTGACCTGCGCCAGGCCGGGGATCTTCAAGAGACGCGGGCGTATGACGAAGTCCGCCGTGGTGCGCAAGTCAAGCTGTTGTTGCAGGGCGGACGCGAACTCGACCTTGTGCGTCACGCCGTCGTCGAGCGTGACGGTCAGCCGGCGTGTGCGCTCGCGCAGCTTACTGAAGCTTGACGCGAGTCGGGCATCGGCGCATACGAAGCGGCCTGGAGCTCTTGAGTCGGGACCGAATTCGAACGCTCGATCGGCAGGCGCGTTACTCGGCAGTGCGGTCTCCACCGTACGCTGTCCTGCGACAAGCATTGCGAGCTTGCCTTCCCTTGTCGGCAGCGGCGTCCAGTCGGCCGGATCGCGCAGGCGCGCCAGCTTGCCGTCACGCGGGTTCCAGAACGCCAGCGTGAGTCGGCCGCGCGCCTCGTCGTGAACAAGCTCCGCCATGTACTTGGTCTTGCCGATGCTCGCCAGCTCTCCGCCGCTGGGGCCAGCCTGCCGCGCGATGCCGACCTGCATGATCTGCCCCATGAGCGAGCTGATCGGCCCCATTTGCGGTCGAATGCCGGGCGGAAACGTGGTTTCGAGCGCCGACAGCCGTTCTTGCACGATTTGCCGGGCCGTGAAGATCGGCGTGCCCCAATCGAATTCGATGGTGACGATCGACTGCCCGACGCTCGATTGGCTGCGCACCGCCTGCACGCCGGTCGCGCCAAGGACCGCCGACTCGATGGGGAAGCTGATGAGAGTCTCGATATCCTCCGGCGCCAGATTCGGCGCTTCGGTGAGGATGACGACGCGCGGCCGATCGAGATCGGGAAAGACATCGATCGGCAAGTTCGCGGTGATGTACCCACCATACACTAGCGCCGCCAGGCTGAGGAAAATCACCAGCATGCGATAGCGCAGAGCCAGACGAATGACGGCATTTAGCATGAGATAATCCGACGTAAACGAGCCGCGACCGTAAGGGAGCGGGGACCCGGTTTGCCGCAACGCTCCCTACCGGTCGCGGCTCGTCCACGAATCCTAATGATGGTGATGATGATGCCCGCCGCCGCCGTCGCCCTGGTTTGCCTTCAGGGCCCGGTTGAGCGCCGCCGCGGCGTTGTGGGCGATCGATTGCCCTGCGAAAATGCTGCCATCGTTGGCGATCACCACCTCGTCGGCGTCCTCGAAAAGCACATGCACAGGAGTACGCAGGAAGGATGCGCCGCTCTGCTTGAAAACGTATGCCTCCAGCCCCTCGCGCGCGACCGCCGCGCTTGGCAAGACGAACACGCCCGTCATCTTCTCGACCGCCACCTTCACGAGCACCTTCTGCCCCGGGCGATATGGCCCAAAGCGATGGATCATCCCCAAATGCTCGACGCGGCGTTCCTTGTTCTCGAACGGGACATAAACCGGCAGCGTCAAGCCCGTGGCGTCCATCGTGTTGCCCAGAAATTCGATTTTCAATTCCTCCATCATGCGGTCGGCCGGCGTGTCGTCGTCCCCGGCATTGAATTCCGCCTCGACCGGCAATCCCTTGGTCTTCGCGTCGAGCAGTAGCGCCACTTCCTGTTTGAGTGCTCGCCCTTCGATGTAGAGAAAGCGGTGATCGGCGACATACGCGAGAACTTGCCCGGCGTGTACATGATCGCCCAAGTTGACCTTCAACTCCTGCACCTCATAGCGGACGGGCTTGTCCTTGTCCTCCGGCGATGCGTGGCTCGACATAGCATGATGATTGCCCACGCGCTCCGGCATGCGAATCTCGATATCCTTGACGAAGGCGCCTCCCTCGATCATCTTGATCTGCGCATCGGTCAATTGCCGGGTCAACAGATCCTGTTTGTAGGCCTCGATCAACACCTTGAGGCGCTCTTGTTGATAATCAAGCTCCAAAAGCTTGGTGGCCGGCACCGCCCCCGCGGGGATCGACTCCAGGCGTTTGCGCTCCTTCACGGCGATCCCAAGCTCGCGCGTGCTCGTGAAGAGTTCCCTTTGGCTCGCCTGAAACGATTCGCTAGCCAGTTTGAGCTGAAATAGCTTGTCGCCGGCGCCGAGGCTCTTGCCCGGAACCGCGAAGACTTGGGTGACGACGCCGGCAATCGGCGCGGGAATGCCGCGATCGCTGTGCCCGGGACGATCGACGACCGCCCCTGGCAGCGTGATCTTGCGCCAGTGCGTCGTCAGTACGACCTCCTTGACAACGAGCCGCAAGTTTTTCTGCGCTTGCGCGCTGAGCTTGACGCGCTCAAGGCCGTCGCCGCCGTCTTCTTTCGGCAGCCCGCTGGCATCCTTGCTCGGAATCAGCCACGCCTTCCAAGTGCCGCGCGTCGTCCAGCCGACGCCAAGCAGCGCGATGATGACAAGCGGCCCCACCAGTACTTTGAGGAAATTCAATAGTTGCATGATGGCCTCACTATTGCCGTGAATGCGATGAAAGCAAGCGCGCACGAATACTCGGAGGATCTTGCTGGGAGAAACGCGAGAAGTGATAGGATCAAATGCGCAATGCGCAGAGTATCAGCACGATAGGTCCGTCAGCCGCTGGGAAGGCACGAAATCGCGGAGCCGAACCGACGCCATGGATGTCGGCGCCGATAATGGCATCCAAGGAAAAGACCATCGACGTCGGATCGCGCTCGGCGCCTGCCGCGCCGGCGCCGCATGCCATCACCTGGCTCAACTTGCAGGAACAGTCGTGATCGTCGTCATCGTCGTGCTCGTTGGGTCGAGGACCTGGCGCGACCGGCTCGGCGTCGTCTTGATGGCTGCAGTCATTCTTCATTGAAGAGGTTGAGGCTTGAAGCTGGTGACAAAAACAGATTCCGTGCGGCAATGCCACAAGTATTATCAAGACCGGCGTCAGCAGCACGCGCAACATGAATCACACCCGATCAAATAGACCTCAATCTATTTATAGCCTAATTCCACGCGCGGTCTTTGTCAATCGGTTTCGACCGGCGCGACGATTTCAGGCGGCGCGCTGCTCCGGCGAGTCGAATTTTTCGCTCGCAACGACAGGCGCAGGCTTCAATTGACCTTGCTCGCAAAACCAACGATGCGCGTCGCCAAGCGTTTCACGCACCGTGCGCGTGCGATAGCCCAATTCGGCGCGGGCACGCTCGCTGGCATAGTACCAGAAATATCGATTCATGCGGGCGTGTTGCAACGCGGGATACGGCTCACGCTGAACAATCGCGGCCCGGCGCTCAGCGACCCAGGCGATCACCATCTGCAGCCAGGACGGCATACCGAAGCGCCAGCCCATCGACAGGCCGCCCACGCCGGCGAGAAGGTGTGCGAATTCGAGCATCGTCATGTTTTCACCGGCCAGGATGTAACGCCGCCCTGCCTGACCGCGTTCGGCCGCAAGAAGATGCCCGCGCGCCACGTCGCGCACATCGACGAAGCTCATCCCGCCGGGCGGCACCAGCGGCACCTTGCCCTTCCAGAATCGCAGGCAGAAGTGCCCCATGACCGAGCCTTCGTAGTCCTCCGGTCCGATCAGGTAGCCCGGATTGACGCACACCACGTCTTTGCCTTGAGCGGCAGCGCCGAGCGCGATTTCCTCGGCTGCTTTCTTGGCGTGGACGTAGCCGACCTTGAATCGCTGCAACTGGTAAGGGGAATCTTCCGTCAAGACTTTCGTCCTGCGCGAGGCGCCGACCGCGACGATACTGGACGTGTGTACGAGCCGGGCGCCGGCGGAAAGCGCATTGACGATCTGCTGCGTACCCACAGAGTGAATTTCGTGCATCTTCGCGACCGCAGGACCCCAGAATGCAAGCGTGCCGGCAGTGTGGAAAACAACTTGACATTCGCGCACGGCTTCGCGAACGGCCGCCGGATCGCGGACGTCGCCATAGACGCAATCGAGCGATGCGAGTCGAGCTTGCAATGACGCCGACGCCGGCCGTAGTCCGAAGACGCGAACACGCGCCGACAGGGCGTGGAGCTGCTGCACGAGGTGCCAACCGAGAAAGCCGGTACCGCCGGTGACGCACACGCGTTTGCCCGCCCAGAAGCGCATGTCGGGATCCATCGCACCACTCCTTGGAATCAAAGAAACACCGCCGCATTGACGAGCCGCGACCGTAAGGGAGCGTTGGCTGTCTCGCGCTCCCTTACGGTCGCGGCTCGTAATTATTGTGTCCTATACGCCTATGGCTCGCTTCCGACCGGCGCCCATCCAGAACGCATGCGCGTCCGCCAGGGATTGAGCCAATGGCCGCGCCGTGTAGCCGAGTTCGCGCTTGGCCTTGCTCGCATCGAAGTAGAAAAAACGCCCGAAAAGTGCGGTCTGCGCGGAAGAAATATAAGGCCGCTCGCCGAATTTGCGTGGCAGTCGATCGCCGAGATACCCGAAGAAGTGGGCAATCGCACTGGGCAATAGCAGGCGCGGGATGCTGCGTCGTGCCACCCTGCACAGATCGGTAAAGAACGCGGCATAGGTGCGATTTTCACCGACGAGCAGATAGCGCTCCCCCGCGCGCCCGCGCTCGGCGGCCAGGCGCATCCCCTCGGCCACGTCGCGCACATCGACGAAGTTGTTGCCGCCGCCGAAATGAATCGGGATACGTCCTTTCCAAAAACGTTTGCACAAGGTACCGAATTCGCTGCCGGCGAAATCGTCCGGGCCAACCACGCAGCCTGGATTGACGATGACGACTTCGAGTCCATTGCCATTGGCCGCGCGCGCAGCATCCTCGGCCCAACGTTTCGTGGACACGTACGGCACGCACATGGGTCCGAGGTTCCACGGCGAAGTTTCATCGAGCACCGTCGGCTGCTCCAATGCGCCAACTGCCACGATTGAGCTGGTGTGGATAAATCGCCGTACTCCCGCTCGTCGCGCCGCGTCGAGAATGTGGCGAGTTCCCTGGAGATTCACGTTCTGATACACGTCCCATGCCGAATCAAAGCCGACCGCCCCCGCGACATGAAAGACAACGGCGCAACCGTCGAGCGCCCGCGCCAGTTCGTCCGGCCTGTCGAGTGAAGCAATCTTGCAGGCAACACCTGCCGCACGCAGCCGCTGTACGTTCGAAGTCGGACGCGCCAGGGCAACCACGTTTGCGCCATGGCGAACCAGGCCGCGCGCGAGATGCTCGCCGACGAAGCCCGTCGCGCCCGTAATGCCCACAACCTGGCCGTTCCAGGAAAACACGCTCATCTCCTCGATACAGGCAGCGATTGTCCGAACACCTTCGCGATCGGCGTTCTCCCATTCCACGTTCAGAATTCGCGTGCTAATCTCCGCAGTCTTAATCCAAATCGCTTTCCGCTGTCAAGGTCGGTCGCAAATCGGCCTCCCCACCTTGACCCGCTGCCCACAAAGCGCTAGGTTTTCCAGCATGCCTTCCCCCCGTGCGCATGAAAGGAACTCGATGAACGTCTTCACCGAATTGCAATGGCGCGGCCTCATCCATCAGGCGACCGCCGACAACCTGCACAGCCTGCTCGAAACGAATAAGCACCCGATGTACATCGGCTTCGACCCGACCGCGACCAGCCTGCACGCCGGCAGCTTGATCCCGCTCATGACGCTGCGCCACTTTCGCCGCGCAGGGCATCAGGTCATCATCCTCATCGGCGGCGCCACCGGGCTGATCGGCGATCCGTCCGGCAAGTCCGAGGAACGCGTGCTCGAAACCATCGACACCGTCAAGGCGCGCGGCCTGTGCATGCAAGCGCAGATCGAGGGCTTCCTCTCGCAAGGCGATGGGCCGGCGCCGAAGTTCGTCAACAACATCGACTGGCTCGGCGAGGTCCGCCTGCTCGAATTCCTGCGCGACCTCGGCAAGCATTTTTCCGTCAATGAGATGATCCACAAGGACTCCGTCAAAAAAAGATTCGACAAGGAAGGCGCCGGCATTTCGTATACGGAATTCACCTATATGCTGCTGCAAGCGACCGATTTCCTCGAACTTTATCGCCGGCACGGCTGTCGAGTCCAGTGCGGCGCGTCGGATCAATGGGGCAACATCTGCGAGGGCATCGCGCTCATTCGCCGCATCGATCGCGGCGAAGCGTACGGCCTGACCATGCCGCTCTTGACGAACTCCGAAGGCAAAAAAATGGGCAAGAGCGAGAAAGGCGCGATCTGGCTCGATGCCAAACTGACGTCGCCGTACGCCTTCTACCAGTTCTGGATCAACATGGCCGACGCCGACGTGGGACGATTCCTGCGTTGGTTCACCCTGCTCGACGAACCCGCGATCAAGGAGCTGGATCAGCAGATCGGCAGCGGCGAACGTCTGGCGCAGAAGGCGCTCGCCCAAGAGATCACGACGCTCGTACACGGCAAGGAGGAAATGGACAACGCGAAAAAGGCCTCCGAGGCGCTTTTCTCGGGCGACATTGCGTCCTTGCCGGTCGCCTTGCTCAAGCAACTCGCCGCCGATGTGCCGGCGCTCACGCTCGCGCCGCAACGCCTCGCTAGTCCCGTGAGCGTGATCGACTTGCTCGTCGAAACGAAGGCGTGCGCGTCAAAGGCGGACGCGCGCCGCCAGCTCGCGCAAAAAGGCGTGCGCCTCAACGGCAAGCAACCCGCGAGCGGCGACAATCCGACGGTGACGGTGGCCGATTTCCTCGACGGCGAGGTGCTGGTGCTGCAGCGGGGGAAGCGGAACAATTTCCTGGTGCTTGTTGGCAAGGCGTAGAGTGAGAGCGACGCACAAACGATCTGAGCGAGGAACCAAGCGATGAAACCCAAGGTCATCAAGACCGAAGCACAGTACGAAGCGACTCTGACCCGTATCGAGCAGATTTTCGACGCCAAGCCCGGCACTCCCAAAGGGGACGAACTGGAGTTGCTGCTGCTGCTCGTGGAATCTTACGAGGAAGGCGCGTATCCCATCGATCTGCCTGATCCCATTACAGCGCTGCGTTTTCGCATGGAACAAGGAGGTCTCGAACCCAAGGACCTGATCCCCTTTCTTGGGAGCAAGAGCAAAGTTTCAGAAGTTCTGAGCGGCCAGCGCCCCTTGAGCCTGACCATGATCCGCAAGCTCGTCGCAGGATTGCAATTGCCGCCCGAGGTAGTGCTGCGCGAGACCCCAAGGCGACGCAAGACGCCAGCAAGGCGCGGGCTGCTGCACACGGCCAACTCTGCGAAATGAAATCACGTCAGCGCCTCGCTCTTGAGTTTCCGTTTTGCCTGCTTGCCCACTTCCGATTTCGCCGACCGCTTGACCACGAGTTCGAGAACCGCCTTGCCGAACTCCTGCGCCCGATGCGTCTGCTCCGCGAAGTGGAAGCCGACGTAGAAGAGGTCCGCCGCGTCGAGCCATTTCGCCTTGCTGACGTGGCCCAACAGATCGAACGCAGCATTCTGCAACAGGCGTGCGAACTGATGCAGCGGCGGATCGCTGGTGCGACTCTCCAGCGCCAGATCGCGTGCCGACTCCTTGAGCCCCGTGGCCGCAAGCTCGAAGCGCGTCTCCTCGCTGCACGCGGGATCTTGAGCGAGCAGCCGGTAGTAGCCGATCGCCGCGGCATATTTCTTTTTCTTGCGCAAGTCTTGCGCCTTCGCTTCAAGCTGATCGCGCAGCCAGGCGTGATCCATTTCGCGCAGGAGAAACAACAGCGGCGCGGCCCGGCGATCCTCGGCGTCGTGGTGCTTCATCGCCTGTGCGAGAACCTTCGCGCGTTGAGGATTCGTGAATTCCTTCGCCGACGGCGCGATCGCCCGCGCCAAGAACCAGGCGCGATCGACCTCCGCAGCGTCGAGCATCTCGTCCAAGAGCGTCGTCCGCCCCGCCGCGTAGCCGCGCAGCGACTTGAGCGCCTCGTCGCGCAGCGTGCGATCGGGATGCCGAAGCTGGGCCAGCATCGCCCCGGCAACTTCGGCGTTCTCGACGCCATGCAGCTTGTCAACGGCGAATCGCTGTGTCGCCACGTCAGGCGCTTCGAGCAGCTTGATCCAATACCTGGCGTTTTTCGCCGTCGCCGGCACCTTCTTGAGCATCATCAATGCCGCCGCGACGATCTGGAAGTCGCTTTCGGCTGCGCACGTCAGCAGCGCTTGCAATCGTTTCTCCGTCGCCGGTTCCGCGTCGCCCAGCGCTTGCAGCGCGGCCGCGCGCACTTCATGAGCGTGCGGGGGCAAGATGCGCGACCAGAAGACCTCCGCCGCCTTGGCCTCATGCAGCGCCGCCAGCACGCGTAGCATGGCCGCCTCGGACTTGGGCGCGATCTTCTTGGCGCCGAGTGAATCGCCCAGGAACTTCGCCAGCGCATGCCGTTGCTGTGTCGTGTAGGCCGGGACCTCCATGGCGAGACTGCGCGCGGTCGCGTCGATCACCTTGGGATCCGCATCGAGCAATCCTTGCGCGGTGACGACGAGCGCATTGCCGGTGTTGGATTTCGCGAGCATGGCCGCCATGCGCGACTTGAGCGACGGGCTGACCTCGTGCATGATCTTACCCATGAGCCTGGCGCCGCGCGCACCGAGCAGGCTCGCCGTGTGTACCGCCGACTCCAGCTCCGGGCCGCCTTTCCGTACCAATTCTTCCAGATGAGGCAACGCATCCTCGGCCGCGATTTGTCCGATCGCCTCGATCGCGGCGATGCGCAACGGCTCTTCCGAATCCTTGAGCGTGTCGATGAGCAATCTGACGAGCGCTTTACCGTCTCCCACTGAGCCGAGCACTTTCAGCGCAGCGCGACGCATCTCCGTCGAGTCACCGTCGGAGGCCAAGTGCATCAGCTTCGCTAACGTGGCATCGGGCATGATGTGTTACTCGTCGCAGTTCCAAGATGGTTCTACGCCATTCCTGTGGAAAAGCGGTAGGGTGGGTCGAGCCTCCAAGATCTAGCCACGGATGAAACACGGATAAAACACGGACAAGAAATGCCGTGAAAATGCGGTCAATTCTTGCCCTATCTCTTTCCCTCTTATCCGTGTTTGATCCGTGGCTAATTCACTCAGGATGTAGCGAAGTGACCGCTCACTTGTCGCTCTTCTTCTCCTTCTCGGGCGCCTTCGGCTTCGGCAACACGTTCATGAGGGCGCCGGCCGAGATCGAGCCCTTGCCTTCCTTCAGGCTCTTGGCGATCGCGTCGTTGGCGAGGTCCTTCACGAACGGCTCCGAACTCTTGACAAACCCGCGCAGGAGTTCCTTCACGTCATTCGCGGGTCCGGCCGGCAGTACCGGACCGCCGCGTGCCTTGATGTCCACAAGCTTCAACCCGAGTTCCATGACCTTCGGCTCGATGTTGAGCTCCGGCGGCAGCTTCTTGAAGTTGAACGACCAGGCGATGTCCGCCGTCACCGCAGCCGTCACGTTCGCGTCCGCCGCTCCTTGGCCGCCGATCAAGAGCAGCCCCTTTTGCCATTGCTGCACCTCGATGTTGCACAGGATCGTCGCATCGATGTCGAGGACGAGCCGATAGAACTTGCCATTCTCCATCGACTTGAAATCCTTGACGACGATCTTGAGGTTTTTGTCCGGCTCTTCGATTTTGCCCTTGAAGCGCCGCCAGGTCCCGTGCGGCATCTCCTGCTTGTCCCCTACTTTGATGAACGTGCGCAGCTTCTGCAACCGCAGGTTCGGCTCGGCAGGGATGGTCTGATTCCAGGCGGACGCGTCCTCGAATTCCTTGGGAAGCTGCTTGACCGCCATCGAGTGAAGCATCTTGGAGAACGCCGCATATTCCTGGTCGGGCTGTTTTTCCTGTGCGGGCAAGCTCAACGGGAACACGAGAATGCCGATCAAGATGCTTGCACGTCGCATGAGATGCCTCCTTGAAAGAGCGAACGCGATCGAAATGGGCAACAAGATCATTATACGGCTCGATAGTGTGGAAGTAAGCCGAGCGGAGGATAAACGGAAGGTGTTGACGACGAAAAGCAAATTGCGGGCGAAGAGGTTGGCAAGTAGGATCAGTGAAAGTCTTAAGACGGGCGCCATCCATTTCATATTACCAGACCGATAGGGGTACTGAACGTGTGAAGACACGAATTTGACAGCTCCGAGGATAGTCCCAATGAAGTGAGACGGTCATGCCAAATCAGCGGAAAAAGCTGGATCACCGTATCGAATAAGCTTCATGAAACCCATGGTGCTCCTCCCCTCTACACCAGTAGCCCCGCGTCCTCCCCCGCGAAGACCGTCTCATCCGGGTCGCGGCCCAGCGATTGGCTGACGAGCCAGGTGTTCCAGCCGAGCTGCGGGCCTTCGGCGGTGGACTGCGGGAGTTGGCAATCGGGCACGGCGGCGCGCGCCAACACAAGCTGTACGGAGAGCTGGAATTGCGGGCCGACGTAGAAACGGGCCATCTGCGTCAAGAGGAAGAAGTCCTTGCGATGGGGCGTCGCAGAGCGGTCGGGCAGCATGCTCAGAAAACGCGCGTAGTCGAGCGGGCCCAGCTTCAGTGTGATCTTGCTCTCCACGTCCCAAACGCGCGTACCGGCCACGGTCGTCATACCCAGGGCGTTGTTGTGACCGGCGTCGCCCAGACGCGATTGATTGTCCGGCGTCAAGTGCAACCAGTGGCCTTCGAGCTGCATCACCTGGATCGGCAACAGAAAGTAATCCTCGAGCAAACCCTCCAGCCCGCTCGCACTGGCCGGCTGATGCGACAACAGGCCGGCATAGTGTAAGAGCGCCAGCTCGTCGATGCGCGATAGAACGCGCGACTCCATTCGCCCACCGGCATCTTCACGCGTGGTGACGGAAAATCGCTTTCGCATGCCGCCGGTGCCGAGGCCGATCAGGCTGAACAGAACGTTTGCGAACGGGTCCGGTTCGTTGCCGGCATGATCACCGCGATCGTAGGCGAGCCAGTAGCGATACTTCGTCCAGGCCCGGCAAAAAAGCGAGATGAAGCGGTGATTGAAGAGATCGAACCAATCGCGCAGGACGTAGCGTTCCGGGTTATCGGTCTCGCGCATCATGCGCTCAATCAGCTCCGTGTAATGGCGCGGCAACACCGCGCTAGGACCTGTCAAGCCCATGAAGTTGACGGTCATCACCGGCACCGGCGCCTCGCTCGTCGGGGCTTCGAGCATCTGAATCGGACTGGTCGGAAAGGCGAGCGAGTTGTGCGCCCGGAAGCGTACGGCCTCCTCTTGCGGCGGACCTTCCGCGCCGACGCGCACTCGCTTGGTCGAGGCGCGCTCGAGAATGCGCACAGCTTGAAAGAAATCGAACGTCGGCGCATGGGCGAACAGCCGCTCCAGAAGCGAGGCGTATTCGCTCAGAGCACCTGTTGATCGCCCGTTCGCGGCGGCCATTTTTTCGAGCCTCCTTCGCCCTTGGTCACGGCGACCAGTTGACTGAACGAATTGATGTTGACGTAGAGAGCCAGGAATCGTTCGAGCACGCTGGCGAACAGAATCACACCGGTGCCGAGGTATTTTTCTTCGTCGAATTCGATGTTCACTTCCACGCCCTGACAAAAGCCCGGCACGCCCGACGCGCTCGAGCGCCTGCCGACCACGCGCCGGCTTTCGACCGAGACGATCCCGTCGATAAGGTTGCGGGCGATGGCTGACTGCTGCTTGGCCTCGGTGTCGGAGAAATCGTAGAGGCGCAGGATTTCCTGCAAGGCCTCGCGTCCCGCTTCGGGATCGGTGAGCGAAAAGTGGTTGAGGTTGAGATGCGACACGAGCCGCCAGTACGCTCCACGCTTGAGCGGCGGTCGCAGGGCCGGCGTCGGCGGACGCAGGCAACGCACACCCGACAACGGGGCGGCGGCTTCCAGAACAAACGTTCGCGTGCTGTCGAAACGCTGCAACTGCGCCGGCAGATCGCGATTCGTGCACATGGTGCGCACCACGAGCGTGGCTTCCGCCGGGGCGTTGGGATGAAAACCGCGATCGACAAGGTTCAGGAAAACATCGGTGCCGCGATCCCCCTCGCGCGGTGAACGACGGCGCGTCATGTGCCAGTACGTCTGCCCCTCCGCCTCGGTTCGGCCATGCCTGAGCGAATAGAACGGCTGATATTCGGTGACGCGGCCCGACACCGGATCGAGGCTCGTGACCGACTCCACGCCGTAGACTTCCATCCCCTCGACGCGGGCCACGTCCGGCACCACGCGATACTCGTAGCGCTCCTGCGTGAGCGGGATCGGCTCGGCCGTCTGTTCAAATAGATTGACGATCGGCGTGCAGCCCAGACGAAACGTGTCCGCGCTGACAGCTTGCCGCAGGTTCGGGATGTTGCGATCGAGAAAGAACACGACCTCGCACTTGCGCTGCCAGCCGGCTTGACAAATCCGGCGAAACCCGGCGAGATCGAAGAACCAGAACTTGCTCGGGTACGCGAAGAACTCCGTCAAGAGCCGATAGCCCAGGAACGAACGCTTCGGATATGGGAGCAGGCTCTCGTCACGCTCGAAGCCGACTTGCGACAGGCATTGCGCGGCCGGGAGCGTGATGGGATTTCGCGTGGACGAGCTTTCGCCCCCTCGTCCGGTGAGAGGAGGGGGCTCCGGGCGGAATTGTACCTGGAGCACGTGATTGAAGAGCAGTTCGTAGAGGTTCGCGCTGGTTCGACTGTCGCCGTCGATGAAGAAGCGTAACCGATCAAGCGTGAGGTCGGCGAATTTTTGGCCCCCTTGACTTTCCAGGTCCAACGTCAAGATCGCGGCGGTACGGGGCGGCGGTTGCAGTTCGGGCGAAAAAGGCGGCGCGGACAGCTCGGCGGCCGTCACCGCGACGGGCCATAGCGTCACCGGATACGCCGTGCGGAACTTGCACGAGATGTCCTTGATCGGCGGGCTCTGCAAGCGGCTGCCGCGCTCGATCCGGAAGCCGTCGGGAAGTTGCGTGCGCGCCGCGTCCAGTTCGAAGCCGACGATCGACATCGACGGGATCGGCGCGAGAAAATGCGGATAGAGGACGCTGAGCAGGCCGTGCGACAGTTCGGGGAACTCGTCGTCGATCTTGTGGTGGATGCGCCCGGCGATGAGCGCGAACGCCTCGATGAGCCGTTCGACGTGCGGATCGGTGCTGCGGTTGGGCTCCAGCAGCAGGCGCCCCGCCGCCGAAGGGTACAGGCGTGCAAACTCCTGGGCGAATTGCCGAATGAAGAGCAGCTCACGTTCGTAGTAGGGGAAGAGTTCTTCGCTCATGAATACGCCGATCGTGCCGCTTGCGGCTTTGTAAAGCTCGGAAACGAGCCTGCGAACGTTTAATCACAAGCGGTCGGAGCTTCACGCGCCCTTGGCTTCCACCGACGTTCGCCCCGTTCCCCGTTCGAAGATGGTGTCGAATTCCAGGTCGGGAGCGGGATCGGCCGCCAGTTGCCCTTCAATATGAAAGCGCACATTGCGGCCGTTCACCGCCTCGCCCTTGACCACGTTAATGCGGACGTTCTGAATGCGTGGCTCGGAGCGCGCGACCAAAGTTGCCAGCGTCTTGCAGATGCGCTCGCACTGGGCGTTGTTATTGATATCGATGTAGGTAAGGTCCGGCAGGCCGTAGGTGACGATCGAGTTCTGCAATTCCGGATACTTGCGGCCAACGACGACGCCCGACTGGCGCGTGTTGAAGAGGTCTTCGAGATCGAAGCGAATGGCGTCGATCATCTCTCGCAAATGATACCCCCCGTCCGCGGAGTGCATCGATTCGGGATCGAGCAGACGGCTCAAGAGCGACGGCAGCAGCGGATGTTTGGCGTCCACGGCGGGCACGGTTTTGCGTCTCCCGGAAGGCCTCATTAATCCTAAGACTTGCCTGTCGAGTTACTATAGCTCGCGGATTTCTTCACTTCCCCGTCGAATCTTTGCTGCTTAACGCCCTTTTCGGTTTGCGGTGAGTAGAAGATGTCGCACGAATTGAAGGACACCGCGATTTTTTCCTGATCGGGCATTTCGGTGCTGCTATCCACGCTGCTGATCGTCCAATCGACGGATTCGATCCTGACTTCTTTGATTACGTACTTGAGATAGATGAAAGGTATTTTGCCGTCCAGTTTACGAAAGAGCACCACGGCCTTTTCGAAGACGCAGTCCTTACTCGTACAGGCCGAGAACAACCCGCACGAGGCAATGTCGAAGGGCTTGGATATTTCTATGCTGCCGACTGAAATAGTACGATGAGAGCTAGTCCCCCCCTCTGGTGACGAGTTGGAGGAATTCAAACTGAAGCTCATTATCTCGAAGGCTTTCGGTGCGCTTGCGCCTCCGCCTACGTCGGTAGTTTCGCCTGAGATGATCACGTTACCAGTCTTGGACATTGTCGGTTCAAAATACATGAATGCGTCGATAGACATGACAATCCCTCCTAACGGACCAATACCGCGAGCGGCTTAATCTTCCTGTTTCCAACCCGAAACGCAAGCGAGGGATGCGGTTCCCCTCGCTTGCGCTTCGGGTTGGGATGAATGCAACCTTCTTGACCGCAGAAAGCGCACTTCATTTCCAAGCTCGGCGTGTCAATGCGGTCATACCACACGTTTCGCGTTTCTCTCCTCGTTCTCTGAGGAAAGGGAGGAAAGGAGAGGAACACCAATGTCCGCGCGAAAGTGCCCCTTGCCACGTGGCTAGGGGGCCACATCGAAAACGGGATTGGCGATTTCGGCATTCTTTATCTGATCCCAGCCGACCATGCGTTTTTGTGTGAGTGAACCATCCTCCTCCTGCTTAAAGTAACAGATGCCGAGCGTGCCGAATGCGAAAGTGATGCCTTCCTCGGGTCCTTCGTCGCCGGGGCCGCTCCATTCGATCTTGGTGGTAAAGACCAGGCCGAAGGCGAATTGGAGGAACGGCTTGCCGGCTGTCTCGGTGTCAGCGCCGGATTTGCGGATGGCGATAATCGCCGTCTTGTAGTGGAGACCCGAGCAGCAGTTGCGGAAGAACAGAGACGAAGCGGAATCGGTGGGCTTCTTGATGGTGAACTCATTGAATTTGACCTTGCCGCCGCCGGCGCCGGTGGTCGCCGAACTGAGGGTGGCTGTGTTTTCGATGTCGAAGCTGAATTCCTTTATTTCAAAAGCATTGCGAGTTTTGAAAAAATCATCCTGGGTCTCGCCCTTGGGGAGTAATGATTTCGCGTTGTCGTTGGGAATGAAATAGATGAAGGCATCAACGGCCATAGTAGTTTCTCCTTATGTTAGACTCAACACGCGGTTGCGCGACGGGTGGATAAAATTTCGGACCGACTGCGCGGCGAACGAGCGTCGTCTGGGATCAAGTTTGGCCGGAAAAACTACCTGCGGTCGGGGTCCAAGACTTGTTGAGCAACTGGTCCCACCCGTGCAGTTTGGCGGATTCCAACGAACCGTCTATTTTCTGGGCGCGGTAACAAATACCCAATTGTCCGTACACAAAAGTAATGCTTTCTTCGGGGGCTTCGTCGCCCGGCCCTGACCATTCCATCTTGGTCGAGAAGACCTCGCTGAAGGCGTATTCGAGATACGGCATGCCCGAGACCTTGGTGGACCCGCCCGATTTGCGGATGGCGATCACGACCGACTTGTAGTGGGCGCCGACCACGCAGTTCTTGAAGAAGATCGGCGAGGCGTAGTCGGTCGTTTTCTTTATGTTGAACTCGTTGAACTTGATCTTGCCGGCGCCGGCGCCCTTGGTCGCCGAGCCGATGGTGGCCGGGTTTTCGACATCGAAGCTGAATTCCTTGATCTCGAAAGCTTTTTTGGTGGAAAAGTACGAGTCCGTGGTTTCCCCGTCGGGCTGGACACCGCCGGTGGCGGGCTCGAAGTAGATGAAGGCGTCAACGGCCATATGTGGATTCTCCTTGGTAGATAAAAGATCGTATCCCCGCTTTTGCCCCGTGGCATACGATTTCAGTCCCGCGCTGTCATCCTACCATCACTTGACTGAAATCGCATGCCACGAAATGATATTTACTTCGGCACCGAGGCCACCAGACGCATCGACGTGGTCAACGTCTCCATCTGGAAGTGTGGTTTCAGGTAGGCGACGGCCTCATACCAGCCCGGCTTGCCCGCCACTTCCTGCACGTTCACGGACGCTTCCGAGAGCGGATACATCGCCTTGGTCTGGTCGCTGGCGCCGGCAGGATCGACGCAGTAATTCTTGATCCAGTTATTCAGCCAGCGCGAGCAATCATCCACGGTCATGAACGAACCGATCTTGTCGCGGGCCATGACCTTCAAGTAATGGGCAAACCGCGAATTGCACATCAGCAGGTTGAACTTCGCCGACAACTCCGCGTTGGCGTTGGCGGCCTTGTCGAAGTACGTCTTCGGCTTCTGGCACGACTGTGCGCCCATGAAGACCGCGAAGTTCGTGTCCTTGCTGTGGATGATGGGCAGGAAGCCGAGGTTCGACAGCTCGAACTCACGGCGATCGGAGATCGCGATCTCGGTCGGGCACTTCATCGCCACGGATCCGTCATCGGTCGGGAATGTGTGCACCGGCAAGCCTTCGACCTTGCCGCCCCCCTCGACACCGCGGGTGCGCGAGAACCAACCGTACTTGGAGTAGGCGTCGGTAACGCGCGCGGCGTAGGCCCAGGCGGCGTTCATCCAAGAGTACTTCTCTGGATCGGTGCCATCCACCGCTTCCTCGAAGTTGAACTCTTCGACGGTCTTGAAGTCCTTGCCATAGGGAAGCCGCGCCAAGACGCGCGGCATCGCCAGCGCGGTATAGCGCGAGTCCTCCGAATCGCGGAACGCCTTCCACGCGGCATATTCGACACCATCGAAGATCTTGGCCATGTCGCGCGGCTTGGAGAGTTCGGAGAAATTCTGCAAGTTGAACATCTTCGCCGCCGCCGCCGCCACGAATGGCGCATGGGAAGCCGCCGCGACGTGCGAGACCATCTCCAGGAGGCTGATGTCCTCGGCGCTGCGGCCAAACTCGTAGTCGCCCACGAGCATGCCGTAGGGCTTGCCGCCGAGTTGACCGAATTCCTCTTCGTAGATCTTCTTGAAGAGGGTGCTCTGGTCGAATTCGGCCGCCTTTTCGAGGTCCTTGAAGAGTTCCTTTTTACTGACGTTGAGGACGCGAATTTTTAGGTTCTCGCCCGTCTCGGATTGATGGACGAGATAGTGCAAGCCGCGCCAGGTCGATTCCAGCTTCTGAAAGTCCGGATTGTGCATCACTTCGTTGAGCTGGGCGGTCAGCTTTTTGTCGATTTCGGCAATCCAGAATTTCATCTGGGCTTCGACATTCTTCGATACGGCCTTGCCCTTGGAGGCCATGACCTGATCGAGGAATCCGCGGAAGTTGTCCTTGGCGCGACGGATTTCGATGTCATCCTGGGGCCTCGTCGCCTGGATGATTTGATCCAGAAGGCCGGGCTCCGCGGTCGTCGTAGTTGCGGCGGCGGCTTCGGCTTGTTGTTCAGCTGGCATATTAGTTTCCTCCCTGGGGGGCGGCCGGTGGTTGTTCCGTGGTTTCGAGAGCCTTGGCAACGGCTGACGCTTTGTCCGAGTTGCTCAAGACGTCGGTCAAGAGAGCTTCGAGTTGATCGTTGCCTTCCATCTTGGAAAGAATCTGCGTAAGGCGATGACGCATGTCGAGCAATTCTTTCAGGACGGGGATCTGCGCGGCAACCTGGGCCGGCTCGAAATCGTCCATGCTCTTAAAGTTCAGCTCGACCGGCAGCAGCTTGTCCTTTTCATCGGTGAGTTTGTTCGGCACGCGCATGGCCACGCGCGGGGTCGCCTTGGCGAGGATCTCGTTGAAGTTGTCGCGATCGATAAACGTGCCCTTGCGATCCTTGAGCGGCTTGAGCGCAGTCTTCGGGTAACCCGAGAGGTCGGCGAGCACGCCGACCACGAAGGGCAACTCGACCTTTTGCATGGCGCCACCGGTTTCCACGTCGTACGTGATTTGCACGCGTGGCCGGCGGACGCGGTCCAGCTTATGTTGAGTACTCTCTGCCATAAAGAAATCCCCTAGAGGAAGGAAAAGGAAAAAAGAAAAAAAGGCAAGAGTGGCGATGCCTCACTTTTTCCTTTTGCCATATTACTTTTTCCTTGGTGATGGATAATGCTTATTCGTTGGGCGATTCGTAGCCGAGATCGAGATCGCGATTGAGTTCGTTCAACACCTCCTGATTGCGGATCAACACTTTCATGAGTTGGGGCAACGGAAGCTGTCCTAGCTTAACCGCACGTTGAATAATATATGCAGCGGGGCTGTGCGGTTCCATCTGAATTAGTTGCGCGGACAACTCCCCCAAGCGGGCGTAAATCTCATCACGGTTGTTGGCACGTCGCGCCGAACTTTCGCCTGCACCCGACGCCGAGCCCCCGGCATCGCTTGCCTCCGCAGCCGAGCTAGGCGCCGGCCCCTTGCGACTGAGAATCTCCTGAGCAAGTGTCTGGCAGTCCTGGATCGCCTTACGAATTTCGCCCAGGGAAGGGGCCGCATCCGCCATTTTGCCTTCGAGAACGACCCCCAGGGCCTCGACTTCAAGCAGACTGCCTGCGATGTCGTCCACGACACTCTGGCACTCCTCGCGTGTCGCCACCGCGATGGCGCGCTCGAAATCCGTTTTTTTTGCGGCGCCCTTTCCGTCTTGCACGTCGCGCCAGTACTGCCAGCCGAACGCGGCGCCGTCGAGGCGCACGAGCGCGACCTGGCGGAGCGAGTTGGGGAAAAAAGCGCCGCGATCGGGATCGCCTAGCCAATTGAACGCCGCCGCTCGCGGTTCGAGATCGCCTTCTTCAATAGGCGGATTGATGCGATCCCATGCTTCCTCAATCATGCGCTTCAGCAATTGCAAACCGTCGCGCGCTCCGCCGAAGCCGAACTGCTTGACGAGGGATTCGGTCAAGCGTGCCGCGACCAGCAGATCCTTCGACGCGCCGGTCAACGTGTCGATGGCCATGCGCTGTATGCCGGGCCAATCGGCAACGATCGGCTGTTCCGGCCGGCGCGGATCGTCAGCCGCGAAGGACTCGGGATTAACCTCCTTGCGGGCGTCGTCCATCTTCTTGCGCGCGACAAATGAAACGGTGTCCCCGGCCGGATTCGCCCCCGCAATCGGTGTCAGAAGAGCGTCGATATCTATCCGAGAAGGGCTCGGCATGCCTACTCACTTCCGGCAATCATGGCTGGCGCGGCCTTGACCAGACTCACAGGGACCAATCGCGTCGTCGCAAGGAAACATCTTCCGGATGACCCTATACGCCGACAAGAGACAAAGCAACAAGAAAATCGTTTTGGTCAGTTACGAGTTAGGATTGTAGTCCTCGCACTCCGCGTGAGGAGATCGTCACACTGCGAGGGAGATTTACAATGCCGCGGCAAATTGACCTGCTTCTGAAAAAATCTCGCTATCACCAGGTTGGCGCCTTGCCCACCCACAATTCGCCCAACGGCCCTTGCACGGTGGGATCAACGCCCGCGCCTCGCTCGGAGCCCTGGCCGAGGCCTAGCTGCGTCAGTTTATCGTAATCGGCCCTCAGCGCCGCGACAGTCTGGGCGTGAATCAGCCGCGGCACGCTGGCGAGCAGCACACGGCTCGCTCCGAATGACGCGGCCACGATTTCCAAGAAACTTTCCATCGGCAACTGCGCGGCGCTCTCGGCCGTGAGCACGGCGCCGCGCACCGCATGATAGGCCGCGTAGGCGGGGAAATCGCTCGGATCACTACTCTCCCCGGCAACCGCGTTGGCGGCCTCGACCAGCATCCGCACGCTCTCATCGATCGACATGCTTCGCGTCAGCGACATCTCCGCCCAGCACAGCGATGAATCGACGATCGTCGCCATCTTGGCGGCATCTTCGTGAATGGGCCGATACTTCGGCTGCACGCGCCGTCCGCAGCGGACTGCGTAGACGATATTCGCCGACGCCGACAGACAACACAGTTCGTTGAGCGACGGCTCACGCGGCAGCGGCTCGGGTTGGTCCATTACTTTCTCCTTCGCCGCTTGCGGATAAACGTTCGGAAGCGAACACGTGAGGGCTAAGTCGCAAGCGACGATCACGTTGCCGGCACGAGGTACAGCGTATATTGCATCGGCACAATCAGGCTGCCGACTTTGATCTTTAGAATACGTTGCTCCTGCACGCCGCCCGATATGAAATTTTCGTTAAATCGGAGCGCCAGCGTGAAACTTCGCTGAACTTGTTGCCATTCCTCGTCCTGTGCGTCGCGCCGAATCACGAAGTAGATCAAACCCGGTTGGGCGGGCAACGTCCGCGGCGGAATCGGCTGATATTCGAATTTCAAACCGGCCCGACCCGTACGGAAGATAGCATCGACGCGGCTGGAACTGCCGATTTTCATATCGCATTGCCCCGCCGTCGTCAGCAGCCGCACGCATTCTTCGCTCGACAGCGTGCTGTGAACGCCGATGAACATCTGCCAGTTCGGTTCCAGCCATGCCGGTTCGAGAGCGACCTGCATGCGTACACCGACGCCGATGAAGGGACGTTCCTTGTAGACCGGTTCGACGAGCAGATCGAGCAGATCATCGAGGTACTGCTTGACGCGGAAGTAGCAGGCGCCTAGATCGTCGTGATCGTAAAGCGGCAATTCGGGCGGGCGGCGCGTCGGGCCAAAAATCGACAACGCGCCGACCAGTTCGCACATCTCCAGGTAGCCCTCGATCGGGTGTACGCCCTGCGCGAAGGCGATCACGCGCAGCCGGCTAAATGCGCGATTCAGCGCGACAAGCTGATGCAGGAGAATCGAATCGCCCTGAGCGTTACTCTCAAACGACAGTCCTTGCGAGACTACCTGGTTGGAGATCACCTCGATCTTCTTGCCCAGGCGATTGTAGAGTGAGCGCAGGATGCCGATGTTCAGGGACTGCCAGGCATCCGTGACCAGGAGCGGCGGAATGTACGAGGCATCGAGCTGCGGGGCCGCGTCGGTGCGCGCCGAGCGCTCGATGCGCGCGATCGGCAGCACATCGAAGCCCGTGTGGTCTTGCGTGGACAGAAGCAGCTTGAGATTGAGTCGGCGCACCTGGATCGGTTGCGGATTGACGCCGGAGTTCTCGTCTTCAAGCTCCTGCGAATCGACGAGATAGCGCTGGGATTGCGCCGCTTCGCCTCCCGCGACGCTGGCGTTCGATTTGGCGAGATCCATTGTCGGCAACGCCAGGTAAACGGTGAGACGCTGGTCTTGCTCGAGGGCCTCCTTCAATTCGAGTTCAGCCAGCACGCCGTCTTCGGGAATGCTGACGATCGTGCCGTCGCGCAATCGGGCGCCCAAAGCGTGGACCGCGAAGTGGTTATTGGCCAGCGCGTCGGCGTCGAGGTTGAAGGAGCGCAGACCCCAGTTATGATGATCGTCCCACTTGCTGTTGCGCGCACCTGCCGACAACCAGTAGCGCTGTTCCGTCTGGAAATGGTGCGGACGAAGAAACATGCCTTCGTGCCAGTGGACCGTGCGGTTGGCCATCTCTGTTCACGCTCCCAAGGTCAGAAAAAGAAAAAAGGCAAAAGCGAAAGCAGAGGACTTGTCACTTTTTCCTTTTTACTTGCTTCACGTTCAGCCTTCGAGCTGCTTCATCAGCGCATCCAGTTCGGGATCGAGCGCCGGCTCTTCCGCGGCGGAGGCCGCCGGCGCGGGTTCATCTGGGGTGCCTTCGAGCTCCTTCATTAGCGCATCCAGTTCGGGATCGAGCGCCGGCTCTTCCGCGGCGGGGGCCGCCAGCGCAGATTCATCCGGGGGGCCTTCGAGCTGTTTCATTAATGCATCCAGTTCGGAATCGAGCGCCGGCTCTTCCGCAGCGAGGGCCTCCGGTGCAGGTTCATCTGGGGTGCCTTCGAGCTGGGCCATCAACGCCGCCAGCTCCGGGTCGACCGCCGGTTCAGCGGCTGGATCTGGCGCAGCAGCCAGGTCGGCCGGCTCTTCGATCAGCTCCATCGGGTCTGCCAATTCGGGGGCCGGAGTTGGAGCCGACGATCGCGACGGGGCGACGGGTGCCGACGCGCTGGCCTTCGGCGCCGTCGACGTCGGCGTTGGGCCGAACTGCGCCGACACCGTCATCGGCGGCTTCGAAGTCGAACGCGGTAGCGCGACCAGTCCCTTTTGGCCCCAACGCCCAAACAGCTCGACCAATGGCTGATCCTTCGGCGGCTGCGCCAGCGACAGAAAACGATAAAGTTGCAGCGCATTTCTGCCCTTGACGCACAACAGCGGCATGATGCCTATCTTGCTGATCTTCTCCGCGGCCGGACGCAACAGCCAGGTCTCCGCGAGCGTGACTTCTTCCTCATCGTCCTTGGTGTAAGCATGCATCGGCATGGCGTCGAGTTGGAGCACTGGCCCCGGCTTGAAGGCCCAGCCCTCCTTGGCGAATCCCTGCGCGACGAGGGCCGCACAGGTCAGAGCCGGATTGCCCCACAGATAATTCGACTGGTCCTTGAAGAGCTGGAACTCCTCGAACGAGAAACGCTCGAGCGACTGCGTGTTCTCACCATAGGGCAAACGCAAGAGGAAACGCGGAGACGCCAGGCCCAGCAGCGCCGCCTCGGGCAGGGCGCGCAGGGCCGCCCACGCCGGCGCCGATTCGGCGTCGGGCGCGAACGTCGGGGCGAGCGTCCGGGCGTTCATCGCCGTCAGGAACGGGGACGCCGCCTGGCTCGCGATCTTGGCCATACGTCCGAGCACTTGGGCGTCGGGGCCGGTCACGTCGAACGTGTACACGCCCACCAGCAAGGCCCACGGCTGGCCTTTCTGCCCTTGCATCGCTTGTTCGATCAATGCCTGGTGGACCGACGTTCCGGTCAAATCGTCAGCAGAGTTAATGGCGGCCTTGAAATTCGCTGCTGATACGTCGTACAAGACGACTTCGACGTTCGCGTCGCCCTTTTGCGCACGGCGCAGAAACCAGTCAAGACCGCGCCAGGCGGCTTCGACGGCCTGAAATTGCGGGTGATGCAACAACGCGGCCATCAACGCTGACTTGTCGTCCTCGTTGGAAACAAACGCAAAGCGATCGATCTTCTCGTGTAATTGATCGGGATGAAAATCGTCGAGCGCGCCGAGCACCACCTCCATGGGTTCGCCCGCGACGTCGGCCAATTGCAGCTTCACCTTCAGCTTTGCCAGAACCTCGTCAAGGGTTTCACGCTGAACTTTGAGCGGCTTCCACGACGCGGGTCCAGTCCCGCCGCTGAAGTCGCCAAGCACTGCGATGCGAAACGCCGCCTCCGCCGTCGGCACCTCCACCGACGCAGCCACATCCAACTGTCCAAACGACGGTTCGAATGCCACGGATTACCCCCGCTGAGGTGAATGACGACCTAACGTTCAGAGTTTATCGCCCGTGCGGAAGTGAGGCAAGTAAAATCAAATACTCATCCCATAAACTCAATGGCAGAAAAAAAATGAGAGTGTAAGACGCCGATTCGCTCAGGCGGTTGCTCTGTCATTATTTTTCTATAATGATGCGCAAGGGCATTATATTTTTTCGCCGGCCGAGGTTATTGTTCTCGCACACCTCGCTTGCCCCATGCGCAAACCTCGGTGAGGATTCGGAAGTGGATCGGTTTGCATGCAGCATTCCGGTCACGGAGCGACCGGACCACTCGAATCTGACCCACTTCCGCGGCTTCCGGTTCACAGTCCACCAAATGAGAGGCAATCATGGCGTGGATGCTACGCTGCGGCAACAATCATCACTGGCAGACTCTGCAACTACCGGAGAAGGGCACGCTTTTGTGTCCCGAGTGCGGCCAACGTGCCATCGCGCCCCCCATGCTGGAAGCATCGGCCGTTGCCGCCTGCGAGCCTAAACTGCAAGACGCGACTCTGCCAGGAGCCGCGAGCTTGCCGAGCGCTTCATCGGATCAGACCTTCTGCAGGCAATCCCTGTCAAAGGCCGAAGACCTCAGCGACAACACATTGATGCTGGGCAATGCCTCGGCGCCAACCAAGGCCAAAGCCGATGACGACACGTTGATGTTTAGCACAGCGATGCCCAAGGCGTTGCCCTCCGATGGTACACTGGCGGTCCCGTTCGTCGCGCCTTCTTGTAAGGTGAAGGACATCACGCACGACCAGACTGCCAAAATCATGCCGCTGCCGAGCGGCGCGTCTGGATCAGAGTCCAACGTCGATGAAACGCTCGTCGGCCGCGCCGGCTCCATGACGCCGCCGGCACACCTACCAGCGACGGAAGCGTTCGTCAAAGCGAGCTTGTGCGGCGACAGAACCGCGCAGGTTCCTCATTTGCAAATGGATGCCTCCGGCGGCCACTCCGACTGCGGCCAACGTCTGCAAACCGGACCTACCACGCAGGGAACTCGACCCAGCGCGTCCGCCGGCGGCGTCTCGCCCGTCCCCGGCTACGAGATCGTCAGCGTGCTGGGCCGAGGCGGCATGGGCATCGTCTACAAGGCCAAACACATTCAGCTTGACCGCATTGTCGCGCTCAAGATGATTCTCACGGGAGCGTATTCTTCGGAAGACGACCGCAAACGCTTCGACGCCGAGGCCAAGGCCGTGGCCCAGTTCAAGCATCCGAACATTGTCGACGTCTACGATTCGGGCAACCACAATGGCGTGCCTTACCTGTCACTGGAGTATGTCGAAGGGGGGACGCTGCAAGGCAAGCTGGAAAAATCACCGATGACGGCAGGCGCCGCCGCCGCGATGATCGAAATTCTGGCGCGTGCTTTGGCCTACGCGCATCAAAAGGGGATTTTGCATCGCGACATCAAGCCCGCCAACGTGTTGCTCGCCGCCGACGGCACGCCGAAGATCAGTGACTTCGGCCTGGCGAAACGGCTCGACCGCAACGAATCCCTCAATGCCAGTAACGCCATCCTCGGCACGCCGACCTACATGCCGCCGGAGCAAGCACTGGGCAAGTCCGACATTGGTCCCGGCGCTGACATCTATTCCCTCGGCGCGACGCTGTACGAGATGCTCGTCTCCAAGCCGCCGTTCAAAGGCGCGACCGTACTCGATACGCTCAAGCAAGTGCAGGAGAACGAGCCGGTCCCCTTGCGCGACTTGCAACCGACAGTGCCGGGCGATTTGCAAACAATCTGTTTGAAATGCTTGAGCAAGGACCCGAAGCATCGCTACCTGAAGGCCGACGATCTCGCGGATGATCTGCGCAATTTCCTCGACGGCAAGCCGATTCACGCGCGCCCGGTCTCCGCGATCGAAAAGGCCTGGAAGTGGTCGTGTCGCAATCCCGCTGCTGCCTCGCTCATCGGTGTAACCAGCGTGAGCTTGTTGGCCTTCGCGATTGGCGGCATGGCGTTCGCGTGGAGTGAAAATGATCGCGCCAACAGCGAATCCAAGCTGCGCGGCGAGACCACCAAGGAACACGCTATCACGATCAAACAGGAGAGGATCGCCGCCAAGGAACGCGATCACGCCCTCGCGCAGGAAAAAATTGCCAAGGCCCAGACCGAACTGGCGACGCTGCGCGGCCGTGAAGTAGTCGGCAACTTCAGGAAAGCCCAGCAATCCGTCCTGATTATGGTAAACCTGGCGCGCAACCGCATGACCAACGAACGCCACCTCGAATTGGCCGGGCGCGATTTGATGGAAAGAACCCTTGTTTACTACGACGCCTTTCTGAAGAAAAGTCCAAACGACCCCATGATGCGCGTCGAGTTTGCGCGGGCACATTGGTTCGCCGGGGACATGCGCGAGAAGCTGGGCCGTTATGAAGAAGCCGACAAAGATTATGTGCGTGGAATTACGCTTCTCGAGGAGCTGGTCAAGGAAAATGGCGCCGACACAGAAGATCTTCGTCACGATCTGGCCGGCGTGTTCATCAATCGCACGACCGTGCTGCAAGCGATGGGAAAAGACAAGGACGCCGACGCCGCTTTCGCAAGGGCAACGGAGCTTCTTGCCAAGGCGTCGACCAACCAAAACCACGATCCGGTCCTCCGCTGGCTGATCAGCGCCGGGTACAGCCGCCGCGCGATCGCCCTGCAGCAGCGCGGCGACGCCCAGGGAGCGGAAGAAGTGTATCTACAGTGCATTCACCGCTTCGAACGGATCGTGCAAGACTATCCCCTTCAACCGAGCTTGCAGATGGATTTGGGCGCGGCGCGCGTCAACCTCGCGTTCCACTGGACCATTCCCGCGCCAGGTCAGGTCGCCAGGGCCGAGGCCATGTACCAGGACGCGTTCCAAATCCTGTCGCCACTCGTGGCAAAATACCAAAATGCCCCGAATTATCGCAAGGAACTGGGCCGGCTGCACCTGAATCGTGGCATTCTCTACACCAACAGCACGCGTTTCGCCGACGCGGGCAAGGAATTTGGCTTCGCCCGTGCCATCCTACACGAGCTGGCGCGCGACTACGCAATCGTCACCGATTATCGGCATCTTCTGGCCAGCACGCAGCGCGCCAACGGCTTCTTGATGCGGCAACAGCAAGACTTGAGCGCCGAGGCCGTTGCGCTGCGCGAGGCAAACACTCTCCTGGAACGCCTGTCGAACGAGGACGAGAAGATCGTCCTGTATCGCCGCGAGTGGGCGATCGTGCTCAAGGACCTTTCAGACTGCCTCGACCTGCAATTTCACAAAGAGATCAAGGACCCCAAGGCCAGCCCGACTCGTCTTGCCACGCTCGCCGATGAAGTCGAACGCACGCGCGACAACGCGCTCGTGCAGTTTCAGAAGGTGAAGGATCTGGGCGGGGCCAATATCGACACCACGCTCGACTGGACACACACCCACAAGAAGGCACTGGAGTTCCACGCCCTACAGGCAACTCGTCTGCGCAAAGATCAACCCGACAAAGCGGAGCATCACCTGCAGCGCCGCGTCGCCCTACAAAAAGACAAACTCGCGATCGCACCGGAGGACGCAACCATCAAGAGCTTGGTGGCCGAAGCGCTCCTGGACCTGGCTGATTTGCAAACCGGGATGCTGAAACACGTGCAAGCCGCGCAGACGATTCAGGAGATCGCGAAGCTCGTGCCGCCGAGCTGGCCTCGGTATGCCGCTGCTGCCGTGTGCCTCTCGGACTGCATGCCCGCGGCGGACAAAACGCTGCAAGGAGCCGAACGCGAGCGTATGGTCAAGGACTATGGCGAACGCTCGCTGAGGATGCTTGGCGATGCGATCAGGGCCGGCTTCAACGACGCAAAGTTCTTGCGCGATCCGCTGTTCCTGGCCCCGTTGCGTGCCCGCCCCGAATTCCGCGCCCAGCTCGACAAGTTAATCCAGACTCTCGACAAGAAGAAGTGAACCACGGGGAGTACCGGAGGCACGGGGAATACAATACGTCAATACAAACGGTACGTAGATGGAACGCAGCGCGGCCAAGCCGCAACCGGGTAACGGAGAACCGAAAACAGAGAACCGAGAACTAATCAAATTCGTTGCCGTTCACCCGCTCATGCTCGGTTCTCCGTTACCCGGTTTCCCTGACAGTATGAGAATCTTCACACAAAGCGAAGAAACCAACGGAACAGTAGTACGAAAGAAGGCTTGAGTATTCCGTTTTGTGATTCGCATCTGGGAGTTCTCCCGCCTTACCCCGTAGTCCCCGTGGTTCATGTTCTGCTGGAGATCAGGAGCCTCCGATGTTGTTAGTCCAAACGACCACCGACGGCATCCCGCAACAGCTTGAACATGCCTCGGGCCCCCTGGAAATCGGCCGCGGCCCCAAGCTCGGCGAGACCACGCGCTGCCAGGTCGCCGATCCGTATGTCTCCAAAAATCATGTGCGCATCGAAGCCTTGAACAACATGTTGATCCAGGTCGTCAACTTGAGCGCCAAGCAGCCGATTGATTTCGCGCTCTTCGCGCCCTTGGCGCCGGGCGAGCAAGGCACGTATGTCATGCCCTTGCAGTTCCGCATTGGCCAGACCGATGTCCAGATCGATCAACCCCCAGAGGACGACGGCGCGGTCGACATGCTCGAAACGGTAGCGCCGCCGTTGTGCCTGCGACGCAACGAGGGGAACCGCAACATACCCCTCGACGCGCTCGACGCGCCGACGCCCGAGACGATGGCGTCCTGGTTCGAGTCGGTCATCGTCTTGCAGAGAACGCACGCGGGGACGCCGGAGTACTACCAGAAAATCACGCGCGCGATCGTGGAACTCCTGTCGCTCGATCGCGGCCTCGTGCTCCTTCGGCAAGGTGAGAACTGGACCGTCGCCGCCCGCGCCTTGAACGACGAAGGCGGCGGCGGTCCGGAGTATAGCCGTTCGATCATGAAATTCGTCCTCGAAGAGAAACGCACGTTTTATCAGGCCGCGCCGAAGGAATTGAGCAACAACAGCATCAAGGCCCTACACGCCGTGGTGGCGTCGCCGATCCTCGATGCAAATGACAACGTGATCGGCGCCCTCTACGGCACGCGGGCGCTGGGGCCGCGCAGCCGCGATCTTGGCTCGCTCGAAGCGCAGATGATCCAGGTGCTGGCGTCCACGGTGAGCTCCAGCTTGATCGGGCTGGAGCAAGAAAAGGAAGCCATGCAGATGCGCGTCGCGCGCGACGACGCCGCGGAAGCCGATCGCGCCAAGTCGAGGTTTCTCGCCAGCATGAGCCACGAGTTGCGCACGCCGCTCAACGCGATTATCGGCTACAGCGAGATGCTGATCGAACAGGCCCAGGACGAGAATCGCGAGGACTATCACGCCGACCTCGCCAAAATCCTCGGCGCCGGCAAGCATCTCCTCGCGCTCATCAATGACGTGCTCGATTTCTCCAAGATCGAAGCGGGCAAGATGGCGCTCGTCATCGAATCCGTGGACCTGACCAAGTTCATCAACGAATCCGTGGAGACTGTCAAGCCGTTGGTGGCGAAAAATGCCAACACGCTGAAGGTGGAGATAAGCCCCGACCTTGGCCAGATGAGCGCCGACTCGGTGCGCTTGCGGCAATGCCTGTTCAACCTCTTGAGCAATGCCTGCAAGTTTACGAAGGACGGAACGATCACGCTCGCCGCCCGCCGCAAATCGCTCGACGGCAGATCGCGGATCGAATTTCTCGTCAAGGACTCAGGCATCGGCATGACGGCCGATCAAAAACGCGACCTCTTCGAGATCTTCACGCCGGCAGCGAACCTCACGTCACGCAAGTTCGGCGGCACGGGCCTGGGCCTGGCCATCACGCGAAAAATCTGCCAACTGATGGGAGGCGGCATCAGCGCCGACAGCGAAGTGGGGAAAGGCTCGACCTTCACGATCACGCTGCCGGCGTCGCCGCCAACGGGATGACGAGGATCCGCTGCGACTGGCTTGGGGCTCAATGCCGATTTTTCACGATATGTCTTTTCCCTCTCCTCGAATTGTGCGTGATGCGTTCGAGGATCTTGCGAAAAAACTTCAGCAGTTCATCTTCGACCGCGCGTCCCTCCAGTATTCCGAGTGCCTGCGCGATCGCCTCGAACGTGGACGTGCGGCCGGCGCAGCGATTGCGCCGCAGCGCGCTGAGGTCGAGACTCGGCGTTGCTAGCCGAACGGGACGTGCATGCCGCAACATGGGTAGCCGGCGCATCATGTGCTTAGCCTGATTCCAGTTGCCGTCGGGGACCAGGAGCGTCAACGGCCGTTGCAACGAGGCGATGGTTTCAGCGTTGAGCGGATGCGCACCTCGGCCAGGAAACAGCACCAGCGTGGAGGGCGAGGCGGCTTCGACGCCCGCGCTGTTCACGAGAAATTTCGGCGAGCCGTGCAACCGGACCTCCGCGTCCTTGACTGCCAGGCGTGCGAAATGTCCGGTGTTGGTCGTGCGGCGCCATTCCTTCGCGTGGATGATGACGATCAGACGCGTCGACATGTTCAGTCGCGGCGCGAAGGCGCAGACGCATTCGTCCCGCCGCTGCCGGCAGGCCACGCAACTCCAGCGGGCTGTGTCATCGTCCGTCTGCACATTAGCCATCGGTCGCTTCCTGGCATGCCCTCTCAAACAAATGCCGGACGGTTCGACCGCTGATCTCGCGGTGACGCAGCAACTCGGCGGCGATGAGTTCGACGGCGTGCCAGTGTCCTTCGTCGTCAAGAAGATGCTCGGCTTTGGTGAGCAGCCGACGTTGCAATCTTTCGGCGCGGCGTTCGCCCGCCCGCTGCTCGGCCAGACGTCGCACGTATTTCTGGTCTTTGGCCGCAGCGTCCCAGGAATAATTTCCCGTGAACCGCGCCTCGGCGGCAAGGCCTCCCAAGGCGATGAGGATTTCGCGTTCGAGCCAATCTTCGGAGGGTCGAAACACGCCCTTGCCAAACTCGCAGACACCCAGGGATTCGCGATCGGCGACGATGGTAACGCAGCGCACCGGCCGGCCCAAGATCAACGCCAGCACCGCGTGGCCCGCTTCATGGTACGCGGTCGCTTCATCGGAGGAGGTTTCCATGATGGCATTCTACAAGACCAAGCGACCAGCGAACCCCATGCGTACACTATGCAGATAACTTCCTGATTTCGGAAGCCAACACGCGAGCGCCAAGCCGCACGCGGCAATATCTGGTGAGTCCGATGAAAAAACTTGCGCTCCCACTCCTTGCCCTCGTGCTGTCGCAAGCGCATACGCACCCATTGCGCGGCCAGGGCGTCGACTACGTCAAGGCCCATTACACCAAGCACGAGTACAAGATCCCGATGCGCGACGGAGCCAAGCTCTTCACCGCGGTCTACGTGCCCAAGGACACCGCTCAAAAGTACCCCATCTTGATGATCCGCACGCAGTCCGGCCTACGACCCTACGGCGTCGATCAGGTCCATGCGAATCTCGGTCCCTCGCCGCTTTTCGCCAAGGAAGGATACATCTTCGTCTACCAGGACGTGCGCGGCCGATGGATGTCGGAAGGAACGTTCGTCAACATGCGGCCGCACAATCCCGTCAAAAAGACGCCGCAGGACATCGACGAAAGCAGTGACACGTACGACACGATCGACTGGCTCCTGAAGAACGTGCCCAACCACAACGGCAAGGTCGGGTTGTACGGCACCTCATATCGCGGCTTCTACGTGGCAGCGGGGATGATCGACGCCCACCCAGCCATCAAGGCCGCCTCGCCCCAGGCGCCCATCGTCGACTGGTTCATGGGAGACGATTGGCGCCACAATGGTGCGCTGTACCTCGCTCATGCCTTCTACTACATGCCGTCCATCGGCAAGCCCCGGCCGCAACTCGTCAAGGAGCCGCTCTTCAGCAAGTTCGACTATGGCTCGCCGGACGCCTACGATTTCTTCTTGCGTTTGGGCCCGCTCGCCAATGTGGATGCCAAGTATTTCAAGGGCGAAGTTCCATTCTGGAACAAGCTGATGAAGCACAACACCTACGACGCGTTCTGGAAAGCGCGTAACCTGCGCCCGCATCTGAAAAACATCAAGCCCGCAGTGATGACGGTCGGCGGCTGGTTCGACGCCGAGAATCTCTTCGGTGCGATTCAGACGCACCAGCGACTCGAGGCCGACAGCCAGAATGCGAACAACTTCCTGGTCATGGGGCCGTGGATTCATGGCGGCTGGAACGGCGGCCAAAACGACGGCGCTTCGCTCGGTCCCGTCTCGTTCGACGCCAAGACCGCCGTCTTCTTTCGGGAGAAGATCGAGTTGCCATTCTTCGAGTATCATCTCAAAGGCAAAGGGATGTTCAAACCCGCGAAGGCCTGGATCTTCGAGACCGGAACGAACAAGTGGACGGCATACGCGACTTGGCCGCCGAAGAACACGCAGCCGTTGACGCTGCATTTTCACGCCAAGGGCCGGCTCGCGATCGAGCCGCCACCCGCCGATTTTGCATATGACGAGTATGTCAGTGACCCCGCCCGGCCAGTTCCCCACGTCGAAAAGATCGGCCCCGGGATGCAAGTCGAGTTCATGTGCGCCGATCAGCGTTTCGCCTCGCGCCGGCCGGACGTGCTCGTTTATGAAACCGACGTGCTGAAAAAGGACGTGACGCTCGCTGGGCCGATTCTGGCGGATCTGAATGTCTCAACAACTGGGACCGATTCGGACTGGATCGTGAAAGTCATCGACGTGTATCCCAACGATCATGCTGACCCGAACCCGAACCCAACCGGCGTGCGCCTGGGCGGCTATCAGCAACTGGTGCGCGGCGAAGTGATGCGCGGCCGATTTCGCAATAGCTTCGAGAAGCCGGAACCGTTCACGCCAGGGAAGCTCGCCGCCATCGAGTTCACGCTGCCCGACGTTTGCCATACCTTCCGCGCCGGCCACAAGATCATGGTGCAGGTCCACAGCAGTTGGTTCCCGCTCGTGGACCGCAACCCGCAGACGTTTGTGGACACGATCACCGCCAAGGAGAGCGATTTCCAGAAAGCGACGCAGCGCGTGTATCGGACGAAGGCGTTGCCGTCGCGGCTGGTGGCTCAGGTGTTGCCTTGAAGTGTCGTGCCGGCGGGAACCGTCTCCAGTGCGCGGGGTTGAAGGAGAATGCTCATGAATCCTCAGCGATTTGCATCTTCGTACTTCTTGGCAATCGCCTTGTCGATCGTGCTGACTCCTGCACTCGCACGCTGCCAAGGTCCGCCACTGACGCGCGGCGACGTCGTCATGGAGAAGTACCTGGCCCACGAGACGGCCAAGCTGAGCCAGCGCGTCTTGGACGGCGCCAGGACGCTCGACGAATGGCAAGCACGCCGGCCGCGGCTCAAACGGGAATTCCTCGAAATGCTCGGACTGTGGCCGCTGCCGGAGAAGACGCCGCTCAAAGCCACGGTTACCGGCACGCTGGAACGCGACGCGTTCGTCATCGAGAAGCTCCACTTCCAGAGTCGGCCGGGGCTCTATGTCACCGGCAATCTGTATCGGCCCAAGAAGAGCGACGGCAAACTCCCCGCCGTCGTCCTCTTCATGGGACACTACAATCGCGGTCGCAACGGACACAAGGCCTTCATGCAGGACCACGGCATGTGGTTCGCCTCGAACGGCTACGTCTGTCTCATCCTCGACACCATCGAGCGCGGCGAATTGCCGGGCCGCTCGCATCACGGCCTGTATCGCGATGAAAGCTGGTGGTGGCTGTGCACGGGCTTCACGATGGCCGGGCTCGAAACCTGGAACGGCATCCGCGCGATCGATTATCTCGTCAGCCGGCCCGACGTCGATGCCACGCGCATCTCGGCGACGGGGCTTTCCGGCGGCGGATCAATGACCTTCTACGTCGCCGCCGTGGACGAGCGCGTCACGTGTGCCATCCCCGCGTCGGGCATGACCGATCTCGAAAGCAACATCACCAATCGGCTGATGGCGATCCATTGCGATTGCCAGTTGCCGTACAACATCTACGGCTGGGAGTTCACGACCATCGCCGCTCTGATCGCGCCGCGGCCATTGCTGGTCGTCAACAGCCATGACGACGTCGGCTTTCCGATGGCCGCCAATCGGCGCATCATGGCTCGGTTGCGCACGCTTTACGAAATGCACGGCAAAGCCGATCTGCTCGGCGAGTTTGTCAGTCAGGGTCCGCCCGGCGCGCATGCGTACCGGCCCGACTCGCGCGTCGCGATTTTTCGCTGGCTCAACAAACACAACGGGCTCGGCCAGCGCAAGGTACTCGACGCTGTCTTCGAGCGCATCCCCGAGGAGCACCTGCGTGTCTTCCCCGATGACAAGGATTTTCCAAGCGATGCGCGCAACCTCAAGATCGACGAATCATTCGTGCCGCGCGTCGAGGTGAAGTTGCCGACGGCCCAGGGATTCGACATGTGGAGGCAAGGCATGCTCAAGAGTCTGCGCGCGCAGTCGTTTCGCCGCTTTCCCGACCGAATCCCCGTCTCGGATCGTGTTCCCACGCCCGGCGTCTTCAAGTTCAAGGACCTGCCGCTCGAGGACCGACCGCAGACGCGCACGACCGAAATCGGCATCGAAACGACCTTGAAACTGCACGGTCTCGACACGCAAGGTGAACCGCGCGAGAAGCCCGTGGTGCTGATCGTCTTAAATGAGGAGGAGGATCTGCCCGACGTGCCGAACTGGGCCAAAACGTTCACCGAGGACGCCGCGGTAGTACTACTTGCCCCGCGTGGCAGTGGTCCGAATCGCTTCACCCGGCAATCGCCGATCAACTTCGTGCCGCGCGCGCATGCGCTCCTGGGCCGAACCGTGGACGAGGGGCGCGTCTGGGACATCGCCGCCACGGCGCGCTGGCTGGAGCGAACGAAGGGGGTGAAAGTGCTCGGCCGCGGACATGCCGGCATCCTCGCCGCCTACGCCGCCTTGTTCGAGCCGGCCATCACGGAGGTCGCGGCCATCGCTCCGCCGAGTTCGCACAAGAGCGGCCCAATCTTTATCAACGTGCTGCGTGTCCTCGACATCCCGGACGCTCTGGGCCTGGTGGCGCCCAGGCCGCTGACGCTCGTCAACGCGAACGACAAGGCGTTCGAGCGCACGACAGCGATCTATGATCTTGCGGGAGTGAAGCAGAACCTAAGGCGAAAATGACCAGCGGTCCCTCGCTTCCAAGCAAGCTCCGCTTGGGAACGAGGAGAAAGAGTCATTTCAGCGTCTGCACCCGGTCCGTCTGTGCCGCCCGATAAAAACCGTAGACCGCTTGAACCAGGTGCAGGCACTCGTCGGCAGTCATGGGCGGGTCTCCCAATCCGGCGCTCGCTCTCACTGCGGCGCGCAGGAACGGCGTGTAGCCGCGCTCGCCGCGCTTGTAAGCAAATTCCTGAACGCGCGGCTCCTTGACGTTGCGCGTCGTGTACCATTGCAAGGGTTGCTCTTCCACGGTCGCCAGCTTCAGCCAGCCGTGTTCGCCCCAGATCTGGATGTGCGATTGCACGCCGCGATCCAGATAGTATGCCGACGTCATCGTGCCGAAGCAGCGGCGATTGAACTTCAAGGACAGGACGGCCGCGTCCTCGACGTCGATCGGCTGTCCACCCACGACGCCGGTGAAACCCGAGACGGCTTCAACCCTGAGGCCGGTGATGTAGAGGGCCATGTCGAGCCACATGATGCCGAACCAGGCGAGGTGCCCGCCGCCGCCGCGCGCCCGGCTGCATTGCCAGGTGTCTCGGTAGGCCTTGTTGGTGAGGCGCGTTTGATCGGCGACAATGTGGATTTCGACACCGTAGATTCGGCCCAGCAAACCCTTCTGAATAATGCGCCTCGCCTCCTGCACCGGGGCGTGCGTGCGGTTGGCCATGACGAGCATCAGATTCTTATGCGCGGTCTGCGCCTTGCGAACCAGCGGCGCGAAATCCTCCGCGCGCACGCAACCCGGCTTCTCCGACAGGACATGGCAGCCCGCGTCCAGCGCCGCATCGATGGCCGGCGGCGAGAGACGAGGCTCCAGGCTGACGAGCGCCAGCGCCGGCCGAAACTTCTTGTACATGTCGGCCGCATTCTTGTGAACTTCACGCAGCTTCTTGCCCAAAGCCTTGCGGGCGAGCGCCTCAATGGCGCCTGACGGATCGACCAGGGCCACACTCTCGACCTCGTCGATACTCGCCAGCGAGGGAAGAAAGTTGTCGAGATGCGTTCCGTCCGCGTTGGTGACAACGGCGACAGGGATGGATTTCGGCATGCTGGGGTCCTTTGCTGTTGAAAGCCCTCGCGTTCCCAGGCGGAACTTGGGAACGAGGAGAACGAGGAGAATTACTTCACCGCATACGTAAACTTCCCCTTGTCCGTCACGCCGACGTTCACGTTCGTGATCGGCACGCCCTCGGCCATCCGCGTCAGGAACTGCTGCGAGATCTCCGGCAACAGCGTGCCCGTGAGGATGTGATCGACGTTGCGGGCGCCGCTCTCCACGTCCTTGCAGCGGCTCAGGATCGCCTGAATCACACCCTCGTCGTAGTCGAACGTCGCGCGGTGGTTCTGTGTCACGCGCGCCCCGATGCGGCCGAGCTGCAGCTTGACGATCGTGCGTAGCGTTGCATCGTCGAGCGTGTAGTACGGCACCACCGTCATGCGACCCAACAGCGCCGGCTTGAACGCTTTCAGGAGATCGGGACGCAACGTCTCTTGCAGCTTGACGGGGTCTGGGCGGCCCTTGGCACAGGCCTTCGCGATCGTGTCGGTGCCGGCGTTCGATGTCAGCAGGATGATCGTGTTCTTGAAATCGATGTCGTTGCCGGAGGAGTCTTGCAGCATACCCTTGTCGAATACCTGGTAGAAAAGCTCCTGCACGTCGGTGTGGGCCTTTTCGACCTCGTCGAGCAAGACAACACTGTACGGCTTGCGGCGGACGGGCTCGGTGAGGGCGCCGGGTTCGCCGTAGCCGACGAGGCCCTTCGCGGAGCCGGTAAGATTGGAGATCTTGGACGACTCCTTGTACTCGGACATGTTGATGACGACCATGTTGCGATCGCCGCCGTAGAGGACGTCGGCAAGCGCCATGGCAGTCTCGGTTTTGCCGACGCCGGACGGACCGACCAGAAGAAATACGCCGATCGGCCGGCGCGGATCGACGAGGCCGGCGCGGGCGGTGCGGATACGCTGGGCGACCGCTTCGAGAGCGTGGTTCTGGCCGACGACGCGCTCGGCCATGCGTTCGTGTAGGCTCAGGACCGTCTTGATCTCATCGAGCACCATCTTGCCGACAGGAATACCTGTCCAGCCGCTGATGACGTCGGCAACCGAGCTGCGATCGACCACCGGCTGCACGAGCGGATCATCCCCTTGCAAACTGGCGAGCTGACTCTGCAAATCCTTGAGTTTCGCCCGGCACGCGGTCTCATCGGCCTCCGAGAGTAGGCCGTTAGCCGGACGCGCAAGCGACGGATTCTCGGCCTTGGACAGACTCTTCTCTGCCTTGGCGGGACTCTCTGCCTTGGTCGGCCCCCCGGTTCCGTCGCTTGCGCGTCCGGCTAACTTGGCCTCGCCATGGGCTTCGAGCTTGCCACGCTCGGTCTTTATCTCCTTGGCGAGCCGCTTTTCCTCGCCCCAGCGTTCGGTGATCGCCTTGAGGCGGTCCTTGTCGGCCGCGAGCTTCGTCTTCAACTCGCCGAGGCGTTCGGAGTGCTCGACGCCGACGGAGGCCTCGCGCTCGAGCATGTTGAGTTCGACGTTGGTGTATTCGATTTCGCGCTGCGTTTCCTCCAGCGACGCCGGGACCGCCGATTGGCCGAGCGAGATGCGGGCGCATGCCGTGTCGAGCAGGCTGACCGACTTGTC
>SYHD01000343.1 GCA_005799265.1 Planctomycetia bacterium | reverse complement strand
CTGGCAAACTTGGCGACGAAAGAGCATACTGTTTTCATGGCATCCGCTTTCGGAATGACTGCTGGTAACAATCATTTTCGGAAGTTGGATGCCTGTTTTCACTATCCAAGGGTTGCGGGCGAAGCCCGCGTTAGGAATTGGCGACGAAGATCGCCTTGTGGCCGATGTCGCGGAAGTCGCGCGCCCCGTAGCGCCACATCATCTCGTAGACATCGTTCAACGTACTCATGCGCGCGACCTGAGCGATGGCGCGGTCGGCGTTTTCGCTCTCCCAGTTGTCCATCGCGGCGCGGAAATTGCGCACGGCCTGCTCGGGCGCGGGCAGGCGATCGTCCGCCAAGGGGGCCATGCGCCAGTCTCCTTCCTGGGCGTTGCGCGCTTGCGAGGCCTTGAAATTGTCCAGAGCCCAAAACAACGGCAGCCAGCGGTCGCGATCCTGGGCCGCGAGGCTGGCGATGTGCGCGGAATTGACGACCAGCACCGCGTGAAACTTGAAGCCAACCGGCCGAGGCTGAATGCCGCGCACGCCGGCGAGCATCAAGGCGCCGAGGATGTGTTGATAGCTCGCGCCAGTGCGGATGCGCGTCGCGATCTCTTCGAGCAGGCGATTGCGCGGCGTGTCCTCGACGAGACGCACGAGCGCGTCAAGATCGCCTTCGACGGGAGCGATGGAACGCTGCACTTGCTGGGCGGACAGTGCGGGCAGGTTGTCGAGAAACGCGAAATCAGCCGCCGCAGCGACTGCGCCGGCGGTTGCGGTCCGCGTGAGAAACGCGCGCCGAGTGGACATGGTGATACTCCCGTGCGGAAGAGGGTTACGGGAAAAATTGTTGCCGCTGGCAGCTATTCGTTCGATGGGTCGGGATCGTTCTCGTCGAGACTTTGGCGAAACGCTTCGTTCTTCTTGACGCCGCGGTAGATCATGAAGCCGACGATACCGAGCATCGAGTAAGGGACGGCGAGCATGAGATAGATGCTCTGGTTCATGGCCGCGGGGAAGTTGTCCTTGTCGTCATCCGGTTCGGTGGCGTTGGAGTTCGCGATCGCCTCGGCGCACAGCGGGCATGCGCATACAGTCATCGGCGCGACGAACGTCAACGCGATGAAGGCGAGAGCAAGGATGAAGCGCAGCCCATTCATGTTTGACCTCATTAGCATTGTAGCAGGCAAGTCGCTGATAGGCACGCCAGGCCTTGTCGATTTAGCGCCGCGCGAAACCGCAAGCGGACAGGGCAGCGATTCAGCGCGGCGTCACCACTCGATCCGATAGAGCATCCAATAGACCACAACGCCTGTCACCGACACGTAGAGCCACATCGGCAGCGTCCAGCGCGCCAGCTTGACGTGAATTTTCCGCGCGTCGCGCAGGCCCTGCACCGTGATGGTCAGCGCCAGCGGCGCGACGGCGATTGCCAGGATTGTATGCGACAGCAGGATCGTGAAATAAACCCAGCGCGCCCAGCCTTCGCCGCGAAAACGCATCGGTTCCATGTGCAAGACGACGAAGTGATAGAAAAGATAGCTCGACAGGAACACCATCGATGTGGCGAGGGCCAATAGCATCACGATCTTGTGCAGCGTCTCGTAACGCAGACGAATCGAGATCCAACCGAGGATCAGCAGCACGGTACACGTCGAGTTGAGGAGCGCATTGAACCAGGGCAGATCGGCCGCGGCAATCGGGATGCGCTGGCGCATGCGCAGGGCGTCGATCTCGCGCGTAAGGGTCTCGACGGCGTGGTCGTCGGCGCCGTTGACGTAGCCGACGATGATGCCTTCGGAGTCGATCAAGAGCAACCGCACGGAATGATCGAGCATCTCTCCGGCTGCGCCGTTGGCGCGCACGTTTACCATGTTGTAGAAACTGAGCCGAACGATCTCATGAACGCGCTGCCCATCGGCATCGGCGAGGAAGAGCCATTGATCCAGATCGGCATTCTGATACGCGGCGAATTCTTTGAGGATGTGCGGTTCGCCGTAATGCAGGGCGATGCTGACGAGGCGGATGTCCTTCTTGCCGCGGTAGATCTCTTGTAGCCGTTTCATCGCGGGGTTGGCTTTGCTGCACTCGTTGCAGCCGGGATAGAAGAATTGCACGATCCAGATGGAGCCGCGCAGCTCGACGGGGCTTGCCGGGATGCCGTCGAGATTGCGCAGTGAGAAGTTGCCGACGGGGACGCCGTGTTTCGTGAATCGATCATGAGGCTGCGCGTACGCCGAACTTGCGAGGACGGCGAGGGCGGCCAACGCGATGGCGGGGTACATCGTGGCACCGGAGTACTCCCGCGCAGCGTTGCGCTCATCGCGGGGCTTGGGATTACTTGTCGTAGAACGGCACAGCGCTTTCGGGATAGGCGTGCCATGCGAGCGCGGCGTCGATCGACAGGATGATGACCATCATCACCGTCACCACGCAGACAGGCAAAATGATGCAGTAAAGCTTGCCCCAGTCGAACTTCAAGTGCATGAAGATCGCCGCGACCAGAGTCGCCTTGACGGCCGCGACGGCCATGATGATGCTGGCGCCGGTGAGATTGTTCTCGCCGAAGATGCGGTTGATGATGAACGACAGCGCCGTACACACGCACAGAGCGCCGAAGACGTACATGTAGAGATGGAAGCTCGGCCCGGCGTGGTCGTCGTGGTGAGCGTGTTGGTCGGCCATGTGATACTCCCTATCGACCCCCACCATTCGCTGCGCTCATGGTGGGGTTTGAACATCATACCAAATACAAAAGCGGAAACAGAAAGATCCAGACGATATCGACAAAGTGCCAGTACAGACCGGTCAATTCGAGGTCGATATCGTTGTCTGGCCCGAACTTGCCGAGCAGAGCCGCGATCAAATAAATCCCGAAGACGACGAGTCCACCCAAAACGTGCAGGGCGTGAAAGCCAGTCATCGCGAAGTAGCTCGACGCCCACAGGTTGCCGTAGGGGATCGAGTAGGACACATGAACGTGCGGATCGGCTTCGAGGATGCCTTTGACGTTGGCGGGGATCGGCGGCATGTCGCACATGTGTTTTTCCAGATGCTTGGTGCCGACGATGCGCTCGTTGACCTGCTTCGGCGTGAGCTTGTCGAAGTCGGCGAGCAGGTCCTTGACCAGTTTCTTCGCTTCGTCGTTGACGCCGCCGTGCGCGTCGATGTGATCGAGTTGCTCCTTGACGACGCGCTTGAACTTGTAGTGGTGGGCGCTGTTCTTGTCATCCTTCAGCTCGAAGACGCGGCCCGGCAGGATGTTGTGCTCGATCTTCGCCTTATACTCGAACGCCTTGACGACGAGGAAGACGCAGCCCAGGGCGAGCGTGATGCCGAGGTAGAGGGTCGCCTTTTTGACGAGCGCTTTCCGGTCCGCACCTTCCTTCTTGCGCGCCTCGCTCAGGCACCAGTGGCACAGGACCACGGTCAAGCTGGAGCAAATCAGGACGAACGTGTTGAACGCGCCGATGAATTCGCTCAGGTGAACCTCGTGCGGCGACGGCCAGGGGGTCGTTTTCGTCGGCTGCCCGTTGCGCAGCAGCATATAAGTGCCGATGATGGCGGCGAAGAAGGTGATTTCCGTCACCAGGAAAATCCACAGCGCAAGTTTGCCGTTGGGCAGCGGCAGGCCCATGTGGAGTTGCGGCGAATGTGCGGCGTCGTGTGCCATAATATTTGTCCCCGTCTTCGTTTAGTGCTCGCGTGATTTCGTGCGGTTACTGACGCATGAACGCGAGCGCAAAACGACGACGAATCATGTCTGTGCCATCATGAAGCGAATCCAACGTTCCAGTAGCAAGAGCGCCAGCACGCTCGGCAAATAGATGAGCGAGGCGTGCAGTACCTTGCGCGCTTTGCCGTCCGTCGGCGCCAGCGCAAACGCCCACACCCAGCGTAGGAAGAACAGGCCCAGTCCGGCCGCGCCGAAGCCGTACATCAGGCTTGCGTTGCCGAGGAGAACCGGCAGCAGGCTGATCGGAATCAAGGCGAGCGTGTACTGCATCATTTGCCGGCTCGTGGCGGCGCCGTCCTCATCGAGGCCCGGCAGCATCTTGAGGCCGGCGCGGGCGTAGTCCGCGCGATAAATCCAGGCGATCGCCAGGAAGTGCGGCACTTGCCAGATGAACACGATCAAGAACAGCACCAACGCGGCCAAGTCGAGCGAGCCGGTCATCGCGGTCCAACCAATCACGGGTGGCAATGCGCCGGGGACGGCGCCGATCAGGGTATTCAGCGTCGTCTGCTTCTTGAGCGGCGTGTAGACGAAAACGTAACTGAGCAGCGTGACCAGCGTGACGACGGCGGCCAGCCAGTGCGTCAGTAGGATCAGCATATAGCCTAGCCCGATGACGCTGCACGCAATGCCGAAGCTGAGCACTTCCGCCGAGGACAATCGGCCGGCGGGGAGCGGGCGGTTCTCGGTGCGGCGCATCAGCGCGTCGGTATGTCGTTCGAGCCATTGGTTGAGGGCGCTGGCCCCCGCGGCGACAAAGGCCACGCCGACGAGCACATGCAGCAGTTGCGCGACGTCGAGCGCCCCCTGGCTGCCCAAAAGTGCGCCGATGCCGACGGTGAACAGCACCATCAAGGCGATGCGCGGCTTCGTCAGTTCAAGGACATCGAGCCAACGCGGGTGCGTCATTGGCAGCGTCTCATTCATCACGGCGGCGGTTTTCATCGTACCCCCTCCCATTGACGTGGAAGGACGGTGATCGTTTCGGACGCTGCCACGGGGCGGCGATTGGCGACGAGCGCAACCAGTACGGTCGCCGCGAACAGCAGCGTGCCGCCGAGGTAGTGCGCGGCGCGCATCCACTCCGCGTGCATCGGCATCGGGACGAGTTGCGGCAAATCGGCTTGCGGCACGTGGAAGCGCGCTAGCCATGATTCGATGCCGAGCATGATTTGCACGACCAATAATACCTTGATGGACATGCGTGGCGTGGCGTATTGCTCGCGCGTCTCGCTTGCGCGGATCAAAGTGAGGAGCCAGATCAGCGCTCCAACCACGATGAAGGCGCCGAATAGATGCCCGCGTGGACCGACGATAGATTCCTGATGCCGAACCATGCCGCCGAGCAAAAGCTGGACAAAGACGAGCAGCATCGTCACGATCGACCAACGCTGCAGGGCCGTCGAGGTCTCCGTTCGCATCGTCCCCCAGCGGCGCGACGTGAACAACGCCAGGGTCACCAGCGTCGCGAACACGATCTGAGCGAACATGCCGTGGATCATCGCGAATGTTCGACCATGGAGCGCGTGGTAATCGACGCGAAAGATGCCGAGCAGACCTTGAATACAAATGAGCGTCAACGCGCCGAGGGCGAGCCAACCCATCCATGCGCGACGGTCGAAGAACCAGCAGCAAATTGCCAGGGCAATGCCGCACATGCCGACGAGGAACCCGAAGCTGCGGTGGCCATATTCGAGAAGGAAGGCGAATTCACTGTTTTCCAGAAGACGGCTTACGATGACCCACGGAGCGCGGAAGCCTTCCCGATCAATCAGCGCTACGCCGGGGCCGTGGCTCGTGACGCCCGCGCCGAGGAACAAGAGCGGCAGCGTCAGGAGCACGGTCAGCACGGCGAGAGCGTGCAGCCAGCGCGGCGAAACAGGGGTATGCGGATCGGACTGCATGGTTTTTCACGTTTGCCGTTTAGCGCTTGCAGCGAAGCACGCCAGGTATTGACGCTTCACCGCGAGCGCGAAACGAATGACAATTCAATGGTGCGTTGCGCCGACCCCCTCGGATTTCTCGGTTTGCGCGAAGCTGTCCTTGTTGCCAAATTCGCCGTACACGTAGGGCCAGCTGTGCACGATCGGCACGGTGTCGAAGTTGCCGTGCCCAGGAACCGGATCGCCCGTCGTCCATTCGAGCGTGTTGGAGTTCCACGGATTGCGTGTCGCCCGCGGCCCAAGAAACAAGCTCCACAGGAAGTTGAGCACGAAGATCAACTGCACGGCGCCAAGGATCAACGCCGAGATGCTCATGAATTCGTTCAAGGGGATCAAGCGGCCTTCGAGAGCGCCGGCGGTGATGTCCGGAATGCGCCGCCGCAAGCCCGCGACGCCGGCCATGTGCATCGGGAAGAACACGCAATTCGCGAAGATGAACGTCAAGAGGAAGTGCGCCTTGCCGAGGGTTTCGTTCATCATGCGGCCAAACATCTTCGGGAACCAGTAATAGATCGCGCCGAAGATGCCCATCAAGCTGCTGGTGAAAAGCACGTAGTGAATGTGGGCTACGATAAAATACGTATCGTGGATGTAGATATCGACGGGAGTGGCGGCCATGAAGATGCCGGACAGCCCGCCGATGATGAACAGCGACACGAAGGCGAGGGCGAACAGCATCGGCGTCGTCAGTTGCAGGTTGCCGCGATAGATCGTGCCGAGCCAGTTGAAGACTTTGACGGCGGAAGGCAGGGCGATCATCATGGTGGCGACCATGAAGCCCGTGCCGAGGCGCGGGTCCATGCCGGACTGGAACATGTGATGGCCCCAGACGATGAAGCCCAGCCCCGCGATGCCGGCGACCGAGTAGATCATGGCGCGGTAGCCGAACAGCGGGCGGCGGGCGAACGTCGAGATGATGTCGGAGACCATGCCCATCGCCGGCAGGATCATGATGTAGACCGCCGGGTGGCTGTAGAACCAAAACAGGTGTTGCCAGAGCAGCGGCTG
>SYHD01000342.1 GCA_005799265.1 Planctomycetia bacterium | reverse complement strand
ATCGGCATGGGCGAAAGCGAGGATGATCGGCTGCGATTGCTTGTCGAACTGGCAAATCTCGAAAAGACCCCGGAAAGCGTGCCGATCAACTGCTTGACGCCAATCAAGGGCACGCCGCTCGAAGACGCGTCTCCGGTGGATTCGATCGAGTTGGTGCGCCTGATTGCGACGGCCCGGATCGCGTTTCCGCAGGCGCGTGTGCGGCTCAGCGCGGGGCGCGATCGCATGAGCCGGGAGCTGCAGGTCTTGTGTTTCATGGCGGGAGCGAATTCCATCTTCTTCGGCGACAAACTGTTGACGGCGCCGAATCCCGCGGCAAGCGATGACGCCGAGTTGTTTCGCGCGATGGGATTGCCGGAGCCATGCGTGAGCATTTCATGAATCTTTCCCAGCGCTGGTGTCTGGAACTTGATCGGCTGAAGCAAGACGGCCGACATCGCGCGTTGCAGACGCCGTCGGGACTCGATTTTTCCTCGAACGATTACCTTGGCTTGAGCAAGCGCATTTGGCCCGTGGCTGAATTCACGCGCAGCGGCACGGCCTCCCGACTGTTGCGCGGACATCATCCCATCTGGGACGAAGTCGAGGCGAAGCTGGCGGCGTGGCATCAGACGGAAGCGGCGCTTGTGTTTACGAGTGGCTATGCCGCCAATGAAGGACTGCTCGGCACGATCATTGAGCCAGGCGATCTGGTTTTTTCTGATCAACTCAATCACGCATCGATCATCGACGGCATCCGTCTGAGCCGGGCGGAGAAAGTGGTTTTTCCTCACAACGATCTTGGCGCCTTGGAAACTGCATTGCGACAGCGTCAAAAAAGCCGAACTGCGCGGCAAGCGTGGTTTATCGTCACTGAATCGCTGTTCGGAATGGAGGGTGACATCGCGCCTCTGCGAGAACTGGCGGAGTTGGCCGCGCGGTACGACGCGCATCTGCTCGTCGACGAGGCGCACGCGACGGGGTGTTTCGGAGACACCGGGGGTGGGCTCGTCGATTCACTCGGCTTGCGCGAACGCGTGCTGGTAACGGTGCACACCGGGGGCAAGGCGCTCGCGGTGCCGGGGGCGTACATCGTGGGATCGCGGCTGTTGAAGGAGACGCTCATCAATCGCTGCCGGCACTTCATCTTCACGACGGCTTTGCCGCCGCAGATCGGGGCGTGGTGGCTCGACGCCGTGGACGCAGTGAGTACGGGAAAGTTGGCACGCTCGGCGCTGCATGAACATGCTCAACAATTCCGTACGGAAATGTCTCTACAAGGGATCTCTGTCGCGGGTGCGGCGTATATCGCCACGATCGTTTTTGGCGCGGACCATGCTGCTGTCAGCGCCGCCCGCAAGCTGCAAGATGCGGGGTTCGACGTGCGCGCGATTCGTCCGCCTACCGTGCCCGAGGGAACAGCACGGCTACGCGTTTCGATTCATGCGGATCATGAGCCGAAGGTGCTGGTTGACCTGGCGAATGCGCTCGCTACGTTGGGCGTAGCGCCGTGAATCTTCGAGTCGGCTGTTGAGCGCGATCCCACTTGGAACACTTCTCCATGAATTCGTTCATTCTCCTCGGCACAGACACCGATGTCGGCAAAACGACAGTCGCTCTACTGTGGCTGCATTTGTTCGCCGATGCATGGGAATACTGGAAGCCGATCGAGACAGGCGAATCGGATTCGGCCCGGGTCGCAGAGCTTGTGCCGGGGGCGGTCGTGCATGCGCCCATGCGGCGGTTTCAGGCGCCGATTGCGCCGCCGCTGGCTGCGCGATTGGAAGGCGAGAGTATCCCGTTGGCGAATGAAGTTGCGGGCGCTACGCCGCGAACGCTAAACAAAACGCGCGGGCTTGTCATCGAGACTTTCGGCGGCGCGTTCTCGCCTCTTAACGACGACGAATTGCAACTGGTGCTCATTCGCGCATTGGGCCATCCTTGTGTACTGGTCTCCTCTTCCAAGCTCGGCGGCATCGGGCGAACGCTACAAGCTTTGGTTGCTCTGCGGGCGGAGGGGATCGAACCGGCTGCCCTCGTCCTCATGGGCGAGCGCGATCCGTTCTGCGAAGAGCAGGTTCGGCAACGTGCGGGTTCCACGGTCGTGGTTTCCGTGGAGCCGCCGGAATTATGGACCTCCCCTGCCCTGGCCCTATGCGCCGAATCACAACGCAGCGCGTTGGAGCGAGTGCGCGCGGCGATTGAAGACAAAAGCGGACAGGCTCGACTTCCCCACGAACGGACTCTGCAAGCGGAAGATCGCCGATGCGTATGGCATCCGTATACACCGCTCGTTGGCGGCGATGAGCCAAGCGTATGCGTTGGGACCGACGCGGAATTCCTCGAATTAGCGGACGGAAGGCGCGTCATCGACGGCATCTCATCGTGGTGGACGATCCTGCACGGGCATCGCCATCCGCCATTGATGGACGCCCTTGCCGAGGCCGCGCGGTCGATCGATCATGTGCTCTTCGCTGGCGTCACGCATCGCCACGCGCTTGCATTGGCGGACCTGCTGCTTGGCACGATGCCATGGGTCGGCGGCCGTGTCTTCTACTCCGACAACGGCAGCACGGCGGTCGAAGTCGCCCTCAAACTGGCGTATCAATTCTGGTGTCGTCACCAAGAGCCACAGCGCACGCGTTTCATCGGCTTCGAGCATGGCTACCACGGCGATACTTTCGGCGCGATGGCGGTGAGCCGCGATCCTGTTTTCTTCAGCCGATTTGAACCGCTGTTGTTTCACGCGGATATTCTGCCACTCGATCCGATTCGGCTCGACGAATATCTAAGGCAACATGCCCAGCACACGGCCGGCGTGATCCTTGAACCGCTCGTGCAAGGCGCTGGCGGCATGCGCATGCACCCCCCGGAAACATTACGGCAGATTGTCGAAGTGACGCGACGACACGGCGTCTTGTTTATCGCCGACGAGGTAATGACGGGCGGTGGCCGCACGGGAACGCTGTGGGCACATCAGGCTGCGGGCATCGTGCCCGATCTTGTCTGCGCCGCGAAGACGCTGACCGGAGGCATCTTGCCGTTGGCGGCGACGCTCGTGGCGCCGTCGATCGTCGATGCATTCCTGACACCCGATCGGCGCGAGACGTTCTTTCACGGCCATTCCTTCACGGCGAACCCGCTGGCGTGCGCGGTCGCCGTGTGCAATTATCGACTGTTGCTTGAACGTTCGCTCGACGCGCCGGTACGGATGGAAGCCTTTTGGAGCAACGCGCTGGCGTGTTTTAAGGACGATTCGCGCGTCAAGGAAGTGCGCATCCGCGGGTCGATTGCGGCAATCGAGATGAACAGCGCGGGTGGTTATCTTGCCGAAACCAGCGCGCGCATGCGGCGTGCCTGCTTTGAGCGTGGCGTCTTCCTGCGACCGCTCGGCAACGTGCTCTACGCCATGCCGCCGTACTGCACGTCCACGGCATCGCTGCAACGCTGTGCTGACGCCATGAACGCGGCAGTCAAGGAATGCGGCTCATGACGGTTCCTGCAAATTGGCAATGGCCGCAGTCGCCTCCGAGCGGGCGAAGACATAGTAAACCACCGTGCCCAGGATTCCACACGCGAATGCGATCACGAAGAGGACGTTTGGCCCGCCCCATTGCCATAGCCAGGCGCCAACCAGCGCCGAGGTGCAGACTGCGAACGCGCGCATGCCCCAGTATAATCCGACGCCGCGTGCGCGGATCGCTTCTGGCATGTTGGTCGTGATCATCGCCTTCCGCGCCGGCTCGCCGATTTCGCGCAAGCCATAGACGATGAACGCCAGCCATTCCCAGCCTTCCGGCGCGAGAATCAACGTCAGTGGAAATAGCCCGAAGAAGACGAACGTCAGGCCGATGAACGGTTCGAGGCCGACCGCGCGCGTCATGCGGCCAATCGGCAGATACGTCAGCATCGCGACGACGTGCTGCAACGTTACCAGGCCAAAGATCTCGGAATCGCTCAGCCCGCGCTCGACCGCAAGATAGATGACGACCAGCTCGCGCACTAGCCAATCGCACCAGCGCGTCAAAATCTCGGCCAGGAGCAGGCGGCGCAGACTGGATGGAAACTGCGCAAGAACCGACCATGTGTTGCCTTCCATCTTCGGCGGCGGACGATGCGGCATGAATCGCCATTGCACGACGAGCGACGCGATACCCAGGACGAGCGCCGTGCCGACGAGAAATGGCATACCGACGAGCCGAGCTTCGTCTGTATCGTAATGCGTGCTCAGGAACCACATCACGCCGGCGATGCAGGCAGGGCCTAGGATCTTCGGCAAGCGTTTCTGGATCGATTGCACCGCGAACGCCATACCGCGCTGTTCCTTGGCCAGTGTCGCGCCGACCGTTGTGAATGTCACCGGCATCGACAGCGATTCCCAGCCGAGGATCAAGAGGCACGCGAAGACTGTCGCCGCCGGATGCGCCACGATTAGAAAAAGCACGTATCCGGCGATGGTCAGTATGCCGAAGAGAAAGAGCGAGCCGCGATCGCCCAGCCGCGCCGTGAGTTGGCCGCCGCCGATGTAGCAGAACGCCTGGAAGAGATTGAGCAAACACGCGTAGATGCCGATAGTCCACAGCGCCGCATCACTGATCTGACCGACGGCAGCGATCTCCCTCGTCTGCGATTTCAAAAACAGCGGCAGAAACGGATGCCAGAGTTGTTCGCCAAGCCCGAAGAGCAGCACACTCAAAAGTACGATGCCGACGGTGCGATTGATGGCGAGAAAATTTGCCAGGCGGTTTTGCGGAGTTTCGCTCATCGAGGTGTCCGTTGCTTGCGTTGGTCCCTACCATTTGCATATTGACCTACTGCGATTTTGCCCCTCCTCTCCCAAAGGGAGGGGGGAGAAACACAAGGAACCTCCATGAAAGCCCACCAGGCCGTCATAATGAAGGCATTCGAGGTCGCTGTTCGCGAAGTCGAGCTGCCCGATCCCGCCGACAATCAAATTCTCGTCGCCGCCGAGGTTAGCGCGATCAGCCCCGGCACCGAACTCGCCGTTTACACCGGCACCCACCAGTGGCTACAGGATCCGAACCTGCCCGACTGGAAGTTCCCTTTCCGCTCCGGCTACAGCGCCGCCGGGACCGTGGTCGCCGTCGGCAAAAGCATCTCCGGCTGGAAACCCGGCGATCGCGTCAGCTTTCCAGGCAACCACGCCTCCGCGGAGCTACTGACGATCGGCCACGAGCGCGGTCGCTTATGGAAGCTACCCGACAATCTTGATTTCGAGAAGGCGGCGCTCGCATGCATCCTGCGCTACGGCATGGGCGCGTCGATCCGTGCCGGCTTGACGCTGGGCCGATCGTTCGCGGTGCTCGGTCTCGGCATGATCGGCCAGGCCGTGTTGCGCTGTGCGATGGCGGCGGGCGCCAGTCCCGTCATCGGCATCGACAGTGTCAAGATGCGGCGAGAAGCGGCGTTGAAAGCCGGCGCCGATCTGACGCTGGATCCAACGGACGTCAACTTCAAATCGAAGATGAACGACTTCCTCGGCATGAAAGGCGCCGAGATCGTCGCCGACGCAACGGGTGTGCCCGACGCCATCCCGACGGCGATGTCGCTCGCTTGCGACGCGGGCCAGGTCGTCGTCGTCGGCAGTCCGCGCGGCAAAGCCAAGGATGTCAACTTCTATGACGACTTGCATCGCCGCTACATCGAAGTTACCGGCGCTCACGGTAATCAACTTTTCGAGCCCGCCCACACGCGCCTGGCAGGCGCGTGGGACATCAACAAGGCGCAGAAGTGGCTGCTGGCATTGCTCGCAAACGGCCGGCTCAACTTGAATGGGCTGATTTCCCATCGCATCAAGCCGGAGGAGCTGGGGACGGCGTATGAGGGCTTATTGAAAAAGAAGGAAGAATACCTGTCGGTGGTGATGCGGTGGCGCTGAAGTCGATTAGCCCCAATACCGTTCGTCTGTAAACAATCGGTAAATAGGCGGAGCCGCTGGAAAGCGTCCGATGGAAATGGAGGTAGGGGAGCCAGCGTAGGCTCCCTTGAAATGGCTGGCGGTCATTCTTTTCCGCGATCGGGCGGCTCGGCGTCAGGCGGTTTGCGTT
>SYHD01000341.1 GCA_005799265.1 Planctomycetia bacterium | reverse complement strand
GGCCCCGGCTACGAAGTCGTCGCCAGCCTGGGACACGCGCGCGATCTGCCCAAGTCGCGGTTCGGCATCGACATCGAAGGGGGCTGGATCCCCACGTATCGCGACCTAAAAGATCGCAAGGACGTGCTCGCCTCGCTGAAAAAGCACGCCGCGGCCGCCGACATCGTCTACCTCGCCCCTGACCCGGACCGCGAAGGCGAGGCGATTGCCTGGCATCTCAAGGAAGCTCTCCACCTCAAGGACGAGCGGATTCAGCGCGTCACCTTCAACGAAATCACGAAAAGCGCCGTGCAGAAGGCGTTCGCCAACGCTCGTGCCATCGACATGGACCTCGTCAGCGCCCAGGAAGCGCGCCGTTTTCTCGACCGTATCGTCGGCTACAAACTCAGTCCGCTCTTGTCGTTAACGCTGGCGGAGAAGCTGACCGCGGGCCGAGTGCAGTCGGTTGCGGTGCGGCTCATCGTCGATCGCGAGCGGGAAATTGCCGCCTTCAAGCCAGAGGAATACTGGAAGATCGGCGCCGTGTTGCAGACCCGGGAGTTGACCAAGACTGCAGTCGCCAAGGGCGCCAAGCCGAAGAAGGCTGCCAAGCCGAAGCCGAAGGAGGAGGAGGAAGAAGAGGAGCTCGATGACGAAGCCGAGAAGGAACCCAAGCGCGAGGAGTTGCCCGAAGGCGCGTTCGTCGCCGAGCTGTCGGAATGGGACGGCAAGAAATTCAGAGCGTCGAATCAGGCGGAAGTCGATCCGATCGTCAAGGCGCTAAGTGACGCGGATTACGTCGTCACCAAAGTCGAGCAAAAGGACCGCCAGGAGAAGGCGCCCGCGCCGTTCACGACCAGCACGCTACAGCAGCAGGCATCCCTCAAGTTGCGTTACACGGCGCGCCGTACCATGAGCGTCGCCCAGAAACTTTACGAGGGTGTCCAGCTCGGTAGCGAGGGCCAGGTTGCGCTGATTACCTACATGCGTACCGACAGCACGCGTATTTCCGATGAAGCCCTCAAGAATTGCCGCGGGCACATCAAATCGGCCTACGGCGACAAGTATTTGCCGGAGAAACCGACCGCCTATGCGTCATCGAAGGACGCCCAGGGCGCCCACGAAGCGATTCGGCCCACGGATGTCGAATACACGCCGGAGCGGGTCGCGAAGTTTTTGCCTGCGGAACAACTCAAGCTCTACACGCTGATCTATCAGCGCTTCGTCGCTTGCCAGATGAACCCGGCGATCTTCGCGGTGACCAACGTTGAAGTAACCGCGGCCAAGGGTTTGTTCAAGGCCCAGGGCAAGACGCTGAAGTTCGACGGCTATCGCAAGGTCTACGTGCAATCGAGCAAGCAAGAGGACGTCATCCTGCCGACAATGAAGGAGACCGACCCGCTCAGCCTCCTGAACTTGAAGCCGACGCAGCACTTCACTGAACCGCCGCCGCGCTACAACGAGGCGTCGCTGGTCAAGATGCTGGAAAAGGAAGGCATCGGCCGGCCGAGCACCTATGCGTCGATCATCGGCAAGATCCAGGACCGCCAGTATGTCGAGCTGAAGGAACGCCGCTTTTTCGCGACGCCGATCGGCATGACGGTGACTGATTTGCTCGTTCTGCACTTCCCCAAGGTGATGGATCTGAAGTTTACGCGCCATATGGAAGAGGAACTCGATCAGATCGAGGAAAAGAAATACGCGCGCAACCAGGTCTTGCAGGAGTTCTACGATCCTTTCTCCGAGTCGCTGAAGACCGCAGAGACGGAGATGCTCAAGAACGCCGAGAAGTGTCCGCTGTGCAAGAAGCCGCTCGAAGAACGTTTCAGCAAGTTCGGCAAGTTCTTCGGCTGCTCCGGCTACAAGGACGAGCCCAAGTGTACGTACATCAAGAAGAAGACGGTCGAAGGCCAGAACCCCGGCGAGAAGGCCGGCCCTGCGGTGGACGCCGACGGCAACGTCATCAAGTGCCCGACCTGCACCAAGGACATGATCAAACGCCCGGGCAAGACGGGGCCGTTCCTCGGCTGCAGCGGCTATCCCGACTGCAAGACGACAATGAACTTCGACGCCGAGGGCAAGCCCGTCGTCACCAGTCAGCCGAGCAAATACAACTGCGAAAAATGCCAAAGCCCGATGGTGCAACGCATGGGCAAGCGCGGCCCGTTCCTCGGCTGCAGCGCCTATCCCAAGTGCAAGAACATCGTCGAGATGGACGCCGAGGGCAAGCCGGTCAAACCGATCGACACGGGCATCACGTGCGAGAAATGCGGCAGCGCGATGGCGATCAAGAAGAGCTTCCGCGGCCCGTTTTTGGGGTGTAGCGCGTATCCAAGTTGCCGCAGCACGAAGCAGTTGCCGCCGGAGTTGAAAGAGAAGCTGAAACTGGAAAGCGGTCCGGAAGCCGCGAAGCCGAAGAGCGTCGCGATCGATGCGCCGCCGGACATCAAGTGCCCCGAATGCGACGGCCCGATGAAGCTGCGACCGGGCCGGTGGGGCAAGTTCTTCTTTGGCTGCAACAAGTATCCGAAATGCAAGGGGACGCAGAAGGCGACGCAAGAGCAGGTGGACCAATTGCAGAGGCCGGCGTAGATTCGCTGAGTCAGAACCTGAAGCGTAAGCGAAGGACAAAGCCGAACTTCGTTTTCGCTTTAGGCCAGGAAAAAGTCATGAGTCAACTCGTCGGCTCTCCCTGTGCGAAATGTCAAAAAGTGATTCCGTCAATCCTGGCAGGCGAATTCTGCAACGAATGCGGCAACCCGGTTCACAAGGCCTGCAAGTCCGGCACATCTGGGAGCGCCGGCGCGTGTCCGAGTTGTGGCTGCGCAATTGTGAGCCAAAAAGCTGGATCCTCGGCCGTTGCGTCGGCTGCGCGACCGCTGCACGTGAACAAGCTCACCACCAAGCTGCTGGTGGGCGGCAGCGCCTGTGTGATTTGTGGGATCTGGTGGCTCTGTGACGGCCTCGCCGGCGGCTTCGTCAATGAGATTATCGGTGGGCTCGTTTGGAAAGGCCCTCTATTGACCGCGGCGGGATGCGGCGCGGCGTACTACGGTTTTCGCTTGATGACCGACCCTGGGCCGCGCGACTCGCGTGAGACGAAAACATGAACCTCCTCGATTGAACCAAGGGATTCCAACATGCGCCACTGCATCGCGCTTGCATTGTTCGTATTCCCGGGCACGTTAACCGCCCAGGAACCAGCCATCTTCGAGCCTGGCGCCAAACTCAAGGTCGAAGCCGAAGGCGAAGGCGCCGGCGAAGGGCCCGCCTGGCATCCCAAGCTCGGCGTCCTTACCTCCGGCGGCAACTTCCACATGCAGCTTTTCGGCCTCGACGGCAAGGTGAGCATCTACAAGAGAAATGCCGGCACCAACGGACTGCTATTCGATAAGCTCGGCAATCTCGTCGCCTGCGAACATCTGGCTCGCCGCGTCACGCGCACTGATCCTGAAGGCAAGGTCATCGTCCTCACCGATAATTACATGGGCAAGAAGTACAACAATCCGAACGATCTCACCATCGACTCCAAGGGGCGCATCTACTTCACCGACCCTCGCTACGGCAAACGCGACGGCATGGAATTGCTCGACGACAAGGGCCAAACCATCGAAGGCGTCTATCGCATCGATCCACCCTCACCCCCGGCCCCTCTCCCAAAAGGAGAGGGGAGCTGGAAGGTCACACGCATCATCGGCCGCGAACTCGAGCGTCCCAACGGCATTCTCGTCTCGGCGGACGACAAGTATCTCTTCGTGGCCGACAACAACAACAGCGTTCTGACCGGCGCGCGCAAACTTTGGCGTTTCGATCTCAAGCAGGACGGCACGGTCGATCTTGCGTCCAAAAAATTGTTGCACGATTGGGGCCAAGGCCGCGGTCCGGACGGCATCAAACAGGACGCCAAGGGCCGGCTGTATGTCGCGGGCGGTCTCAACAAGCCGAACCCGCCTGCCGAGCCAGCCAAGGATGTCCCTGGCGGTATCTACGTGGTCACGCCCGAAGGCAAGCTGCTTACCGTCCTCAATGTGCCGCGCGACGAGGTCACTAATTGTGCCTTCGGCGGCGCCGACCTCAAGACGCTCTACATCACCGCCGGCGGCACGCTCTACAGCATCCCCACGACGACGCCGGGCCGCGTCCTCTGGCCGGCCGCGAAAGCGCCGTGACAACTTCACGAGCCGCGACCGTTAGGGAGCGGAAGCTGTTCCCGCTCCCTAACGGTCGCAGCTCGTAAAGGCTCACTTGCCGAAATTCCCCATCTTTTGCAGGCGCGCAGGCAATCGGCCTTGCTAATTCGCGTGCGAATCGGCATCATGCCCCGCTGAACAAGGAAGTTTTCTTGGCGAGGTGAACCTGTGCGCATGTCCAATCTCAACCGCTGGGCCATGGGCGTGGCCTTGGCGGCGTTCATGGCATTTGCCCCGTATCTCTTTTACCGCTACACGCTTGAACACACGAAACGGCTCCGCCCCGTCGTGGAAGGACGCGTCTATCGCAGCGGCTGTTTGACGGCGGACGGCTTCCGCGACGCCATCACTAAACACAAGATCAAGACCGTCATCACCCTTTGGGACGAAGAACCCGATCCGAGCCTGCCTGTCGACCGTTTCACCTGGAGAACCATCAAGGAGAGCGAGCTTTGCAAGGAGCTTGGCGTTGATTTCCATTTCGTGTACGTGATCTTGAAGGATGATGCCGATCTAAAAGATGGGAGGATGCCCGCCATCGAGAAGTTCTTGAAGATCATGGACGACGAAGCCTCCTACCCGGTGTTGTTTCATTGCAAAGCGGGCCTGCATCGTACGGGCGTCATGGCCGCCATTTATCGCATGGAATACGAAGGCTACAGTCGGGCCGAGGCCATGCGCGAACTGCGCGCCAACGGCTTCGGCAATTTCGCTGCCAACCGGTCGAACCCGTACATCCGCCAGTATGTGCTCACCTATCAACCGCGCACGCGCGTCGCGCCGGCGCGAGCAGTCGAGGCCCGGCCAGTCATGCTTACCAGGCCCGAGCTTTGAGCGCCCGAAGGGCTGGCATCTTCGTGGGGTAAGTTGGCAACAACCGTTCGTTGTAGCAAGTAGAAGCCTACGAGCGCATTGCTCGCGATTCCTTGAAGGAAGGGACATGTTCACGATCCTCGATCGGCAAATGATCGTCAACTACTTCAAGGCGTACGTCTTTTCGCTGGTGAGCATGGTCGGGTTGTTCATCATCGTCGATCTGTTCATGAACATCGAGGACCTTACAGCCCACAAAAAGGACTTCGAATCAATCGTCAAGTTCGTCGGCGTCTATTACGGTTACAAAACGTTTCAGATCTTTGATCGCCTGTGCGAGGCGGTCGTGCTTCTGGCGGGCATGTTCACTGTGGCCTGGATGCAGCGGAACAACGAGCTGCTGCCCCTGTTGTCGGCGGGCGTTTCGACGCGGCGCGCCGTGCAGCCGGTGCTCGTGTGTGCTTTCCTCATGATGGGGTTGGTCGTCGTCAATCAGGAATTCGCGCTGCCGAATATCGACATCTTCATGCTCGAAAATCGGCACAACCCCGACGGCGAGGCTGATTCCGGCGTCTCGGCCGCCTACGACGCGAACAAGATCGTCCTCAACGGCAGCTCGGCCATCAAAAAGGAAGGGATCATCAGGAATCCGTTCGTCAGCATTCCGAGCACCATCAACGGCACGCACATCATATTGCAAGCCAAGGAGGCGCTCTATATACCCGAACGTGCTGGAGACGCGCGTTCCGGCGGCTGGCTGCTCAAACAAACTACGCCCGGCGAGTTGCCCACCTGGCCTGCTGAGCAGCAGCATATCCTCAATCCGCTTGGCAACGGCGAATATTTTCTGAAGACGAAAGACGTCGACATCGAAACGGTCACGCGCGTCAAGAATTGGCAGCAATACCTGCCCACGTGGAAACTCGTCAAAGAACTCGACCGGGCCGAGAGCACCCAGCACGCGATCCTGGCCCTCAATTTTCACACCCGGCTCACGCGGCCGCTCGTCGGCATCATTCTCGTCGTGCTGGGGCTGTCGGTGATCCTGCGCGATCAGAACCGCAACGTCTTCGTCAGCTCCGGGCTCTGCCTGGTCCTGTGCCTCGTGTTCTTCGGCACCCTGTTCGCATGCCAGCACCTCGGCGTACACGTTCTCTCCCCTGCGCTGGCCGCATGGCTGCCGGTGTTCTTGTTCGGGCCGGTGTCCGTCTTGATGTATGCGGAAGTGCATACATGAGCGAATGGTCGCACGCATTGTGGCACGACGCTCCGCGTCGTGAAAATGCGACGCGGAGCGTCGCGCCACATTGGGCTACTTCCTCTTGAGGAAAATGAGCAGACTGCCGCCCCGCCCCGACATGTCCCGCGGACGCGGATCTCCGATGCACAGCACCAGACCGTCCGCCTGGAGTTCGTAGATCGCGCGAATGAAGTTGCCCGGGTCCTCCGGATCGGCGAGATCGATCTCCTTGGGGTTCTTGCTCGAATTCACCCGAAAAGGCCCGTCGATCTCGTCCAACCCTTTCTGAGTCAACACCAGCCAGACGACCTTGCCTTTGCTGAAGGTGAGTTGCTTGAACGGGACCTGCTTCACGGAAGCTTTCTTGCCTTGCTGCTCCATCGCCACGACTGCCCAGGAACCGGTGAGGTCGTCCTGCTCTTCGAAGAAATACCGCGCCGCGAAGAAGGCGACGAATGCGGCCACGACGATGCCACCGATTACGAGCAGCTTGTTCATTGCAGATCCAGAATGAAGCAAACCCCAGGAATCGCTGAGCTTCTCCCGGGGTTTGCATGGTGCGTCAATGCGCGCGCCAAGAATATCATGGCGGCGAGCTGGGAAGCATTTCCTCGTACTCCGAACTGTCTTCGGAGCCATTATAGCGAGCGGGAACGATAAGCAAATCGTCATTCATCTCATCGCGGGCGAAGATCTTGCGGAACTTGGTGATGAACGAACTTTCGCTCAGGTGTCCGGCGAGCTGCTGGAGGTTGCGCACGTCGTCAAGCGGCGCGTGGCGGACGAGGAACCCGATTGGCCGACTTTGCTGGGCCTTGGTCAGACGTGCCTGAATGACTTTGCGAATCGCTTCGGCCCTTTGCGCATCATTCATGTCGGCGGCCGTGAAGCCCTCATCGACATCGGGGACCGTTTCCGTGTAGGGCGCCTTGCCGGTAAGAACAGCGACGTCGTTTTTGGTGAGCTTGCGAGCCCATTCCATCGTCGTCGGGATGTGCCCCTTGTTGTTGGGTTGCGGACGCTGGCCGGCGATGAAGCGGAAGTTGAGCTGGTTGGCGCGGGCCATGAGCGGCGGAATCTGTCCCTTGAAGCCATCGAGCCAGGCCTGACCGCCGCCGGGGATGCCGCCGGAGCAGCCGATGGCGCCCTGGAGCATCGGCACCCACGTGTACTGGTAGGTCATGTCGCCTTGCAGATCGACCTTGAAGGGCGCCTGCACGTAGAACAACGCTTCGGTCTTCTCGCGCACCGAAATCTGCGTGATCTTGAGCGGATAGACGAGTTTGTCCGACGCGAACTGGAAGCGCGTCGGCGTCACTTCGCCGTCGAAGCTGCCGTCCTTGTTGCGCTTCATCTGCATGGTGTCGATTTTCATGACCGTGAAGAGCCACTTCTTCTGGACGTAGTGGTTGAGCGTCGCTTCGTCGCCGGCGTAGGTGTATTTGTTTTCCTTGAGCCATTGATAAAGATCGTCGGCGCGTTCGGCGCTGATGATTTTGTAATCGAGCGAGCCGACGATGCCCGCTTCGAGAACGATGACCTTCGGGCGCTCCGCGCGCTCATCGGATTTCTCACTCGCTTTACCGTTGGCGGCGGCGCGTTGCAACATCTCGCGGCCGGTGAAGCGATTACGGCCCAGGTAGAGCAGCTTCGATTGCGGGAACTGTCGGCCCTTCATGATCGTGTAGATCGCGAGGTGTTTGAAGAAATCGCGCGGCATCTCGTTGAGCTTGGGCTGCGTTGGCGTCGGGATGACCATACCGAAGTCGAGGGCGTTGCCTTCGAACTTGGGCTGGACGGTGAAGGTTTCGAGCTTCTCGGCAGGGTCCCAGGTGATGAACACCTTCTGGGCCGGCTGCAAGATATCGGTGTTCTTGGCCGAGAAATAGCAGCACGCCGCTTGCGAGGCGGACGGGACGGCGAGGGCCAGAGCGACGATGAACAGGGGTCTCATGCAATATCTCCTGCGGAGGTGGAGGGAATCACGCCGCTCGCCGTTTCGCGCTCGCGGTGAAGCGCCGGAATCCTGGCACTTCTCTGCGCGCGCTAAACGAGGATGGGCATTGGGATCATGGCGGCGAGGATGGTAACATTTCTTCATACTCGGAGCTGTCTTCGGAACCGTTGTAGCGGGCCGGCACAATCAAGAGGTCGTCGTTCATTTCATCGCGGGCAAAGATCTTGCGGAACTTGGTGATGAACGAACTCTCGCTCAAGTGCCCGGCGAGCTGCTGGAGGTTGCGTACGTCGTCAAGCGGAGCGTGGCGGACGAGGAAGCCGATCGGCCGAGCTTGACGGGCCTTGTTGAGACGCGCTTGAATAACCTTGCGAATCGCTTCGGCGCGTTGCGCATCGTTCATGTCGGCGGCCGTGAAGCCCTCGTCAACATCGGGGACCGTTTCGGTGTAGGGCGCCTTGCCGGTGAAGATGGCCACGTCGTCCTTGGAGAGCTTGCGGGCCCATTCCATCGTCGTCGGGATGTGCCCCTTGTTGTTCGGCTGCGGACGCTGGCCGGCGATAAAGCGGAAGTTGAGCTGATTGGCGCGGGCCATGAGCGGCGGAATCTGTCCCTTGAAGCCATCAAGCCAGGCCTGACCACCGCCGGGGATGCCGCCGGAGCAGCCGATCGCGCCCTGGAGCATCGGCACCCACGTGTACTGGTAGGTCATGTCGCCTTGCAGATCGACTTTGAAGGGCGCTTGCACATAGAACAAGGCCTCGGTCTTCTCACGCACCGAGATTTGCGTGATCTTGAGCGGGTACACGAGTTTGTCGCTGCTGAACTGGAAGCGCGTCGGCGTCACTTCGCCGTCGAAGCTGCCGTCTTTATTGCGTTTCATCTGCATGGTGTCAATCTTCATTACCGTGAAGATCCATTTCTTCTGGACGTAATGATTGAGCGTCGCTTCATCGCCGGAGTAGGTGTACTTGTTTTCCTTGAGCCACTGATAGAGATCGTCGGCGCGTTCGGCCGTGATGATCTTGTAATCGAGCGAACCGACGACGCCCGCTTCGAGGACGATGACTTTCGGACGCTCCCCCGCGCCCTTTCCCTCCCCCTCTTGCAGGGCTTTGCTGGCGTCGCGCAGCCTATTGAAGCGGTCGCCGCGTTCGAAGCGCTGGCCCAAATAGAGCAGCTTCGATTGCGGGAACTGGCGCCCCTTCATGATGGTGTAGATCGCGAGGTGCTTAAAAAAGTCGCGCGGCATCTCGTTGAGCTTGGGCTGTGTGGGCGTCGGGATGACCATGCCGAAGTCGAGGGCGTTGCCTTCGAATTTGGGCTGGACGGTGAAGGTCTCGAGTTTTTCGGCGGGGTCCCAGGTGATGAACACTTTCTGGGCCGGCTGCAAGATGTCCGTGTTCTTGGCGGAGAAGTAGCAGCACGCGGCTTCGACACCGGTCGCACTGACCGAAAGAAGAGCCACAAGGGCAGCGCCAATGAGGCGGATTCGCATGAATGGATCCTCGGAAGGAGAAAAGGGACTCTCGCGATGATACCATAAGAGGGCGGATTTATTGTACAGGAATTCTCTATCCATTCGACGAAATTGACGGCACGATGGATTCAAGAAATCACATGCCCGGACCCTGGCCTCGTTAATGAACACGAACCCGCGACCTTCTGATCTACCGGCCCTTCTGGGCGGCGTCCCGCTTCGACCGCAAGGCCCTCCAGCCTGGCCGAGCGCGGACCCGGAGATTCTCCAGGTTCTCGAACAGGCCTATCGCGAAGGCTGGTGGGGCAAATATCAAGCCGGGAAGTGCGAGCAACTCGAAGCCTGGCTACGCACATATCACGCGATCGAGCACATCCTCCTCTGCGGCAGCGGCAACTATGCGGTCGAGCTTGGTCTGCTCGCACTTAAGATCGATCAAGGCGACGAGGTCATCCTGGCCGATTACGATTATCCCGGCAACTTCCTCAGCATCCACGCCGTCGGCGCAACGCCGGTGCTCGTTGATGTCAACCCGCGCGACTGGAACCTCTCTCTCGATGCGGTCCGTGAAGCGATCGGCCCAAAGACGAAAGCGATCCTGGCGTCGCACTTGCATGGCGGCCGCGTCGCGATGCGAGCGCTCGTGGAACTGGCACGTGAAAAAGGGCTCGTCGTTCTGGAAGATGCCGCGCAGGCGGTCGGCGCCCTCGTGGACGGTCGACGCGCAGGAACCTGGGGCGACGTGGGCGTTCTCAGCTTCGGCGGCTCGAAGTTGCTGTCCGCGGGCCGCGGCGGCGCGCTCATGACGCCACATGCTGACGTTGCCCAGCGTGCTCGCAATCATCTGTTGCGCGCGGGCAACATCGTCTGTCCGCTGTCCGAGCTACAGGCCGCGCTGCTGTTGCCTCAGTGTCTCGGGCTCGACAAACGGAACGCGCTGCGCTGGGCCAACGTGAGGAGTCTGATCGACGCGCTCGCTGAAGTGCCGGGCGTGCGTTTGTTCGTGGCCGCGAACGACGCAGAACGCCCCGCGTTTTACAAGGTCGGCATGCAGTTCGATGTCGCGGCCTTCGAATTATCGCGCGAGTTGGCCCTCAAGGCAATGCGTGCCGAGGGATTCGCAGTCGATGAAGGGTTCATTGCGGCTCATGTCGCGCGCGCGCCGAAGCGATTTCGGCAAGGGTCATCGTTGGTTGAAAGCGAACGCGCTGGCCGTGGCTGCGCGATGCTGCATCATCCGATCTTGGTGGAATCGATGGAAGACGTGCGCGCCCTCGCGCTGGCCTGGCGACGGGTGCATGCGCATCGCCTGAGCATCAGAGCTTGAAGCGTTAGCGAAGGAAGCGATTCCTTCGTTAACGCTTCGGGTTTTGACTGCCGATGCAATAGAGCGCGCCGTCGGAACGCAAGAAGATCGCCCCATCCGACGCGACTGGCGAAGCCAAGATCACATCGTCGATCGGATTCTTGGCCAGCACTTTCGCTTCCTTGCCGACTTGCAGGATCGTCGTCACGCCCGCTTCATTGACGATGTAGAGCTTGCCGTCGGCCAGCAGCGGCGAGGCGGTGTACGCTCCGCCCGCATCGAGACGCAGCGTCCAGACTATCTCGCCCGTCTTGGCGTCGCCGCAGTTGACGACGCCCGCGCCGGCCACGACGTAGATTCGGCCCTCGTGCACGATCGGCGAACAATAACCGACGCGCAGCTTGGCCGACTGCCAGAGCACTTCGGGCGCGTCCGTCTTGCCGGGACGCAGGGCCGTAAACTTCTCGCTATTGGCGTAGACCACGCCGTCGCCGCTGGTAAGGCTGGCGTGCGAACCCTTGACCACAGCCGGCGCGGTCCACTTCTTTTTGCCGGTGTTGACATCGTGGCTGGCGATGCCGTCGGGCCCCTGGAAGAGGACCTCGGCTTGACCCTGATTCTGCACGACGATTGGGCTGACCCAGTTGATGAGGCGCGGCCGAACGACGCGCCAGCGGTTCTCGCCCGTGCGTTTGTCGATGCCGACGGCGAACGATTCGCCGGCGTTTTCCAGGCAAATGAAGATTGTCTCCCCGTGAATCGCCGGCGACGCGGCCATGCCGACGTTGTTGCCGACGGTCGGGTAATCGCCGACGAGCGAGCGATACCAGACGAGATCGCCATCCTTGTCGTAGCAAACGAGATCGCCGGTCGCGAAAAGGGCGTAGACCCGTTCGCCGTCTGTCATCGGCGTCGGGGCAGCCATGTTGGTTTTATTGTGGCACTGCGTCGTGCCAGTGGACCAGACCTGACGTTCCCAGAGCTTCTTACCGGTCTTCACGTCGAAGCAGAGCACGACTTCGCGTTTTTGTTCATACGCCGCCGTTGCGGTCACGTAGACTCGGCCTCCGGCGATGACGGGATTGGACAGCCCGCGTCCGGGCAGTTCGGCCTTCCAGCGCAGACCGTCCTTGGCGCTCCATTTGGTCGGCAGGTTGGTTTCTTTTGAAATGCCCAACGCGCCGCGGAACTGCGTAACGTCGTCCGCCCAAACAGGGAAACCGATCGCCAGAACGATAACCATTGAACAGACACGCATCATCATCCCTCTCCAAATGGCCTCACGCAAAGGCGCAAAGCCGCAAAGTAAAGACAATACTTCTCAGGCATTTCTTTGCGCCTTTGCGCCTTTGCGTGAGCTGTATTGGACGCTCACTTGATCTTTTCGGTCACGTTGGTCACGGGCACGGCCGCGCCCAGGTAATCGCAGACGCGCAACTGGAACGACCACTGCTGAGCCCAGGAATCGGTTTGCTCGTTCTGGCAAACTTTGATGAGGATTTCGTTGCGCCCCGTCTTCAGCGTGCCTTTGCCGACGTGCTGATCCATCTTCATGCCATGGTGATACTCTTCGCGGAAGAAGACTTCCTTGCCATTGAGCCAAATGCGCACCGCGTTATTGCTGCCGGCGCGGAGGTCGATGGATCGTTCGCTCTCGGAGGCGACGACGGCATGGGCATAGTAAACGGCGCCTTTCAACTTGCCGATGGCCTCGTTGAGATCCACGAGGCCAAGCTCCTTGTCGGTGGCGTGTTCGCGCCAGCGGGCTTGTTCGGTGCCTTTGCCGGGGTAGATGGCCTTCAGGGCGATTTCCTTCTCGGGGGGATAGACGTTATTGAAGCCGACCCCCTTGACGTTGTCGAACGGGCCGATGAGGTTCCAGCGTGTGACGAAGCCGAAGTGCTTGGTGAGATCGATGTCGACGGCATGTCCCTTCTTGAGCACATCGCGAATCTCACTGACTTGATCGCGGTCGCGCGCGTGTTTGAGCAGGCCCAGGTAAAAGTCCTTATGGGCCGTTTTCATTTCGAACGCGGCCGTCTTGCCATAATTCAGCTTGACAGCGACGGCATCGCGGCGAATCTCGGAACTGGGATCGTCGAGCATTTTGGGCAGGAGCCGATCGGGTGTCTTGGGATCGAGCTTTACGAGCATCTCGTAAGCGAGACGGCGCGAGTGGCCGGCGTGCTGCGTGTCGTTGAGGAATGCCTCGATCTTCGCGACTGGGATCTTCTGATTTTGTTGAATGGCCTTGTCGTGCACCGCTTCGACGGCGCCGCGCAGCCAGTTGACGGCGACGGGGCTGGCGTCATCCATGCCGGCGAGGATGTCAGGCAGCACGGCGGGCCCCTTGGCGACGAGCTCCTTCCACGCCTTGGCCGCCTCGACGTTGCCGACGCCTTCCTTGCCGACCGCCTTGATGCGTGCCAGGAGCGAGTCAACGTCCTGGGCCGCGGCGAATGATGCGCATAGACCCGACAAGAGAACGCCCAGGGTGTATCGCGTGATAAGGTTTTTCATGGCGCAACTCCGGCGAGAAGAGAACGGAATTCCGGCGGAACAGTGAGATTACCGATCTTCCAGGCGTCGTCAAGGGAGGAGAGTCCGAGCAAGAGCGTCAGCGAAGGGCCATGCTGCGGAGGGAATCGCCCTTCGTGGTCGCTCAGGATCGGAAAACGCATCAGGCGTCCGCCAGTGCCGCATAATCGATTGCCCGATTCTTGTCGATCCTCGGCAGCGTGAGCGTCACGGCCTCGATGTACTTCTGCGCGGCGCCCGTGTTGAATACGACGATTTCGTCATCGCGGCCGACCCGTCCGGCGCCGATCAGCTTCTCGAGCACATCGAAACACACCGCTGTTTCCGGGCAGATCGCGATGCCTTCCAGCGACGTGACCCTCTGCATCCACGGCACAATCGTCTCTTCCTTCCCCGCGACGGCGCAGCCGCCGGACGCCTGGATGGCGTCGAGCATCATGAAGTCGCCGACCGCCATCGGCACGCGCAGGCCGCTCGCTACCGTTTTCGCGTTAGGGAACATCTCCGCGTGACGATTCCCTGCTTCGAAGGCGCGGACGATCGGAGCGCAGCCGTCGCTCTGGCAGCTCACGAGCCTGGGCAGCTTCGGCGACTTGAGCCAGCCGAGTTCGGTCAATTCCGCGAATGCCTTCC
>SYHD01000340.1 GCA_005799265.1 Planctomycetia bacterium | reverse complement strand
CTGGCAAACTTGGCGACGAAAGAGCATACTGTTTTCATGGCATCCGCTTTCGGAATGACTGCTGGTAACAATCATTTTCGGAAGTTGGATGCCTGTTTTCACTATCCAAGGGTTGCGGGCGAAGCCCGCGTTAGGAATTGGTGGTAGAAAAGGAACCATTCAAGAAAGCCGAGCCGAACGCGATGCGCTGCACCGGACCGAGGCCGCTATCCTGGTGTTAAGGTCTTGCAGCGGCCCCGGCAAGTGGACGCGCTCGTTGGCGAATACCTTTTGAAGACCATGGCATACGCTTTGGCGCCGCGAAGATCTTGGGAGCAACAAATAGAGTTGGCATCCATGCAGAGAGCTATTGGTTCGTGCCACCATCTTCACTGTTGAGCGTGCCGAGCCGCTCCATGAAGCGGGAAGAACAGGGGACGCGGACAGTTCTTGAAATTGTCCGCGTCCCCTGCTTCTTGTTTTGCGTGGCATGAAGTCGTTCCAGCGGCGCAGATAAGTTAGCTTGTGCGTTCCTGACACAAAATTCTTCACATTCCCTTGTTGGCTGCCCATCCCGCGCCCACTCTTTGGTATGCCGCCTTATTTTGCCTTGTGGGCCTTGTGGCAGGCGGCGCAGGCGCCGGTCAACCCCTTGAAGGCACCCTGGGCACCGTCGACGTCCTTGGCCTTGGCGCATTCGAGCACTTTGGCGCTGCATTCGCGCAGCGTCTTGGCGGCGAGGGCCCATTCCTTGTCGGGGCAGCGACCGTCATCCATGACCACATAGCTCATCTCATTGAGCACTACTGCGTGTAGCGCCACCTTGTCCCAGGCCTTGTCGTCCGTCGGCCCGGCGTCCTTAATCAACCCGCCGAGGGCGGCGCAGTTGGGCTGGATCACGCCTTTCATCAACGACTTGGTATCCGCAGGCCGCGTCTTGCCCTTGGTTTTCTGGGCGTCCACGGCCGGGCCCAGAGCCAAAAGGCCGAGTCCCAAGCTCACCAGCGCCGCACTCATGCAGATCTTCTTGTTCATGCCAACATCTCCCGTTTGAAGGTAAAAAGCCTCCGGCCACGCCGACCAGGGCAAAAAGCGCCAACGCAACCTACGCACACGATCAGACTGCCATCGATTTTTTCACCTTGGGTGCACCGCGCATATCGCCCTTGGTCAAGCCCAGGATGTTCAGCAAATAGTGATAAACATCGCGAAAGAAAATCTCTTCGTTGAAGATCGCCAGTTCGCGCACCCGGGCGATTCGCCTGGCACTTTCATCGAGGAGATCGTGGATGGCTGGCATCTGGAACTGGTTGAGGATGGGACGAAGCACGGCCAGCGCGGATTCTCGATCCTGTTCCAGGAATAATTCGAAGATCTGTTTGAAGATGCCGTGGTGGGCCGCCTCGTCGATCGTCACGAATTTCAGGATCGTCTCCAGGGCGGGATCGCCTCCTTGGGCTTGAACTCGCTGCCGAAGGTTCCGGTAGTTGATGAACGTCGCATGTTCTTGGACCATGGCATAGGCCATCATGCCCAAAGGGGAGTCCTGGGGAAGATTCCATTCGCGAGCGAAGACCTTTTTGTCCAGGTCGGCCATGGATTCGTCGGTTCGATGCCTGGAACGCAGAAGCCAATCACTCAGCGCCAACGAGTGTTTTGATTCTTCATAGCCCCAATTTGCGTAGAACCATGTACGACTCTTGCTGTGTCGAATAAGTCGAAACATCTTGGATGTGTAATCGGGCAGGTACATTTCGACAGCGCAGAAGGTCTCCACGACATCAGCGATGGCAGGATTCAGATCCGGGTTGCACTGATCCCACGGAATATCTTCCCGGATGCGCCAGCGTCTCTTTTTCTCCGCCAAGTCGAAATAGTCGCGATACAGGAGCCACAGTTTTGCTTCCAGTTCGGCGTAAACCGAAGGGGATGGTGAATCCATGAAATGAGTTCCGTGCCATGAACAGTCAGCGCAGTCTGTGTGGTTACCTATTGGCGAACGTGCTTTCCAAGCGGTCTCGATGGCAAGAACTCGGTTGGCCACTGACGTTGGTCATCCCGTCGCGTCGCATGTCTTCCGTGAACATGACGGCCCCCTCGCAAACGCTTCGGGTTGGCATGGTTCTTTGTGCCACTCGCCTTAGTGGCCGCCCATGGCTACCAAGCAGGCGATGAATACATAAAGCGCAAGACCCACCGTAAACACGCTGGCCATGATTCCCACGACGAGTCTTGCCGCTCTGTAGTCTTCATCCCGCAACAACTTCTGCTCTTCCCCGGAAAAAGACGCGGGGGCTCCGGAAGGCGGCAACGGAGTGCTGACCAGCGGGCCCGTGTTCATCGTTTGCTTTTCCGGTGCCGATACTTCCAGAGACATGCCCTTCTCCCTTCGTTGGCGCGGAGGACGAATACCTTGCATCAGACAGATAGCGCCATGCAAAAAACAGGCCGTAGCCGTAAAAAAGTGCGGTCAGAAAAAAAACTCGCAGATCGCGAGCGGTGGGGGTTGTTTTCAGGAAGATGGGATGGCGCCGTCGGTACGAAATCCGGTCAGCCGATGAATGAAAACTGGCCAGACCGTGTCCGGAAATCGGCCACGCGAGAGGAGCGTCGGATCTATTAGACCTGAGGAAGTCGCTTGCTCAGCCTCTGCCGTAGCGTGCTCCGACTAATGCCAAGCAAGCGGGCGGCTTTGACTTGATTTCCGTGGGTGAATTTCAAGGCAGCATCCAGCAGCATCGCTTCCAGGCGGGCCGAGGTATCCGGCCCTGCCGGGGACGGGGAACGTGCTTGGTGAGCGAACCACTGTTGCAGCGCAGAATTCAACTGAATTTCCAATTCGGGTTCTCGATCTGTGTCCACGCCATGGGAGGCATCCGACTGGTTGTTCGGCTGAGCCAACTGGCAATGCGCGCACTGAGCCATCGCCCCAATGCGGGAACAACTCGCCGGCTCCCCGAGGACAACATCCCGCTCCATCATCGCCTGCCCGTTCGCAGTTACGAGGGCGCGGCGGATGGTATTCTCCAGTTCGCGGATATTGCCAGGCCAATGGTGATTTTGAAGCTTCCACACGGCCGCGGCATCGACGGCGGGACGCGGGCTGCCGGGTAGCGTGTATCGATCGAGGAAATACTCGACGAGTTCCGGGATATCTTCCCGATGCTCACGCAGCGCAGGCAGGCGAATCGACACGACATTCAGACGATAATACAGGTCCTCCCGAAAGGCGCCGTTGTGGATTGCGTTCGCCAGCGTCTTGTTCGTCGCCGTGAGGACGCGGACATCCACCGCAATAGTCTCATTACCGCCCAGCCGGTGAATTTCTCGCTGCTGCAACACACGCAAGATTTTGGCCTGCAAAGGCAGGGACATGTCCCCGATTTCATCAAGAAAGAGGGTACCGCCCTGCGCACACTCGAAAGCGCCGAGGCGCCGCTGGCTAGCACCGGTGAACGCGCCTTTTTCATGACCGAACAACTCGCTTTCCAACAGGTTTTCAGGAATAGCGGCGCAATTGATAGCCAAAAAAGGCCTATCGGAACGCTCGCCATGGCGGTGAATCGTTCGCGCGACCAGTTCTTTGCCTGTCCCCGTTTCACCCAGGATCAGCACCGATTCATCCCGCAGGGCGAGTAGTCCGATGCGTTTGAATACTTCCTGCATCGGCTGGCTGCGGCCGACAAGTTTCACAGGCGAGACTTGTGCTGCTGGGACGCCGGGGATCAGCAACGCAGCGCATAAAAGACGGCGGGTATGGAGCGCTCGTTGGACGACCAGTCGCAGGGACGATATCTGAAAGGGCCTGGCGAGGAGATCGTGAGCGCCGGCCTTGACGAGTTCGATGGCGGTTTCCGCATGGGCGTCATTCGTCAGAACAATTATCGGAAGCCTGGGACATTGCCGGAGCAGGTGCCGGATCGCGGCCGTTTCTTCCGCCGCGGGCAGATGGGTGTCCCACAACACAAACTCGTAATCAAACTCGTCGAGTTGGGCCAAGGAACTCCCGGAAGCCAACACGTGGACTTGCAGACCCAACGGTTGCAGCGCGGTCGCGAGGTCGGCGCCGCCATCGGCGGTTTCCCGAATCAGGAGAACTCGGTTGAACGCAATACATTGCAGGCAGCGCTCCGGAACTTGCCGAATCTGGTTAGCGTCTTCGCTCATGGTGCCCTCCCAACAGGCCAAACGAGAGAAAGATACTACGCTTTCTCCGGGACCGCGCCCGGAAATGGTGGCCCCCGCGCTATTGCTCCGCCTTCTTCACGAGGTCCGCGCACGGCGTGACACTCGCCCTATCATACCCCGAAGAGGTAGTATCTCAATGCCCAGGGTCACGCAGCGCACCCTGCGAAACGGTTCACCAATTCCACGTACCCCGAAGTGGTTGCATCAAGGCGGATTCACAGATTAAAGTAACCCCTTCGGGGTAAATCCAGAGATTATCGCTGCTAACCCAGGGTGCGCTGCGTGACCCTGGGCTTTGAAATGCTACCCCTGCGGAGTAAATTCCTTGGGAATCGCCATCGTCCTTGGACCCCGCAAGAATGTTTGGGCCCTTGAAATGGAAACACCACCGACGGCCTCGGTGGTGGAAAACTTCGTAAAGTTAACGACAGCTCTCGAGCATTCTCCCCAACCATCAATGAGGTCCATGCCATGCAACGCCTTCTCGTCGTGTCGATGCTGCTGTTTATCACGCCGCTCGCCGTGCATGCCAACGTCACGGTCGGCGGGCTCTTCAACAACAACATGGTCTTGCAGCGCGGCATGAAAGTGCCGGTCTGGGGCAAGGCGGCGCCGGGCGAGGAAGTCACCGTCGCGTTTCTCGAACAGAAGAAAACCACCAAGGCGGACGACAAAGGCAACTGGCACGTCAAGCTCGACGAACTCAAAGCGGGCGGGCCGTTCGAGCTGACCATCACCGGCAAGAACACGTTGACCTTCAAGAACGTCCTCGTCGGCGAGGTGTGGGTTTGCTCGGGGCAGTCGAACATGCAGTGGACGTTGTCCCAAACCGTCAAGAGCGCCGACGACGCCAATCTGCCGATGCTTCGGCTCAATGGCGGCAGCTGGCAGGAATGTACACCGGAGACGGCCTTGAAGTTCTCCGCGACGGGCTACCACTTCGGCCGCGAGTTGCAGAAGGCACTCGGCGTCCCCGTCGGGCTGATCAATCGCTCGGTCGGCGGCACCTCGGCGCGCTCGTGGGTAAGCAAGTCGGCCGTCGAATCGGCGCCGGCCATGAAGCCGTTCCTGGATGAGCTCTTCCCCGCCAAGAAAGGCGGCGCCATCGGCGGGCTGTACGAATCATTCATCCGCCCGCTGATTCCCTTCGGCATGCGCGGCGTCATCTGGTATCAGGGGGAAAGCGATGCGAGCCGGCCGGAGGAATACACGCATCTCTTCAAGACGTTGATCCAGTCGTGGCGCGCCGACTGGGGCCAGGGGGAATTTCCGTTCCTGTTCGCGCATCTGGGCGCCATTGGCGGCGCGGTGAAGGATCCCAGCCAGGTAGGTTGGGGCCCGATTCGCGAGGCGCAGTCGGCCGCGCTGGACCTGCCCGCGACGGCCGTCGCCGCTTTCCACGACAGCGACGCCGACCTCCATCCGCGCCGCAAGGAGCTGGTCGGCGCCCGGCTCGCTTTGGCCGCCCGGCGTGTCGCCTACGGTGAGAAGATCGTTTACTCGGGCCCGCAATTCGAGGCGATGAAAGCGGATGGGGACAAAGCCATCCTGACCTTCCAACACGTTGGAGGCGGCTTGGTTGCCAAGGGCGATGCTGTCAAGGGTTTTGCGATCGCCGGCGCGGACGGCAAGTTTGTCTGGGCCGACGCAAGAATCGAAAACGACAAGGTCATAGCCTGGAGCAAGGACGTGCCGGCGCCCGTGTTCGTTCGTTATGCGTTCGCCAGCAATCCACAGTGCAATTTGTACAACCGAGAAGGGTTGCCGGCGCTGCCGTTTCGCACCGACGGCAAGAAAAAATGACCGCGCTCGTCGCTTGCGGTTTCGCGCGGGCAACCGCAAGCGAGCGTCCAACTCAAATCGCCGAGCCCTAGCGTTCGAGATCGTCATCGTCGGCCAGGTTGGCCCACGCTACCAAGCGGCACACGATGTCGGTCGCTTGCTTGCTGTTCACCGGTGGAGCCGGTGGAACTCGCGTGGGAGCGGGGGAAGATCCGGACGCCGTAACGACAAAGCTCACCTTCCGGGGCCGCCTGCAACACCTTGGTGGCGAGCGAAACCAGTATGGCGGCCCCGGTCAAGGTTCAGAGTTTGGTTCGGCGGCGCGGCCCGTTGCGGTGTACCGTTGGGTTCTCACTTTTCTGGGGCATTACCTTTCCCCACGTTCACCGAGATGCTCGTCAGTTTCCAGGCGTCGCGTTCATGGATGTACTGCAATTCAAACCGCACCTGGGCGGGCTGAGTCGGGTAATGACCTGCGACCACCAGTACGCTCTTGTCGTTCACTGTCGCCGGAGGCGCAAACTGAGGCTTGGCGTTTTTGATGGAACCGATGTCAATATTCTTGTCGAGAAAATCCTGAAAGACCTTTTGTATCTGTTGAGGAGTGGTCTCCTTCTTCCACAAGTCCGAGAGCGTGCCGTAAAAGGCCGTGAAGTCCTTGGCCTGGACCGCCTTGTGAAAATCCAAGAGCGATTCCGTGACCATCCGCTCCACCTCTGCCGCGGGCGGCATAGGAGGCGGGGCCTTGATCGTTACCAACTCAACTCCTCCGTACCGCACGCCAACGACCTTCCACTTGCCCCCTTCCTGGACCAGCTGGATGGAGACGGGCTTGGTGCCGCCGTTTTTGCTGGTGACGGTCCCTTCGGCAGTCCCTTCCTGGTTCTTGATCTCGCGGTTGTGCCAGGACGCCGAGGCGTAGTCGGTGAGGCCGAGTTGCTTGACGGCCCTAGTGAACGAAGCCTCATCCTGCTGAGCGTGGAAACGGTCGGCGGTGGAAGCGTAAGCTTCCGCGATCTTTCCCTGACCCACCAGGGCGAGGAACTGCTCGGATGCGTCCACGACGGGCTGGGTCATGGCGATGACCCCGCTGAATAAAAAGATCCCCAGGCCGGCACACAGGCCAATGCCCAGGATGCCGGCGATACCAAAGCCGATCAACCAGTTTTTTTTCATGATGACACCGATCCCCCCGCCGAACGATATGGATAAGCTGCCGGAGCCGCTGGTGAGACGTTGCAACGCGCGAAATCAGTAGGACGGCCCCCGTCAGGTGAAGCAGTTGGTTCGGTCACGGTCGCCCCTCGAGCGGAGTGCCTGCTAGGCGATCCTGCCCCACAGAACGAAGTATAGGCTTGCCTTCTGCCAACGGCCAGTAACCAACAGGATGTGGATATGCCAGCCATTGGCTCGTCGGTTGCCACGACCGCTATGAATGAGAACGAATGCTTCGAGTTTCTCTTTCGCGAGCCGACGCGCCTCGCTGAGGGCAAGCGACGTCATTTCCGCTTCCTCGCTTTCGGCGGATCCAGTTCCAGCGGTGCTCGCTATCCCAGAGCAGCGCCTCGACGGCGGCGCGGCGAACCGCGCGCTTCGGATCGTTGAGGAACTGCGCGAGCGTCTCGATCATCATGCGCTCGTCGAGCTTGCCGAGCGCAAGCACCGTGGCGGCGCGCATGGCCGGCTCCTCGGAACGCTGCGCCGTCTGCAGGACGTGCTCGGCCTGTCCCGGCTGCCTGTGCTTGCGGAACTCCAGGCCCGCCAGCGCCGCGCGAAATGCTTTCACTTCGGGCAATGTGCGGCACTTTGTCAGGTCCGTCGGCAAGTCCTGCTGATTCGCCAAGCGTTGCGCCAGCGTGTAGGCGCGCCGCATTACGGGAGCGCCGGATTCGATCAACGCTCGGTAGCCAAAGACGATGATTGGAAATCCGATCAAGATGCCTTTCGAGAGATGCGTAAACCAATCATTGGCCATGTCGCCGAACCAAAGCCAGGCGACGGCGGTCAGATACAGCGTTACGATCGACGGCCCGATCGGTTGACTCCACGAGCGATGCGAGAGGAAGCTCAGCCCGCAAATGAACAGTTGAACGCCCATGCCTCCCAGCAACACCCAGGGCGTCTGGTCCCAGCTGCGGAGCGCGGCGACCAGAAGAAAACCTGCAGGCAAGAGCAGGATCACGGCGCGTGCCGTCCCGAAGAATAGGAGCTCCGTCAGCGATGTTCTGCTAAACGCGCGGAATGCCGACATGGAAGGAGTCTCCACAAAAGTGGACGCACGTACCGACACAACGGCTGCGCACGCTCAAGTATGGGACACGCCGCGCGGGAAGGCCAGTTCCCACGCCAGGAAAAACCGCAGTTCGCTCAAAAACCGAAAAATCGGCCCTGGCCGATCATTCGGCATCAGGCTCAGGCTCTTCCCTGTCCGCACGGTTCGCGTATTCGCAGGACCGATTCGTCGTGAAAAAGTGCGCAACCGCCGCTTCGAACGCGGAAAGCGAGTAGTGTTTACATTGGGATGGAATCGGAAGCCCACCGGAAGGAGACCGAACGATGCACGGATGGAAATGCGGCCTGCTTGCCTTTACCTTTATCACGCTGGGATTGATCGGACATGAACCCGCGGCCAACGCCCAATACTATCAACCCTACTACCAAAGTTATCAGCTCAATCGCCTCTTCTATTATCCGTATTATTATTTCCCCCACAGCTACTGGCCCGCCATGGGACAGCGCTGGCCGGAGGCAACCGGCCAGCCGTACATGACGCCTCCCGCGTACATGGCGTACCCGGCATTCAAGGAGCCTGGCTGGCGTTATGAGCTGTGGCAAAACCAGCGCTACTACCGCGGCAACCACTTTTGGCTGGATGTGTTCTAACGCACAGCAACATGCTAACGGACAGGTCAAGCATTACAAACAAGCCTGCAACGCAAGCGAAGTTTACCCTTGCTTGCGCTGCGGTCGTGTGATTAGATTTCCGCCAACCGTTGATTGGAATCGCCGAAGCGTTCGAGCCGGATGCCGACCTTGTCCATGAGCGACAGGTACAGGCTGCACATCTTGCGGTTCGGTCGGCCCGTGTAGTCGAGAACGCGGCCGGTGTGAATTTGACCGCCGCCTTTGCCGAGCATCACCACGGGGAGCTGGTTGTTGTCGTGATTGCCGGTCATCATGCTCGAGCAGTACAGAATCATCGAATTGTCGAGCAGCGTCCGTTCGCCTTCCTGGATGCGATCGAGCCGGCCCGCGATGTACGCCAGTTGCTCGGTGAAGAACTGGTTGACCCGGAGCCAATCCGTTCCGTTAGTGTGCGACAGGAGATGGTGGATCATGTAATCGATGCGCTGATTGGCGCGCTCGGAGCGCAGGTTGGGGAAGCGCAAAGACGAGTGATCGTTGTTGAGCTTCAACGTGCAGACGCGCGTGGTGTCGGTCTGAAACGCCAGCACGAGGATGTCGCACATGAGCCGCATGTGCTGGTCGATGTCTTGCGGGATGCCATCGGCCGGGCGCGGCATGTTGGGCCGTTCGAGCGTGGGGCGCCAACCTTGCAGTCGGCCCGCCTGTCCGGCCCGTTCGATCTGCTGTTCGACTTCGCGGACACTCGACAGGTACTCGTCGAGTCGCCGTTGGTCGGCTCGGCTCACCTGGCTGCGCAGGCCGCGCGTGTCTTCCATCACGGCGTCGAGGACGCTGCGGTCGGCACGGCGGACATCGTCGCGGAACAGGCGGTCGAACGCCAGCGCCGGGTAGACTTCGAGCGGCGTGGGCGTCGTCGCCGAGCTCCAGGAGATGTGCGAACTGTAGATCATCGAGTAGTTCTTGTGAATCGCCGCGATCGACGGCTCGCATCCCAGGACGAGGCTCGGCACCTTGGTCTGATCGCGCACCCGTTCGGCGATGAGCTGATCGCAACTGATGCCCGAGCGAATCTCGCCGCCCGGCGCGAGTCTTGCTCCGGTCAATAGATTGCCGGTCTGGCAGCTATGGATGCCGCCGATCAGGGCTTCCGCGTTGTAGAGCCCACGCAGGAACAGCATCTTCTCGCGGAACGGATTGAGCGATTCCAATACGCGCCCAAGCTCCATCTGGGCGCCTTCGCCGCGTGCGAACCACTCGCGACTATGAAAGCCGTTGCCCGCGAAGAGGCACGCGAAGCGCACCGGCGGCTGCGCGGGTCGCTCCTGGCCGAATGTCGGCAGTGATTCGAGCCAGGGCAAGCCCATGGTAACGCCGACGCCGCGAAGGAACGTGCGACGAGAAAACTGCGCGATCGAAGGTGTTGGCATACAGGAACTCCAGTAGGCTGGGCTATCCGGTTCTATCCTACAAATCTTCATGGGCTCGAAAACCATCCCAACTTATATCCCGCGCTAAGCAATCCTGCGCAAACGACGATCAGGAGTATGGGGTGAATGATCCCCCAAACGGTAAGGTTGGAACCCAACAGCTCCCAGGAGAGCAAGAGAATACCAAGAAGGACGCCCACGCTGAGTGCGATAACCAGGCGAGCGGTCCTTATCGTCTGAGCCGGGCCGGGATCGTTCGCAAAACTCCCGCCGGCGGCATTCTCGTAACCGCAGCGGCACGCGTTTGTCCCGCGTCGATTCATGATACCACATTGCGGGCAGGGATTGTCCATGGGAATGCCTACCCGGAATCGTCGCTCAACTGTTCGTCCATCACTGCCACGATCACGGCTCTGCGGTCAGAGTTCACCTCACTCCGCAAACTCGCTGCCGCGGATCATGCGAAACTGCGGACTGCGCACAATCGTCAGCACCGCAGCCGACAGCCGTCCGTCGTTCTTGTGCAACTCCGCCACCATCTCATCGATCAGCGACGTATCCGAAAGCGTGGTCGCCCGGCCCAGCGCGTAGCCGAGCAGCTTTTGGCAGAACAAACGCACGATCACGTCTTTCTTCTTCGTCAGCAGATGGTTGCGTAATCCATCGATTCCCTCGAACTCCGTGCCGTCTCTGAGCTTGGCCTTCGTATCGACCGGAAGGCCGCCGACTTCCTTGACACGCCAGCGGCCGATGGCGTCGAAGTTCTCGAATGCGAAGCCATAAGGATCGATGCGCACGTGGCACGCCGCGCAGGACGGATTTGATACGTGCTTTTCCACCTGCTGGCGCGTGGTGCGCTTGTCGGCGCCCCCTTCTTCATCGGGAATGATCGGCACCTCGGCGGGCGGGCGCGGCAACTTCTCGCCCAGCAGCGTCTCGACCACCCAGTTGCCGCGCAGGACCGGGCTGGTGCGCGACGCGCCGGATTGCCTGGCATGCACGCTGGCCAGACCGAGGATGCCGCCGCGGCCATATTTGCGCACGCCATCGACGCGCCTCCATTGTGGCCCAGTAACGCCCGAAATGCCATAGTGTTTCGCCAAAGTTTCGTTGAGGAACGTGTGGTCGGCATCGAGAATTTGCGTGACCGCGCGATCGCTCTGGAAAAGATCCTGGAAGAACAGGATCGATTCCTCGTAGATCGCCTTGCGCAGCGGCGGATTGAAGGTCGGAAACAGCTTCTCGTTTTTCTCCTTGAGCGCATCGAAGTTGCGCACGTGAATCCACTGCGTGCCGAACTCGATCGCCATGGAGCGAAGGCGTTCATCCTTGAGCATGCGTCGCGTCTGGTCTGCAAGCACCTTGGGATCGTGGAGCTTCCCGGCGGCGGCGAGCTGGCGCAGCTCGTCGTCGGGCGCGGACGACCACAGGAAATAGCTGAGCCGGGACGCAAGCTCCCAATCGTCGATCGGCCCGGCTTTCGTGCCCGCCGGCGCTTTTTCGATGCGGAACAAGAACGCCGGCGCCATCAGCACGCGCGTCAGCACGCCGCGGAACGCCTCGTCGTGAGTGGCTTTCTTGGCGCGAATTTTTTGATAAAGAGCCAGCATATCCGCTCTTTCCTTCTCCTGAAGGGGCCGACGGTAAGCACGCTCGGCGAAATCGGCGAGGGCGGCCAAGTGCGTCGGCTCGGCGGCCTGCAAGTCCTTCACGAGTTCGTCCGCCCGCTTCTTGAACACCGGCCGTTGACTCTCGAAGTAATCGAGCAACTGCTTCGGCTGATCCTGCGTCACGTAGCCGATGAATTGCGGCAAGTAATCGTTCTCGGCCACGGCTTGCTGGCTGATGAAGCGGTGCTCGCTCCACAGGTGATCGAGACGGCGTTTCTGGTCCGCGTCGAGGAAGAGCCGCTCAAGAGGATCGTCCTCGCGATGGAACATCTTGAGGCTCACGACCTCATCGGTGGGAACGACATTGGGAAAGCAGAGATGCCACGGAAATACACGGCGGAAGTCGGCGTTGCCCGCCAGCATTCGCTTGAACGCCGTCGAGTTCTGCGCGGCCACGACCTGGCTTTTGCCGTTCCAGCGAATGTCGCTTTTGGAGGATGTGGTCGCCACGTCGAACAGCACAACCCGGTCGCCGGATGCGCCGTCGAGCTTGCCTTCGACGACGAACTCGCGATCGCGGAACAGCACGGCGGGCAGGCGTATCTCGATGACCATATCGGCCGCTGCGATGAGGTTAGCGTCGTCGAATCGTTCACTCGGCAAACCGTATTGGAGAGCGCTCGGCCGCGGTTTGGCGAAGCGCGTGAGGTCGAGCCCCTTGAGGAGAACGCCGTCGGCAGCAACGATGGCGTCGAAAAGGAGTCGCTCGGGGTCTTTTTCCTGTGCGGGTCGGGAACTCGTCAGGACCTTCTGCACTTGTGCGGCGAGCTTGTCCGCGTCGGCGCGGCGCGCCGGGTCCGCTGCCGCCGCCCGCCATTGGCCGAGCGCGGAATTTGCGGGGATGGCCGCCAGTCCCTGGTTTTTGCCTGCAGATTTGCCAAGAGGCTTCGAGAGTCCACGCACAAAGCTCCAGACATCCTTATTGCCGTGCTTGTCGGCGTGCGGATTGCCGGCTTGAACCGTGTCGGCCACATCGACGGCGAGGTCCCACACGCGCCCCGGCTTGTCCAACTCGGTGACGGTGAGGCTTATCTCGGTGAGGTCGCACGAGTGATTGGCGTCACGCGCATCCACGGCGAGTACGAAGCGATCCCCCGCCTCGACGTCTAAAGTCCTGGCGGAGAATGTCCCTTCTCCGCCAAGGCCGAGCACGCCTTCGGCAACAAGGGCGGCCTTGTCGCCACGCCGATGCTCGAGCCACCAGGCGACACCATTGCCGCAGTTTGGGTGCGCATGTACGATTCGTGCCGTCAGATTGATCTTGCCCGCAATCGGGCTTTTCCAGGCGACGGCGACGAACTCCTTGGGAGTCGGATGCACGACGACCTGGTGGGGCCGCGCGGTACCTGGGATCATCAGGACGGCATCGGAGGAATTCGAGACGAGGACCGGGAGGTCACTCCCCTTTCGATGCCAACCGTTGATCGCTGGCCTCTTGTCATTCTTGGGGGTTTTCTCGTCGAGCAATTCGAGCGCCACCGCGGCGACCATTGGCGGCGGCGCGACGGCCTCTTTCTGGATGGGTCCGAGAGCGAGCACCGCCACCCAGCGCTTCAAGAACGCTGGATCGAGTTTGTTTTTCTGAGCGAGCGCCTCGACCGATAGCTTCTTGTCGTGGGCAATCTCCACCGCGGCAGCAAGATATTTGGCGGCGTCGGCGAAAACCGCGGCGTGATCCAGCTCGTAGGCGACGCCAAACTGCGGGTAATCTTTCAAGAGCAGTGGCGTCTTACCTGCTCCCTCGAAACGCGGCCGCTGCCACACGATCCGGCCATTCTTCCCTTCTGGGGAAAGGTCACGCGTCGCGAGATACAGCACGACTTCGTTCTGACCCGGCGCCGGCTTGACCGCGAGCTTGAGCGGCTGCCATTCGGTCGCACCTGGGTCGTTGGCGACTTGTCGGACAGTCGCGAAATAGCGGTAGCTACCGATCGGCACGAACTTCCAGAGCGCCTTCTGCCATTCGGCGATCTCGGCCGCCAGCGGAGCGACATCCGCCTCGTTCGCGGTTCGCCAGCGTGTGCGGAGCCGATCAAGCGGTTCTGATGCCTCCTTGTCTGTCAACGATTGCCAAAGGACACCGAGGTACTTCGCGTTCAGCTTTTCTTTCGCGGCCACATCGGCCAAGGAGATCTGTCCGGCGGTCAGAGCTTGACGATGCCGTACCGTGGCCAGCAGATAGGGCTGGAACGTCAGTCGGCCGTCGCCGGTGTAGCCCGCGTAGAATTTGCGCAGGCGAGCCGTGCTTTCGTCGGTCCAGTCGCGGCGCGTCTTGCCGGGACTGAAGCGAAATCCGTCCGGCAACAGGACCGCATGGTCGGCGATGTCCTTGGCCGCGTCAAGATAGCGCGTGAACAGCGCGGGCGTAATGTCGGACAACGACTCGGCAGCGTTGGTGAATCCCTCGCCCGCGGCCCCATCGGCGGGAAACTCACGCGTCGGCCGCAAGTCGACGCCGGTCAGGTCGCGGATCGTGCAATCGTATTCGGCGTTGCTCAAGCGGCGCAGCGGCACATGCCCCGGGTCGCCCTTGCGCGCCCGCGCTTCCGCGTCAAGCATGTCGCGCGTCCAGGCGAGAATCAGCTTGCGCTCATCCGCGCTCGGCTGCGGCTTCCCCTTGAGCGGCATCTCGCCGGCCTCGACCTGTTCGATGAGATGTTGCCAGGGCTTCAAGTCTTTGCGAATCGCGGCCAACGACTCGAAGCGTTCCAGATCGAGATCGCCCTTGTGGACTTTTTTCGAATGGCACTCAAAGCAATATTTCTTCAAGAGCGGCTGCACGCGCTTGACGTAGGCGTCGCCAAGATCGCTGCCGGGCGCCGGGCCGCCGCCAGGCTGAGCGCTCGGCGCGAGATAAATGAGCACGAGTGGGAGGAGGCAACCCGGAACTACCAGCCCCTTGAGCAAAGTCGTTCGCTGCACGGTGCGCCCCTTGTATTAACGAGCCGCGACCGTTAGGGAGCAACGGGCGCATCCACCGCTCCCTTACGGTCGCGGCTCGTAGGGAAATCAACAGTGGTAGGCAGTGGTAACTGTTACTATAACGACATTGAATCCGCGTGCAAGTTGACGTTCGCTGAATCGATTCGATGGAAACACCAGGAGCTTTGCCATGAAGCGATTTATCTTGATCGGCGTTAGTATCCTCGTCATTGGCAGCGCGGTGCTGGTCGGCAGGCCCACGCCGGTGGACGCTGCCGACGAAGCGTCGCGCGCCAGCGCCATCAAGCTGTTTCAGAGCCTGACGGACGAGCAGAAGAAGCTCGCCGTTCTGGATTTCAGCGACAAGGAACGCTACAAGGAAGTCTTCCCCGCCGCGAAGCGCCCCGGCATTGCGTACAGCCAGTTGAAGGCTGAACAGAAAGCGTTGATCGTCGACGTGGTCAAGGCAATGACCTCGGAGTACGGCGCCCAGCGCTGCCTCGAAGTCGCCAAGGAGCCGGGGGAACGCTATCTGACGTTCTTCGGCGAACCATCGGAGAAAAAGCCTTTCGCCTGGCGCATCGGCATGCACCATTTGACGCTCCTGTTCGCCGAGTTTGGCGGCGACAAGGCGAACGAGTTCGGCCCGATTCTGTTGGGGGGCAATCCCGCCAAGACGCTCTGGGAGGCCGAAGAGAAAATCGTCATCGAGCTGTACGCCGCCTTGACGCCCGAAGAGCTCAAGAAGATCCAGGAAGCCAACAAGGGCGCGGCGCAGGGATCCGGCGGCGCGATGGGCAAAGCCGGCGTGCGCATCGCCGACCTCAACGAAAAATCACGCAAGCTCGCGGCCAGCCTGTTCAGCAAGCGGCTCGACGTCTTCGCCGCGGACCGCCGCAAGGTCGTCGACGACATCGTCAAGCGTGACGGCGGCGTCGAAAACCTGCGCATCGCCATCTGGGGCGCCGCCACCAAGTCCCATCTCGAAGGCGGCAGCTATCACTGGCGCATCGGCAGCGACGCCATCGTCTGCGATTGGCAAACCGCAGGCAAGAACCACATTCACATGACGTTACGTGGGCGGCTCAAGGGGTGAGCGATCTTGTCAGAGCCTGAAGTGTGAGCGAAGGATGCCGGAACTTCGCTTACGCTTCAGGCTCTGAAATTTCGTGCTTGGAGACGAGATGGACCTGTTCCAATCCGAAGTCCACGGCCGAACCGTTCTGCGCGCGATGCCGCTCCTCCTGGGCGTATTGTGTGTGCTCGCCATCGCCTATCGTTATTACAGCGCCTTTCTAGCTGCAAAGGTGGCGGTGCTCGACGATTCGCGGCGCACGCCGGCGCATGAATTCAATGACGGCCAGAACTACCATCCAACCAACAAGTGGGTCCTCTTCGGCCATCACTTCGCGGCGATCTCCGGGGCAGGGCCGCTGATCGGCCCGGTGCTCGCAATCCAGTACGGCTACATGCCGGGTTTGCTCTGGCTTGTCATTGGCGTTTGTCTAGCCGGCGCGGTGCAGGACATGCTCGTCCTCGCGGCCAGCGTGCGGCGCGGCGGCAAATCGCTAGCCCAGATCGCTCTCACCGAGCTCGGCAAGCCCGCGTCCATCATCGTCTCGCTCGCCATCCTCTTCATCGTCGTCATCGCCCTGGCTGGGCTGGGCTTCGTCGTCGTCAAGGCGCTCGGCGGCGAGGAAGTCAAGCTGCCCGTCGGGATGGAAGTTTTAGCGCCGACGAACAAGGAAGTCATCCAGACCCACCAAGACGGCGCGACGACCTGGGAGTTCCCCGAAGGTTGCCGCATCCGCTACTCCGAAAAGGATGCGTGGTTCACGCGCCCTGAAAGTTTCAAGGTGATGCAGCCCGATGATCCGAAGCGAGCCGACAAGAATATGGTCGTGAGCGTGCCCGACGCCGTCATCATCACGCTCGCCGCCGAGGCCGTGCAGGCGTCGCCCGGCGTTGTCGGTCATGAAAAGCGCGTTCCGAAAGACGCGGAGATTTGGGTGGCCAAGGAGTCGCTGCCTGTCGAGATGACGAAGCCGGCGTGGAAAGTCGAACTTCCGGCCGGCACGAAGATCCGCCTCTCCAGCAAGGAGGATTGGACGCTCCAATTCGAGCGCTTCACGCTCAGCTCCACGGCGGAGACGAAGATCGCCGAAGCGCCGGGCGGCAGGCAGCACCGCCTCGCCTCGGGCTGCGTGCAGGTCGTGCCGGGGAGTTCCTGGGGCACGTTCACGATCGCATGTACGATTCCGATCGCCCTGTTCGTTGCCTTTTGGATGTACCGCTTCCGCAAGGGGCACGTCGTCGAAGCGTCCGCGATCGGCGCCATTGGGGTCCTGTTCGCGACGGTCGCCGGCGGCTGGATTCACGAGACGCCAGTCCTCAATTCGATCTTCGCGCTCACGAAAAATCAGACGATCTTCGCCCTGTGCGCGTATGGCTTCATTGCGTCGGTCTTGCCCGTGTGGATGCTCCTCTGCCCGCGCGATTACATCTCGAGCTTCCTCAAGATCGGCACCATCGCCTTGCTCGTAATCGGCACGCTCGTGGCGAACCCCGCCCTGCCGTGCCCGACCGTCAATCACGTCTTCGCCGAGGGAGGCCCGACGTTTCCCTGGGGCGGCCTCTTTCCGTTCGTGTTCATCTGCATCATGTGCGGCGCGATCTCCGGCTTCCATTCGCTCGTCTCGTCCGGCACGACACCAAAGATGGTCGACAAGGAGAGCCACATCCCCATGATCGGCTACGGTTCGATGCTGATCGAAGGGCTGGTCGGCATCGTGGCCTTGATCGCGGCGGCGTCGTTGCCTGTCGATCTCTATTACGACATCAACGTGAGCCTCGACATGCCCCCCGCCCGCGCCAAGGCCACACAGGAAAAGCTCGACACGCTCTACCAAGAACTCAACATCGACCGCAATGCTCCCAGGCCCATTGCGCCTGAGAACCTGCACAATCTCCGCATCGAAACGGCGAACCTAGCCGAGATGGAGCAGCTCGTCGGCGGCGAATCGCTGCGCGGACGCACGGGCGGCGCGGTGACGTTGGCGGTCGGCATGGCGCGCATCCTCACGCAGGCCAGCGCCAGCATCGTCGATCCGAGCCATACCTCGTTCCTGGTCAAGTACTGGTATCACTTCGCCATCATGTTCGAGGCCCTGTTCATCCTCACGACCATCGACACGGGGACGCGCATCGCGCGTTTCCTGATGCAGGAGACCATCGGCCAGGCCTGGACGCCCTTCGCCCGCACCGACTGGCTGCCCGGCTCGATCCTCGCCACCGGAGTCGTCACGCTCGGCTGGGGAGGGTTAGTTGCCACCGGCTCCATCGACACGATCTGGCCCATGTTCGGCATCGCCAATCAGCTCTTGGCCGTGCTCGCGATGACCCTGGTGACGACGCTCCTCGTCAACAGCGGTCGCGCAAAATACGCGCCGATCACCCTGGTGCCGATGCTCTTCGTCACCGCGACCACGATGACCGCCGGCGTCATCATGGTCGGCAATTTCAACGCCATGATCGCGCGCGGCGAACAGCTCAAAGGCATCCTCAATATTAGCCTGACCGTGTTCGTGATGGCATCGGTCGCCTTCATCCTGCTCTGGGCCGCGAGCCGTTGGATCCTCGTGCTGCGTGGCGTCATCCCCATCAAGCAAGACGAAACGCCCAGACCGCCGACTGAGAATGTGCCGGAAGGCGCGATCACCGCCATCGAACCGAAGCCAATCCAGACGAACATCCAAGAGCAGAAGCCGTAAATCGACGGACCGGAAGCGTAAACGACCAGAGGAGCACCAAAGGTGCGCAACGTTAAAGCCCAGGGCAACGCCCTGGGAATCGTACGAGACATGGTTCTAAAGCCCCAACGGGGCGCAATTGGCCAAGCTCGCGTCAATTGCGCCCCGTTGGGGCTTGGGGCAACTGGAACGTCGGTTTCCCAGGGCGTTGCCCTGGGCTTTAACATTTGCGCACCTTCGGTGCTCAAGAATGCGCAACTTCAAAAGTCGTTTGCACTCCCGGCTCGTCAATACTCCGCATCAATCGGGCAGCATCGTCACCTGGCTGACGATCAGCCGCGGCGGCATCGGCGTATCGTCACCCATTTTCTTGGCCGGGCGCAATGTCGGCAACGTCACGCCGCCGCCCGCACGGCGCGTGAACGGCAACAGCGCCAGCGCCAGCGACGCCGGCGTTTGATAGCGATCCTCCGGCTTCTTGGCGATCATGCGCTTGACGATTGCCAGCACCCCTTCGGGCACATTATTGCGAAAGCTCTCGATCGGTTTCGGCGCCGCCTGGTTGTGCTGCAGGATCTTCTGCATCAATGTTCCATCCGGGTACGGCGCCTGCCCCGTCAACAGGAAATAAAACGTGCAACCCAGACTGTAGATGTCGCCGCGTATGTCAACGGTATTCGCGTCGTGCGCCTGTTCCGGCGAGAGATAGTCCGCGGTGCCGACGACGCTCTTATCGACTTGCTCCGGTTGGACCCCCTTCGGGGCACCGATGCTGGCCAGGCCCCAGTCGAGGATCTTGATGAGCGGCTTCATCAGCATCGTGTCCTGGCCGGATGCTGTACTCTGAGGCGAGTCCTTGCGCGGCGTGAACGGGGTCGACGCCTTGGGCGTCTCCGAGACGTGCGTCAAGAACAGGTTGACTGGCTTGATGTCGCGATGGATCAGGTTGCGCTCGTAGGCGTGCTGCAAACCGAGCGCGGCCTGGCGGATGTAGTCGCACGCTTCGCGCACGTGCAATGCGCCGGAGAGCCGCACCACCTTGCCCAAGTCGGTCCCCTCTACGTATTCCATCGCAAAGTAATACGTGCCCTTCCATGCGTCGGCGTCACAGAACTGCACGATGTTGGGGTGATCGAGCCGGGCCATCGCCTCGACTTCTTGCAAGAACGGTTGCCGGCCTTCCGCGCTGGCGAACACCTCGGTCTTGATGATCTTGATAGCGACGAGATTGCCGTTCTCGCGCTGTTTCGCCTTGTAGACCGTGCTCAAGCCTCCCTGGCCCAGCTTGTCGAGGACATGGTAGGGGCCGATAACGAGCTCGTCGGCACGGCCGAGGAGGAGTTGATTAACCTGATAGACCGAAAGCCAGCCCTTCTTGATCAGCATTTTCGCGAACAGACGGGCGTCGCCGCAGCGGCCCTGGGAGAGGTTGGGCAACTGCGTGAGATTCTCCGCCGACAGCAATTGATGCTGCCGCAGCGCGTCCATCAAGCTGCCGCTGGAGGTAATGGCCATATCAGTCGGACTCATGTCGGAGAGACGGCGATCCGCGGGAAGGAAAGGGGCGCAGTGTAACCGAACGCGGACGAGCCTCTAGGACAAGATAGATCGCAAAATGGCGGCGCACAAATGGAATTGCGCTGATTGGTGGTAATTGACCGCTTGCGGCTTGGCGCTCGGGATGGCGCAGGTGAGTGCCAAACGATTCAACGTATTTGCCAGCGTTTTCCGTCGATTTCAATGCGTCGCGCCCCTTTGTGCGCGTCGTACGCGCGCTCCATCGCCGCCACGTCATCGAAGTAGCCGACGATGTACGCTGCCCCGAAAGTCTCTCCCGCCTTGACTTTACGGCCGTGCAGCTCCTGGATGAAGCAGATATAGCTGCGTTGATGGCACCAGGCCTCGACCGTTGCCGCGGGATCGAGCGTCATCCCAGCGATCCACGGGCCAGGCTTGCCGTCACGCTTCAGCTGATAGGCGCGGATCATCCGTTCAGGCATCCCTCCTCGCCCTTTGGGAGAGGGGTTGGGGGTGAGGGCCGGTCGCTGGTAGAGGAATCGTCCGTCCGGCGGAAAATCCTTCGCGAATTCCTTGGCCGGGATGAGGCCGTGATAACTCAGATAGATCTGCTCGAACGTGTCGCCGTTCTTGTGCTTGACGTGCCCTGGCATGTCGATGCGATAGAGCAGATTGTCCACATCGTTGGCGCTGGTGATCGATTCGCTGCAAAAGACGTAGCGCACCTTGGGCACAAAGACGAGCGTCTGCTGCCAAACGGAGCCGGCCTTGTAGCCCTTGCCGGCTTGCGTGAACGTGAACTTCAAACGGACGGCCACGAAGTCGTCGCCCTTGATAATTTCGGGTTCGAGTTTCTTGGCCTGCGTGCAGATCTGTGGACCTTCAACGTAATGTTTCGCCGGATCATAGAACCACAATTCATTTTGACCGGGTACTTTCTTTTTGAAGCCTTTTCCGTGCAAGAGCGGGTCACGGGAGTAGTCGTCGTCTCGCCAGCCGGGGGCAAGTAGGAAGTCCATGATGTGCAGTCCAAAGCCCAGGTCACGTGCGCCTGTCTTCTTGTCCAGCAAGCTCCCAGCGGCAATGCCGGAGACGTACCCCTTCTTGTTGATCTTCGCCTGTAGAGCGTCGGTTTCGATCAAAACGTAGTTTTCCGTCTCCTGTACCTTGATCGGGGCTTCGGCCTGCCCGACCACAAGGCAGGCGACGGCAATTAGTGCTGTATTCATGATGAATCTCTTTTGACGGTTGATTATTCCGCACGTAAGCCAGTTTAGCGGGGAATGCCGGGGAAAGCGAGTGGACGGGAGGGTGCCGAACCTGGCCAGCCTCATCAATGCGGCAGCCTTATCTCGATCCCATACCTCGGCGCAATCTCCAGCAACTTCTCGATCTCTATGACACTTGGTGGGTGCCTCCCGTCTCTTTGTTTCTTCAGCAACTCTTGAATTCGTTGCAGTGCCTGAATTTGCCCCACAACCAAATTGACCCCCGTGCTGGGTAACTCAAAGAGAGTCAAGTATGGTTTATCGAGTAGGACTAGACACCTGTCCGCCTCACTCTTCAAGTAACCTAGTCGAGACTTCAGTTTTTCAATGGCAGAGACTTTATGCTCTCTTCAACTGTGATCGCTGTGATTTCCGTTGTCTCCTTGCCCGTCTTCCTTTTCGTCGCCATCGTTCGCTCTCCGCTTGCTGGTGTTTTTCTTGGCCCGACCTATTCGAGCCGTCACGCAAACAATACTCGTGGTTCCCGTTTACTTTCACTTTTGGCCCTGTTTATCAGCACCTTGCACGTCATCGACCGCCAACTCCAACTTGCCCCTATACCCTGCAAGTGCCTTCGCCGCCGCATCGGACATGAAGCGCAGCGATTCAAGAGAGAGCAACTTGCCTTGGTGCTGGCTCAACGCCTCGGCTACGTCTTCGGGCAGAAGAATCACGCCATCGAGGATTAGATCGCCAATGTGAGGGGCCAAAGCGACACCCGTTTCAACCGAGATCGCCGTGATGCCGTTGAGAAACAGCAAACCGGGAAAGGCGCTCAACTCGGTGGCGACTTGGGGCGTGAGGTCCGTCAATCCGCTTAGAGAAAGGACCTCTCCTCGATACTCGGCAAGGGCGTTGGCGACTTCTGGTGAAATTTCCACCAGACCGTCGAGGCTCAGGTATTCGCATCGGCAATTGGCAAGTCGTCGTGCGGCTTCTGGCGAAAGGAACTTCAGCGAGTCGAGATAGAGTGGATCAAGACCGCAGCCCGCAATAACCGAAGCGGCTTCATCGGTGATCCCGTCGAATGTCAGCAGATCAAATCCGACGAATGAAAGAATCTTGGTGACGGGGTTCTTTTCAAAGAACGCCAGAAGTTCGGTTGCGATTGGGGCGTCAAGAATGTTCGTAGGGTGTTGCATGGGAGTCCTCTACCACTAATACCCGACGTTGGCTTTTACTTTCAGATTCGGGCCGCTTGTTTCAACAGCACCAGCAGCATGACCACGGGAGTCTTCGCCTTGGTCGAATGCTTCAGACTCGCTGGCATGTGGACCCAAAAATGGTCTGGCTCAAGATGCCGTCCGCAGGCGGTTCGGTGTCTTTGGCGAGATCGAGGATGTGGGTGTAAGTCATCGCTCTCCTTCACTGGTGGGGGGCGCAGCCTGCGAGTCTAATTCCGAGTATTTTGTCTGGATGCCGAAAAAGGACCGCAAGCCAAAGGCCGGATCGTCCGGTGAGAATTGGTTCGTCTACATCGTACACTGCGCCGATGGCTCGCTTTACGCCGGGATCACCAAGGACGTGGATCGGCGCTGCGAGCAGCACAATGCTGGGACGGCCTCCAGGTACACTCGCAGCCGTCGCCCGGTCAAGCTGGTCCACCAGGAGATTCATTCCGATCAAAGCTCAGCATTGAAGCGGGAAGCAGCGATCAAGGCGAAGTCTCGGAAAGAAAAGCTGACGATGATTCGACAGAGAAAAAAACCGGCCAAGGAATTGCGAAAGTTTGCCCGCCTGCAAGACATCCCGAACATCGGTCCCGCCGTCGCTGACGATCTGCGCCAGTTGGGGATCACGACGCCCGCCGACCTGCCGGGCCGTGATCCGTTTGCGTTGTATGACGACCTGTGCCGCATCACGGGCCAACGTCACGACCCGTGCCTGCTCGATACCTTCATTGCCGCCGTGCGGTACATGGAAGGAGCGCCGAAGAGGCCGTGGTGGAAGTACACTGCGGAACGGAAACGAGAGATGGCGGCACGAGATTCAGCAAAATGACAACACTTTACGAAGACCCGTACTTTGCATTCCGGTTTGCGGACGACCGGATCATTCCCCGGTTTCGACTTGAAGGCATTGAGGCCGGACGGCAAGTGTCGGTCTTCAAGATCGACCCAACCACGGGCGAGCGCCTCACACTGTTGGCGAAGGCGACCGTGGGTGAAGGCGGCTGGGTGGACTTACCTCAGCCAATCATCGTGCGGGCCGGGGATGCGTTCATTGCAGTGCCGAATCAAGCACAGTGACCGATTGGCGAGGACACGATGATCTTCCGACTGTCGCAAAAGCTGAACGCCAAGATCAAGGCTGGGACTCTACCTGCACTGCCCGTTGACGAAAACCCACTTGTGGACTGGTCAGCGCACTTGTTCCTTGCGGATCGAACACAGTACATCCTCCTGAGCAACACGAAGTCTCTCTACTCCACGGTCCTGCTCGGCAAGGGCATCACGAACGACACCCAGTTCATCGAACGGGCATTGAGCAGCATCCGGGAGGCCATGGAAAACGATGAGCAGGGAGCCGCCTATGAGCGATTCATCGCACCGGCCAGCGCCACTGTGCAGTTTGCCAAGGCGCTGAATCGTTCGGTTACGGGGTCCATGAACGACATGATAAAACATGCGGCGTACTGGTTGGCGAAAGGTGATGTGTCGCCCTTCGAGATCGGCTCCCGCCTCAAAGAAATCCCGATGTCGGCGCTGATGCACGACGGCGCACCCTACGGCTTTCCACGAGACGTATTCAAGGCGCTGGTGGAGAATGTAGGATCGAAACGGCTGGAGAAATAACCCGAAGACCGAATCCCTTTTCGATGCTTGTGAGGCTGTCCTGAACGAACAAGGCGAACCGCAAAGCAGTTTTTGGCTGGCATCGCAGGTCATGGAAATGAAACTCTGGCGAGCGAGCGAAGCCGACGTGCGTGACGCCCTCACCAAAGACATCGAGAAGCATGGAGAAATATCCCGGTTCGTTCAACCGTCTGCCGACGAATTCGCTTTACGGTCGTGGACGACCGACGACATTTCCACTTCCGCTTCGTAGACCGCTACCGCCGCCTTCGCCAACAGGTTCATGGTCTGGCGTGCTGGCAAGGAGCAGCATCTTTTTGAGGCCCATTTTCACGATGATTTCGGCGATGGCGACTTCGAACTTGCCTTTGGGCTTTGCGACGGTCTTGGGGTCCATTGGTCATTCCTCACAGCGCAAACCACTCATCATCTTGGATGGCGTTCATACACTCGTCCACCGAAAGAGCGTCTAAAACGCCGACCCATTCCTTTCCTGTGTAACGCATGGCGTAGAGCGCAAACGTGCCGTCACGGAGCGGTTCCATCCGAGCAAACATCCACTCGAACGTGGGCGAGAGTGCGTTCGGACTTGGGCAGGCGTAGGTCGTGAAGAAGTAGAAGTAACCCCTGTACCACTTCGCCCCGATGTCGATGATGTAGTTGCCCTGCTTTTCCTTTGGCGGCGGCAGAACGTGCCTGGGCTTCAATACGTTCTCGATCAAATCCCTGGCTTTCGTTTCTACCTCGGTCTTGAGGGAGGCGGTCACGGAGGCTCGTTTCCTGGCGGGGCGGATATTCCACGGATCTCTTGGTTCTGCCATCGTCATCAGTCCTTTCGATTGCCCATTGGTTTCATTCAACACCCTCGCACTCCCGCAACATTGCCGCCAACGGCTCCGGGTCGGCCAGCCGGTGATCGCTCCCGACCTCGATCAACATGGCTCCACTGTTCCTTGCCAACTCTTCGCTGTCGGCAAACGGGATCACGTCGTCGGCTCGACTGTGCAGAATGACCGTGCCGGGCTTCACCTTCTTGGCCTTCCCGTACTTTTTCCAGGCCGGGCAGAGCAGCACGAGCTTCGCATCGCCGCTCTTGATGTTCATTGCGACGGCCCCGCCTCGGCTCGACCCGACGACAACCTGCGGCTGGTGCTTGTCGAACTCGGCCTGGGTGATGCGGACGGCTTCCTCCATGTCGTCGTCGGGGAGCTTCGGGTTGATGACCCGGTGGCCCTGATCCTTGAGGTACGTCGGTTTGACGCCACCAGGGACCGACTGCCAGCCGTGCAAGAAGAGGATGTTCATCAAGGAATTGTATTTGATGGTCAGACCGTGCTTGTTGTATTCCGAAAGGCAGATGCTTCCTGATCCCATAAAATTGCCTACGAGAGCATCCATTCCCGCTGGGAATTTCTGCCATGCCAATTCAACACGTCAACCGCAGAGGCGACATCTACTTCCTCCACGAGAGCAAGACGAAGACCGGGAAGCCAAAGTGGTTCTTTTCCAAGAAGACCGAGGGGACGCTGGCAGAGTCGATCCCTGTTGACTATGAGATTTACGAGAACCACAACGCCCAAGTCTTCCTGCGAATCATCGTGCCGACGCTGGTTACGAAAGAAGAAATTGAAACGGTCGAAAAAGGCGTGCGGACATTTGCCAAGGTGCGCTATTTCCTGGTGGAAGCAAAGTGCGACAGCATCATCGTATTCGTTGCCAACCAACAGGGCGGCTTCCTCGAAGAAACCGTGGCATCCAAGTTCGGAATCAGCGACCGTGAGAAGTTGGCCTCGGCCATGCAGGGTTTTTTGACGTACATGCCGATGATGCGTTTCAACCTTGTGGATGAAAAACGAAGACGGTTTTCCGTGGAGCGGTGGTGCTTTCGGGGATCAATCGACGACTGGTTTCCGTTGGGCGGTTCTGGCGATCTTTCGACGATGGTGAAGAAGTTTGCCCCGCATCTCGGCGAGGAATCTTTCTACGAGTTGATGTAGCCAGTGGTCCTTATGTTCGAGCCAGTCTCGACGCTGAAAACCGGCAACGTACAGAACGAGCGAACGGTCGAACGGCTGGAACGCATTTGACCGAGGGAGTTCGATGGCGAATCGCAACGAAAAAACGGTCCTGTTTCTTTGCACCGGCAACTACTACCGGAGCCGATTTGCCGAAATCTATTTCAACTCCGTCGCATTGAAGATGGGGCTGCCTTGGAAAGCAACGTCCAGGGGACTTGCTCTGGAGCGAGGCATCAACAATATCGGCCCGATCTCGGCACTGGCGATCAAGGCATTTGAGGCAATGCGGCTGCGTGACGCCGAAGCCATTTCACGGTTCCCCATTCAGGTGACATCGGAAGACCTGGAACAAGCCGCCTTCATCGTCGCTTTGAAGCGGGCCGAACACTTGCCGCTGCTGCAAGAACGGTTTCCGGCATGGGTCGAGAATGTTGAGTTCTGGCACGTTGACGATGCGCCCGAAGTATTGAGCCTGATCGAGCGTGAGGTCGTGGGCCTGACTGCTCGACTGATCGGAGGCGGCAAACGAGAGGAAGCTGCTGCGGAGAATGTCGTTAAAGGAACGGTCGGCACAAAGGCAAAGAAGGAGATTTCGACGAGCGCCGTCGTCATCAAGGTCGGCAGGGAAACCAAGGGTCGGCGTGGCAAAGGAGTGACGACCGTTTTCGATCTGCCGCTCGATGAAGCGGGTCTGCTCGATCTCGCCGCCACGCTCAAGCAGAAGTGCGGCACTGGAGGCACGGTCAAAGATGGTCGAATCGAAATTCAAGGCGATCAGCGAGAACGGCTGGTTGCAGTCCTTGAAGGAATGGGTTTTCGAGTGAAACGTATCGGCGGTTGAGATCACCACCAACATGGGACGATTGCCATGCAACCTCGTGATCAACTCTGGTTTGCGTTGGAAGGCATCTGCAAGGATTTTCGGAGCTATTCCGGCCTCGGCGAGAAGGAATCCCTGGAAGTGTTGATCGTGGTCCTCACTAACATGCTGGCCGAACAGAAGACGACGTTGGAGAAGTTGAGCGCCCCGAAGCCTCCTGAGCCGGGGACAACGCCATGAGAGACGAGGCCAGTTACATCTGCGATTCCTGTGGCGAAGAAATCATCGTACCCATCGACCTGTCGGCTGGCTCCTCGCAAGAGTATGTCGAGGATTGTCCGGTGTGCTGCCGTCCCAATGTCATTCACATCGAGGTTGACGAGGAGGAGGACGTGCGAGTGTGGGCAGCAAGAGAGTAAACCATGACCCAGAGTTTGTGCGAATCGTGTCAGAACGTGCGAGAAATCTGCACGGCAAGATCACGGTTCTTACTGTGCGAGTTGTCCCTCACGAACGCCGATTATCCGAAATATCCACCGCAGCCGATTGTGCGATGCGACGGGTATCAGCCGAAAGGCAAAGCTGACGAACAAGAAAAAGCGTAAATCGTTCTTGAAGTCGTGCCGGGCTTGTCCGTCGCAATCCGTGGCGGCTCAACATTCGTCTTGTTCTTCGGGAACGCAAGCGACGAGGAATTTCACCATGACCCTGGCAAAATGGTTCGGCATGTCGGCTTTGATCTTGGCGGCAACTGCCTGGCAAGTCATTGGGCAAGAGGACGTAAAGAAAATGCCGATTAAAAACTTGATCGGTGATTTGAGTTCAACTGACGGCGCAAAAAGGATCGTCGCCACAAAGGAGATTTTTCGCCGAGGCAAGGAGGTGCTGCCCGATCTCAAGAAGGCTGGTGCGAAGCAGGTTGCGCCAGTGGGTGCAAGCGTCGATGGCACAAGGCGTCTCGACATGGTTCACTCGGTCCTTGAAGGTTTCCCGCCGAATCCACCCAATGCTCGTGCTGGGTACAAGACCAACGCCTTCGGCCTTCATGTCGAGAAAGGCACGACCGCCGAGGACATTCAAAAGATTTGCAAGAAATACCAATGCACGCTCGTCGGAAAGTTCAACTCCGAGTTTCGACCGAGTTGCTATTTACAGATCGGTCCAGGCCAATCGCTTGAGGCGGTCATTCAGCAAATTCTCTCCACCGAACCGAAAGTCACCACGATCAACCTGAACTACTTCGAGGGATAGGAGCAATATGATCCGTCTCACTTTCCTCGTTGCGTCCGTCTTCTCATTGGCTTTCGTCACTTCTGTCTCTGGGCAGGACTACCAGAAGATAGCCGATGCTACGGCCTGGACCTGGACAGCCGAACGTGCCAGCGTCAGCGACTCGTTTCTGAAATTCCCCAACACCTATCAGGTGGAAATGATCCGAAAGAAAAACAAGTACGGCGAGATCACGATTCGCTTGCTGGATGACGGCAAGGAACTCGTCGCCTGGGAGGGGCATTATCGTTCGGTGTTTTCCCTGCAAGGTGACATTCTCGTTTACGCTGCCTTTCATCCGAACAGCACAGGTTGCGCAGTGGTCGCCTACGACTTGAAAAACAAGAAGCAGTTGTGGAAGACGAGCCTCAAGGGTCTTGGCCCCATCGCCCATTTCCGTTACTCCAACTCGGTGAACCTGGAGATCGTCAACAACGATGCCATCCGGGTCTTCGGCAATGAGAGCGCCGGACAATACCTGGAGATCGTGGACCTCAAGACCGGCATGACAGTGGGGCATCGGACGTACAAGAAGTAAGCGGCTTCCGAGGCGACGGAAAATCACTCACGGACGTTTTGCGGCAGGTATTGCTGACCGAGCCAAAAGTCGTCTCGGTCAGCCTGAACTACTTTGAACGATAAGCGGTTCCAGAAGAATAGGAGTCAACGATGCGGAAATTGTTGTTCGTGGTGCTTTTCGCCGTCCCCACACCAGTCCTTGCAGATTGGGCCGAGGTTCCTCTCGAAGTCCTGGTTGATGAGGCCGACCTAATCGTTGTTGGGAAAGTGACGAAAGTTCAGGACGGCGGATTTTTTACCCTTGGCCCAAATAAATCCGACCATATCGTGAAACAAGATGTGGCGGTGGTGGAGATTTCAGCAATCTTGAAAGCATCGCCAGCGTTCGGCAAGCCGAAGGTAGTCCATATCGGTCAGAAGGCGATGGGGAAGTTGACATCTGCTGACATTCGTTTTGTCCCAGGCCAGCAAGGAATTTGGCTCCTCAGCAAAGACCCAGGGCAAAACAAGGTCGTGGTGATGAAAGGTGACATGCTGGTTCCAGACCCGGAGCGAAACGTCTATTGGGCGAAACATCCGAGCCAATTCCAGAAAGAAACGGAACAGCAAAAACTCACCGCCCTGATCGAAGCGAGGGCAAAGATACAAGGCGGCAAATCCGTCAACGGCGTCGTTGCGAGGGCGGAACTTTTGGAATCCCCCGGCAGATTTCAGGTCCGGTTCAGCCTGAAGAATGTCAGCGACAAACCAATTACTGTGTGTGATTACGTAGGCAACCGTCCCCTCCAGGTCAATTGGATCGGCTCCGATGGGAAGTTGCTCATGAGCAAGCATTATGAATGGCTAAAAGCAGCACGCATCGCTGCCCTGGGCGGGAAAGATTTCGTGGTCATTCAACCCGGTGGCGTGCGTTTCATGGGAGAGATCAAGTTCCATCTTCCCACCGACAAGGCGACCAATCTTGACAACGTGGCCCAGGTGGGGCAGCACAAGGTCACGGTCAGCTTCGTCAACAAAGAGAATGGCAAACAATTCGGCCTGGAAAATGTCTGGACCGGAACCGTGTCCGCAAATGAAGTGACTATTTCGGTGAAGTGAACATCGAGGCGATCATGAAGCGAATCTCGTTTCTCCTGCTGGGGTCCATCCATTCCTTGTTTTGCACGAATCTTGCGCACGGGCAAGATTACCAGAAGATCGCCGACGCTACGGCCTGGAGTTGGGCAGCCGAGCGTGCCAGCGTCAGCGACTCGTTTCTGAAATTCCCCAACACCTATCAGGTGGAACTGGTCCGCAAGAAAAACAAGTATGGCGAAATCACCATTCGCTTGACGGAGGATGGCAAGGAACTCGTCGCCTGGGAGGGGCATTACCGTTCGGTGTTTTCTCTGAGCGGTGACGTGCTGGTGTACGCCGACTTCTATCCGAGCCGTTCGGGGTGTTCCGTGGTCGCCTTCGATTTGAAAAACAAGAAGCAGTTGTGGAAAACCGATCTCAAGGGCCTCGGTCCCATTGACCATTTCCGCTATTCCAACTCGGTGAACCTGGAGGTAATCAATAATGATGCCATCCGGGTCTTCGGCAACGAGAGCGCCGGACAATACTTGGAGATCGTGGACCTCAACACCGGCAAGACGGTCGGACATCGGACGTACAAGAAGTAGACGGCATTCAAGGGGAGGAACCATGCGGAACACCATCACCTTCATTGCGCTCGGCGTCCTCGTGGCAGCGCCACTCGTCGTCAATTGCAACCACTGCATTGCTGGCGACGAGGCCACATTTGAAAACAAGATTCAAGGTTCCTGGACTGCTGAGAATGCGCCCAACCGTTTGCTGACTCGGCTAGTCGTCACCAAAGACGGCAAGGGCTTTTGGGTTGAAGCCTGGGCCACACGAGGTCTAAAGGACGAGATGGTGCAGAAGGCTCCGCTGCACCTACTTCGGGCCGGGATCGGAGAAAAGGGGCCAGTGGAACGTGGCATGGCGACCTGGAAAGAAGGCGCTGGCGACGGCGAAGCCACGCTTTACGCCACGTTCAAGTTCAACGCAGGCGATTTCGTCCTCGAACTCTCGAAGGTCTACCGAGAGTCGAAGAATGCCAACTGGTTTACCACATTTGCGCTGAAGAAATCCGCTGCCGCACCGAATGTAAGGGGCCAGGGGCGTTGATCCAAGCGGAATGCCGGTGAACATGGCATCTCCTTCGTTTATCCCCCAGGGGTGAGACGGGGTTGGGCGCTGGATGGTTCGTCATTGGCCCTTCACTCGACGCCCCCAAAGCATTTCGTAACCGGGCAATACCTCCCCATCCAGGTTCGCCGCCATCCAGCCCGCCACATCCTTCACCGAATCATCCCTGAACGACCGCCAGCACTTCGAGCAAGCGCTGACGAAATTCGCCGAACGATTGAACATGCCGACAGGACGAAGGCCGAAGTTGGTCAAGATAGTCGGCGTGTCGCAGTTCTGGCAGATCAACGGAGCCGCCCGCCGCCACGCACACTTGAGCGCCGCCCAAGAGATGCGACCGTCTTCTGTGTTGGCCCAGGCGTAGCCGGACGAATTTCCAGGTGCAGCCTGCCAGTCATCGCCTTCCTTGGTGAAGCGATTGGCCCACTTGTTCTCGAAAAGTTGGTAATCGGCGCCCAAAAGGGACCCACATCGGCGCCCAAAAGGGGCCCACCGGGGTTCAGGGGTACACTGTTCGGACCAAGCTCATGAACGCTTGCACTTGATTCTCGCGGAACGTCTTGGTTACTTTGCGGTTGCCG
>SYHD01000032.1 GCA_005799265.1 Planctomycetia bacterium | reverse complement strand
TTCTGAATGTCGCGCGCGCTCCAGTCGTTGACCAACACCAGGCCAAAGACGTGCTCGGCGGCACGCGAAACGGAGATCGGTTCGCCCAGCGCGTTGCCGGCGCCAATCAAGAGGCCGAGTTCCAGCTCGAAATCGAGAGATCGGCTCGGGCCGAAAGTGGGAGAATCGGCGTCGTCGGCCTTGGTCTGGCCGAGCGGGCGAATAACATCCGTGCCGCTGACGACGATCGAACTCGCGCGGCCGTGATAGGCGACGGGCAGGTGCGTCCAGTTGGGCATGAGGGCGTTCTGCGGGCCGCGCAGCATGATGCCGACGTTGGTGGCGTGTTCGCGCGATGAATAAAAATCGGTGTAGTTGGGGATGCGTACGGGGAGCAGCATTTCCACGTCGCGCTGGGGTATCAAGACCTGAGCTCGCAGACCTGCGTTGTCGCGCAGCGTGGGCGTATCATGCCGAAGCATGTAGCTTACGCGTCGGCGCACCGCGCGCCAGGTTTCACGCCCAAACGACATGAAAAACCAGAGGTCCATCCATTCTTCGAGCATGCCGTCGCGCGGCAATGGGTACATCTCGAACGAGAGATCGAGCGAGGCCTGTGGGAGATCAAGGACGAAGTCACCGATGGCAACGCCGATGCGTGGCACAGCCGTTCCACGCCGCAGGAAGACGCCGAATGGGAGATTCTGGATCGGGAACGGCGAATCGGGCGCAACGTCAATGAAACTTCGCAGGCTGGGATCGTTGGGATTGTCAATCATCGCGGAAGCCTCGTGGTGTAGGCGTCTCGCCTGCATGAACTTGCAACAGGCGAGACGCCTGTTGCCACGGGGAGTGTATTATAAGGGAGAGCCGGCGAGGATGAAATGCTCGTATCACTTCCTATCGAAGCGATTTTGCCTGAGTTGATCGCGAAGCTGCGCGCGCAGCCGTCGGTGGTTTTGCGCGCGCCGACGGGAGCGGGCAAGACGACGCGCGTGCCGCCGGCCCTCTTGGACGCGAAACTGACGCCGGGCCGCATCGTGGTCCTGGAACCGAGACGCCTCGCCGCGCGCGCCGCCGCGCGCCGCATGGCGATGGAGCGCGGACAGCGCGTCGGCGGCGACATCGGCTTTCACGTCCGCTTCGATCGTCAGGTCGGACCGCACACGCGCGTCGTCGTCATGACGCCGGGCATCCTCCTGCGCATGTTGCAGGATGATCCGTATCTGGAATCGGTCGGCATCGTCATCTTCGATGAGTTTCATGAACGCTCGCTCGACAACGATCTCGCGCTCGGCATGATTCGTCTCGTGCAAACGACGGTCAGGCCGGAGCTGCGCATCGTCGTCATGTCGGCGACGCTGGCGACGGATACGGTCGCTGCCTATCTCGACCGTAGGCCTCACGCTCCGCGTGAGGAATGCGCCACGCGGAGCGTCACGGCTACGATCACCAGCGAAGGCCGACTGCATCCCGTTGACATCGTCTACGAGCCGCGCTCGCTGCAACAGCCCTGGCCGGTGGCGGCGGCGCGTGCGATCGAACGCTTGTTGCCGCGCACGCCAGGCGATGTTCTTTGCTTTTTGCCCGGCATGCAGGAGATACGCCAGACGGCGCGTGAGCTAGGGCGCCTTGGCGACGACCTACTCGTGCTGCCGTTGCATGGCGATCTGTCACCAGAGGAGCAGGATCGCGCCTTGTTGCCGCAAGCGCAGCGGCGCGTCGTGCTGGCGACGAACGTGGCGGAAACGTCGGTCACGGTTGAAGGCATCACAGCGGTTGTCGATACGGGGCTGGCGCGGATGCAGACGTTTGATCCGTCCGTCGGCATGGATCGCCTGGAACTTGTGCCGATCGCGCGCGATGCCGCCGATCAGCGCGCAGGCCGGGCCGGACGCACGCAGCCGGGCGTATGCATCCGGCTCTGGAGCGCGGCGTCGCATGCACAGCGCGCGGCTCAGACGCTGCCGGAGATAAGCCGCGTCGATCTGGCAGGAGCGGCGTTGCAGCTCTTGTCGTGCGGCGAGAGCGATGTGCGTTCGTTTCCCTGGCTAGAGCCGCCACGCGAGGACGCGATTGCGCAGACCATGGAACTGCTTGGCCGATTGGGCGCGGTCCACAAGGGCGCGATCAACGAGCTGGGCCGATCGATGGCACGGTTGCCGGTGCATCCACGGCTGGCGCGCATGCTGATCGAAGGTCAACGGCTTGGGCACGGAGCGCGAGTCGCACTGACGGCGGCGCTCCTGTCCGAGCGCGACCCATTCGTGCGCGGTACTGGTTCGCCGGCGCGGAAACGACGCGACGGCGGTTCCGATGTACTCGAGCGCGTTTACGCCCTGGAGGAGCACGAGACGAACGGCGCCGCGTCGTTCGCCGTGGGCACGCTGCACGAAGGCGGCACGCGTTTTCTTCTGCGTGCGCGCGATCAACTTCTGCGTTCGCTGAAGGATGACATGAACTTCGTGCCGCCGGGTCTCTCCGTATCCCTGTCTGCCGACGAGGCCGTCCTCCGCTCTCTGTTGTGCGCCTTCCCCGATCGCGTTGCGCGCCGGCGCACCGCGGATCCGACGAAGGGCGTCATGGTCGCCGGCGGCGTCGGCGTGCGGCTGGCGCCGTGGTGCGCGGCCTCGGACGCGGAGTTGTTTCTCTGCATCGATGTTGACGCCGATCCGAAGGAGACGCTCGTGCGGCAAGCGTCGTCGATCCAGCGCGATTGGCTGCCAGCGGAGTCGCTTCAGTCAAGGATCGAGATGTTCTTCGACGAAAAGACCGAGCGCGTCCTGGCCCGCAAACGCGTGTACTACGAAGATTTACTAATCGAGGAGAACGACGCCGCACTGCCGAGATCGGAGGAGGCAGCACGCGTCTTGGCGGAGGCAGCGTGCAGGCGCCTGGCGCGCGTGCTGCCGGCGGATGATTCGGCGGCGGGTTCATTCCTTCTTCGGTTGCGTTGTCTGCGTACGTGGATGCCGGAGCTAGACCTGCCACCGTTCGGCGACGACGCGCTCGGCGAGTTGCTGCCGTGGGCATGTGCGGGATGCCGGTCGTTTGACGACGTTCGCCGCGCGGATTGGTTGGGCCTCTTGCAATCGAAGCTGACGTCGCCGCAAATTCAAGCGATCGAGCGCGAGGCTCCGGAGCGATTGCAAGTTCCCAGCGGCAGTCGAATTGCGCTCAAGTACGCGGTCGGTCGGCCGCCGATTTTGGCGGTAAAGATCCAAGAGGTGTTCGGCTGGCACGACACGCCGCGCCTGGCTGCCGGTCGAGTGCGCGTGTTGTTGCACTTATTGGCGCCGAGTCAGCGTCCGCAGCAAGTGACGGACGATTTGGCGAGCTTCTGGAAGAACACGTATCAGCAGGTTCGCACGCAGTTGCGCATTAAATATCCGAAGCACGCATGGCCGGAGGACCCGTGGAACGCCCCTGCGCAGAGCCGACCAAAACGGAAGACGACGTGAGATCGCTACTGGGCGGCAGTCGCGCGAATTCGCGTGATCGCTTTCATGTCCTTGGTCATGTGGACCGCGATGTTCATGCCCGTCTTGAGATTGGTGATTGCTGCTTGCTTGCCGCCGACGGTGACGGGAACGTTCTGCGGCACACTCAGGATCTTGTCCGCTTTCTCGCCTGGCAAATAGATGGCGATGACGTTCTTGGCCGAATCGACTGACTTGAGAACGCCCGTGATTTTCTTGTCGTCGTCCTTGTTGTTTTGCTGGCCGTCGTCCTTGTTGTTCTCTTGCTTTTGGCCGTCGTCTTTGTTGTTTTGCTGGCCGTCATCCTTGTTGTTTTGCTGGCCATCGTCCTTGTTGTTCTCCTGTTTCTGGCCGTCGTCCTTCTGGTTGTCGCCATCCTTTTTGCCGGCGTCCTTCGCCTGGCCGTTCTGCTGGGCGACGGCGTTGAGCTGATCTTGCTGCGCACTAATGTTGTGTTGGTTTTGCTGACCGTTGGCCTGCGGGAATTGCCCGTCGCCGTTGTTACCGGCGAACGAAACGACGCCGACGGCAAAGATCGCCAGCGACAGGAATAACGCGGTTGCCGTTTTGAATTTCGCGATAAACATGGCTTTCAACACTCCTTCAGCTAGGGTTGCTACATAGGGTGAAACAAGACCCGCCGTATTGCCTGCCGCAAACGTCGCGGCGGTCTGAGCGGTGGCGGCGGCGAAAGACGGCGGGATGCCCGCGGCTGCCGCGTGTTGGGTAAGCAAGGTCGCTAGGGCGCCGCCTGACAGAACGAAGCCGTGCCGGGTCAGTCGTTTCGCCAGCATCGCCCGCGCCCGCGCCAGTCGGCCGGCAACGGTCCCTTCGGGCACGCCGAGCTGTCGCGCGACTACCTGGCGGGTTTTTTCCTCGATGTCGCAAAGCACGATGAGGACGCGATACTTGTCAGGGAGTTGGTGCAATTCCTGATCGAGCATCGCTTTCAGGTCCGACCAGCGATCCTCGGCGGCTGACGCCGGTTCGAGCATGGCCGCTAGTTGCTTTTCGCGGGCTTTTCTTCGGGTGGTCATCGCTTTCGCCTTCACCGCCGTCTGATAGGCGACGCCGTAGAGCCAATTACCGACCATGTCCGCGGGCTTGATCGATGCCGCCTTACGAACCAGCACCAAAAAGGTGGCTTGAAACGCGTCGTCGGCATCATGGGCGTCGCGCAGGATGCGGCGACAAACTCCCAGCACCATCGGCCCGTGCCGGCGCACCAGCATTTCCACGGCGGGTTCATCGCGACCCTCGATGAAGCGCTCGAGCAGTTGGCCATCCGACAGTTCGTCGAGATGGACGAGCTTACGCAAAAAACGGACCAGGGTTCCCATCGGACTCGTCGACATCACTGCCTCGCTCGCTGCTTGTTTCACTTGTCTATTTCCGACCAACGGCGCGATTGATACACGATTTTTGTTTTTTCTAGTAACCCGGCCAGCCCATCTCGATCATCAGATCGAAAATCCACGGCTGCCGCCACGGGCTCCAGAGTTGATAGCTCGCGGAGAAGACCGAAACTGCCAGGAAGATTCCGCCGAGCCAGCGGCCCCAGCAGCGCGTCGCCAGGTAGTCCGCGACCGGCACGAGGCACGTCAGCCAGATCGGCGTCAACCACATCAACCAGCGCAGGCCGTTGGTAAAGCCGCCGTAGTTGTCGCTCTTGTAGAGATAGAAGGCGACGACGACGACCGTCAGCGCCACGCCCAACGGCTGCACGAACCAGGGGAAATCAGTCGGGGCCTTGAAGAGCGCCTGACGCCAGAGCGATCCGAGACGGACGCAGCTCGCAATCATGCCGGCGACGGCGAGAATCCAGATCGGCGTCAGCGTGAACAACCCGTGGTGGCCGACGAGGACGTGCAGGGCGTATTGCGGCAATTTTTCGGCATTGGCGCTGCCGCCGCGCCGGGTCCAGTCGATGCCATGTTTGAAGTAGCCCGGCGCGGGGGGGCTCCAGTGGCTACCTTCGTATTCGTACCAGGGGTTGCCCTCGAATTGCGCTTGGACGGGCCGCCATTTGCCAATCGCAAGGTGATTCGTGGCGAAGAACGCCGTGGCCGGCACGAGCGCGCCCGGCAGAAACAACAGCACCGCTTGACGCGGGCGCCACCAGAGCAGCAGAACCCAGACAGCGGCCGCAAAGGCAAGGGCGGGCATCTCCATCGTGAATGCAAACGACGCGAAGAATCCCGCCGACGCGAAATGGGTCCACGCGGGCGATTCGTTCTTGCTGATCCTGTCCCAAACGCACAGCACCGACCACCACGCCAGCATCACCGCAAAGGTGCCGAGCGTGTGATTTTGCAATGTGATCAAGAACGGACTCACGGTGGTCGCGAACGACCCGGCGATGACGACGTACAGCTTGCCCCAGTCGGTCTTGCCCCAGCGTTCCGCGAGTTGCGTCAGGAGCCACAAATAGCCGGCGAAGGGAAGCGCGTTCACCAGGAGCAGCATGGCGCGCACCACGATGGTCGTGTGGTCGATCAAGCTCAAGCCGAAGACGTTAAGGAAAATCCAGTAGATGCCGGCGAGCAGCGTCGAGAGCAGCGGCGGCTTGCTCGAGTAGAATTCGAGCGTGTCCGGGTTCATGACGCGGTCGATGGTCGCGAAGCCGTGTTCCTTGAATCCCTCCTTGAAGATAATGCCGTTGTGGCTCTTGGGATTGGACACGTCGGTGCGGACGCCATGACCCGCCTGGGCAAGCACCGCGGCCTGCACTGGATCGCCGACATTGAAGAGCGCCGCCGCCGAGAGGACGACGGTTTGCCGCTCGCGTTTGCCGACGACGTAGGTGTGTTCGTGCACCAGCGCGCGAATCGTCGCCCAACGTGCTCGGTCGTTGGAGCCGAACATCGCGTTCGCATCGGGCCGCGCCGCCGGCCATAGGGGGCGCGGATCGCCTTTCTTGCCTTCGGTGTCGAGCTTCGCGGCGTCCTTCTTGTTGGGATCGAAATGAAACGCGGGCTCGTAAACGCGCTGCACCGAGGCGATACGGCCGCAGGCAATGGCAAACGCAATCGCGATGACGAGGTGGTAGATCCAGCGGCGCAGCGTACTTGTGTCGCTCGGCAAGTCATTCTTCATGGGCATGTCCCGCGTGCTCTCGTAGATGGGGCCGTGGTCTGCTTGCTTTGTTGGTGCGCGCGGTGCGTTCTAGTGCAGCAACGGAATTTGAAGTAGGCGCCACGCTTGACATGACCGAGCTAGAGAGCGATTTGCGATCGTGTTCCACGATGACAATCCACCTCGGAGCGCGCGGATTACTTCAAATAGTTTTTCACGTTGCCGCGCGCCGCTTGTGGGGGAACTTTGCTTGTCGCGCAGTCGGCGTCGGCAAGCGAAAAAGCGACCGCGAACGGGAAGCGCCCCTTCGGCGCTCCGCGCGCGAAGTTGCCTTCGCCCCAGAAGTCGCCCTTCGTCAAGAGATCGAGCCGCGTCACCTTGCCGTCTTTCATCTCGATGACGCCGAAGAGGTCCGCGTGGTAGCCGCGGTCGCTGGTCTTGGTCTCCAGGTGAATGCGGCCGGTGAGTTTGCCGTCTTTGAGCGTCATCTCCAGCTTCTTGACCTCATCCATGCGCCACATCGGCGGCTCGCCGCGCGTGTTGTCGATCAGGTGATAGCGCACCAGGCGATCCTGCACACTCGCGGGCAGGACTCCTTTGGCAAGCGCCGCGGCCTCGTCCTTGCGCAGCCAGAGGTGGTCGCGGCCGATCGATTCGCGATAGCGTTTCGTCTTCGGGTCGTCCGGATCGTAGCCGCCGAGCACCTTCGCGCTTACGTCCAGCACGAGCCCGCCTTCCGGCGGCAGCGGCAGGACCGGCGGCCCTTTGAGGTCAGCGAGCTTGATCGGCGGCGCCTTCGGATCGAACTTCTTGAGCGCAATCTCCGTCAATCGTCTTACGCCGGCCGCGTCTGCGGTGTTAGCGAAGGCAAGCAACTTGCCGTCGGGCGTGAAGAGATAGACGCCCTGCGAGTAGCCGTCGAGACCGCGGCCCGCTTGCTTGAGAACTTTTGCGAACAGCTCGCCCTCATCGTCCTTGCGCTGGCGATGAATATGCTGATCGACCGCGACGGGCACGAACTTGGTGCTGAGGATCTTGACCAACTCCGCGTCCTGGAACACCGACGCACGGTCGGCGATGCCGTTGTTTCAGACACAGGCCAAGGGATGCCCCGCCCGACACAACATGTAGACCGGCTTGTTCTCCTTCGCCGCCTGCGCCCGCGCTTCGAGCAGCGAGACTTGCCAGGGGATCGACTGCCAGGGTTCCTTGACGGAGGTAAGGTCACGGTGGAGCTTGGCGAAATCTGGTTGCGTGAGACGAGATTCCTGGGCAAGACCAGACACGGCAATGACGAGAGCAAGTATGCAAGCCGCTGTGGAAGTACGCATGAATCCCTCCAGGAAGTGATTCGTGGCATGCGATTTCAATCGTGTGATTGAACGAACTTGGGATTCACACGATTGGAATCGCATGCCGCGTTTGTCGCTACACCAATTCTGCTACCTTTTCGCGATCATCCAGCAGATACATCGGCCGACCCTGGTGGTCGTTGATCGTCGTCGCCGGGTCGATGCCGAGGACGTAGTACAAGGTCGCGAGCACGTTCTGCGGGGTGTAGGCACGCGTGTGCGGGTTTTCGCCGCGCGCGTCGGTGGCGCCGATCACCTGGCCCATGCGCAGGCCGCCGCCACTAATAAGGCAGAAGCCCGACTGCGGCCAATGATCGCGCCCGCCGGTGGTGCCGCGCTGTGTGCCGACGCGCGGCGTACGGCCCATCTCGCCCCAAATGACGACCGCGACATCCTGATCGAGCCCGCGCTGGTGCAGATCGCTCAACAGCGCGTAGACCGAGCGATCGTAGGCCGGCAGGATAGCTTCCAAGCACGTGAAGACGTGATCGTGATGGTCCCATTGCCCGTTGCAATCGCGCGGCACCGGATAGTTGTCGGGCGTTAGCGTGACGACCGGAACGCCCGCTTCGACCAGACGACGGGCACGCAGGTAATCGGTCCCGCGGCCATAAAGCTCGCGGATGTGCTGCGGCTCGCGCGTGATGTCGAAGGCGTCCCGGGCACGATTCGAGGTGATCATCTCCAGGGCCTGGTTGTTGAAGGCGTCCATCGCTTGCATACTGCCGCGGGAGTCGTCGAGATCGCGGCGCAGCGTGTCGAAGGTATTGAGCAGTTGCCGACGATCGGTGACTTGCTCGCGCGTGACGCCGGTGGCGAGGCCGAGATTGTTGGCGCGGGCGCCCGGTTGATACGTTTCATACGCCTTGCCGAGAAAGCCGGGGCCGGGAACGTGGTTGCCGTCCCCCATCGACACGAACGGCGGCAGCTCGCCCACCACGCCGGCGTCGCGGCGCAGCTTCGCGACGATCGAGCCGATCGACGGCCGATTGCCTCGCAGGGAGCCGGTGTAAAGTTCAGGCGAGGTGTGCCCCTGCTGCTGGAAGCGCATGCTGCGAATGATCGCGAACTTGTCGGCGATGCGAGCCTGCATCGGCAGGTGCGCGCAGATGTCCATGCCGGGAATGTTGGTGCGAATCGGCGCGAACTCGCCGCGATATTCGACCGGCGCGTTCGGCTTGAGATCGTACATATCCATGTGGCTGGGGCCGCCGTTGAGATAGATCATGATGATCGACTTGCGCGGCGTCGGCGCGGACCCGGTCGCTCGCAGGCGCAGGAGATCGGCGAACGTGAGGCCACCGACGGCGAGAGCGCCGACCTTGAGCAGATCGCGGCGGGAGACGCCGTCACAGAGTCGATTGGCGGCGCCGAGAATTGAAAGCATGAGACCCCTCCTCGTTTTCAACGCTTCGCTTGTTGATTCACATCAGCCCAAACTTCTGCTTCATCGTGCATGTCATATTTCTTGGCAACGTCTGGATCGGTTGTGACGAGATAGGCGCAGTCGTCGGGCGTGCTGCCTTGCGGATCTAGCGTCACCCCGTCGGCAAGCATGGACTTGAGTGTTGATGATGCGGTGTCGAGAGCGGCAATTATCTCACTTAAGTTCCTCGCGGCAACGGCAAGGGCGTTGTTTTTCCAAATCATGACGTATCGTTTTCGCGGCGGTCTTGCGCCGCGCCACAGTTCCAGGTACTTCTCCCGGACATACGGGTTTAGCTGGTCCGCGAAGGCCTGGGGAAGATTCAGGATCTTCATGAGTTCCTGGGCATCGGCAAGATCCTTGAGGCGTTCCGTGCTGGAAATGCCGGACGCCAGCTTGAGTTCAAGCAAGGTCGGCAAATTGACGTACTGGATGCCATCCTTCTCGAAGGCAACCGCGGCTGGATCGGGAAAAACAACGGGCTTGGGCATGCCGTCGCCAGGGAATCCACCGGTGAGCAGAAACTCAATCTTCACACCCGTCTCGGTGTCGCGGAGATTCTTGCTGTGGGTGAACGGCGGAAGGTAGCCCAGACCATCCAGCCGATTGTGAATCTCTTTGAGCGCCTCCGGTGTCACAAGGATATCAACATCGACGGTGACGCGCAGGAATCCGTGGGCCGAAAGAGCCATTCCCCCGACAACGGCGTAGGGAATTCCGAGCTCGCCAAGCCGCTTGGCAATTCTCTTCAGCGTGTCCTGGACAGCGCCGGCGCCCGCAAGAAATTTACTCGCTTCACTCAACGCCCACCTCGAGTCTTGTGAAACGCGCTTCTCGAAGGCAACAACTTCGGCGCGAACGGCCTGCGGGGCCGCTCTGGAATGCGAGGCTGGTTTCGTTCTCAGTCGCGACATGCCAAATCTCGTTTACCGTGTAGCGCTGAATGCATCATACTCGATTGCGCCCATCTCAGACCATTCTTATCCAAACAAACTCACGATCGGCTGCCCGACGCTTGCCGGCCGCGTGAAACCATCGGGGCTCAAACGCGTTTCCGGCGGAATGCCGAGCGCATGGAACAGCGTCGCGCCGAATGCTTCGGGGCGCACGGCGCCGTCGCGCACGTAAGCGCCCTGGGCATCGGACGAGCCATGCACGTAGCCGCCGCGGATGCCGGCGCCCGCCAGCATCGCGGAATAGCAGGCGGGCCAGTGATCGCGGCCCGTGTTGACGATACGCGGGCTGCGGCCGAACTCGCCGACCATGACAACCAGCGTATCGTCGAGCAGACCGCGCACGTCGAGATCTTCGAGCAGGGCGGATACGGCCTGATCGACGTTGGGGAGCGCCCAGCCGAGGCCGAACGCGCCGGTGCCGAAGATGCTGCCCAGGCCCGCGCCGCCGCCGTGCATATCCCACGTTTGCACGTTGCGGAAGCGTTCGCCCGGCGGCAGGCCGGCCCACGCAGTGACGCTGACGAGCCGGACGCCCGCTTCGATCAGACGACGCGCCATCAGTAGGTTCTGTCCAAGCGCGTGTCGGCCATAGCGGTCACGCATCGGCGTCGTTTCGTGCGCGAGATCGAATGCGCGGCGTGCTTCCGGCCCGGTCAAGAGATCGACCGCCCGTTCCTGAAACATCTGCATGGATGTCGCGGACGGCGTGCTGGGAGAATTCGATGTCTCGGCGCGTTGCAATAGTTGCAGGCGTTCGCGCATGCGTTCGCGCGAAACGTCAGCGTGCGTGTCGAAGGCGCGGACGCGGAAGCCCGGTTCGGCGGGGTTGTCCATATCAGTGCTGACACGCAAGGGGCTGTACGACGCGCCGAGGAAGCCGCCGTTCAGATAACGCGGCTGCACATCGCCGGCCAAGTTTTGCAGCCAAACGTAGGACGGCATGTTCGCGGTCGAGGGACGCACTTTCGCAACGACGGAGCCGAAGTACGGCGTCTCGACGGTCGGGGCGGAGTGCCCGGTCATGCAGATGTGCATGCCGCCGTCGTGCCCGCCATTGGCGTGCGTCATCGAGCGGATGAGCGTATAGCGATGGGCCAGGCTCGCGAGCTTCGGCATCAGCTCGCCGATCTGGGTGCCGGGTACGCTGGTGGCGATGGGCCTATAGGGGCCGCGAATATCGTCAGGAGCGTCGGGCTTGAGGTCCCAGCTATCGTGATGGCTGGCCCCGCCGTACTGGACGATGAAGATGCACGATTTTTCGCGGCGTCGTGGCGCGTTCGCTTGCAGCAATTGCGGCAGTGCGAGTCCGAGCATGCCGACGCCGCCGATTTGCAGCAGTTGCCTGCGCGTGAGTTCGCGTTGCGGTTGAGTCGGATTCATACAGTATCCCCCCTTTACGAATCGACTTCCGGATCAGTCCATCTAAAGTCTACCAAAAAAAGCACGCCGAAGCACGAGGAATCATCCATCTTTCCCAAGTACCGGAATCGAGAGGCAACGGCAAATCTTGCGAGCGAGGATATCGGGCACCTCAGAATGGCGGGGGACGGCTTCGCTTTGCCCTGTCTGAGGATCGAGCCAAAGAGAGTGACCGCGACCTTCACGTTTGAGGATACAACCGTGTCGGCGCAGGTGCTTGATGAACGCGATACGTTTCATTCGACTGTTACCGTTTCGCGGATGGCGCCCTTCGGCACGCCGCGCAAACCGTCCTCGCGACGATCGTCCAGGATCAGCGCGATTGCCTCGGCCAGGCTCGCGCGGCATTTGATGATGGTCCGCCCCTGTCCGTTCGCGCCCGGAATTTCTGGGCAATAGGCGATATACCAATCGCCGTCGCGTTCAATCACTGCGGTGAATTCGTTACGCATGGCTCGCCGGACCTCAATTTCGATTGTCACGTCGTGAAGTCTACCAAAAAAACACGAAGATGCACGGGAAATTCCCGTGCTCTTCGTGTTATTCGAGAATGCAGGTCTTATTTCAACTTCGCCTTCAGAATCTCGCGGCGCAGCGCTTCGGCTTCTTCGAGGATGCGTTCAAGCCGAGAATCCAGATCGCTCGGCACCACTTGCTTCGGATCGGCAGCGGGGGAGGTGCTATTTTTTTCGATCAGCTTGAGCAACTCCGCCGGGATTCCGTGTTTCTTGAGGAGGTCTTCGATTTCCTTGAGTTCCAGGCCTTCGAGCTTGCCTTCCAGTTCGATCTTCAGACCGCCGGGCCCGAATTGAATTTTCGGAGCGCCGGTCTTCTTGTCCCTCTCCCAGCCGCCCCAGCCGCCCCGGAGCATGAATTGCTGCCAGAGGTTGTCCGATGATGACGACGAGGACGCCTTCGGCTTGCCATCGAGCCGTTTCTTGAGGTCGTCGTTGTCCTTGCGCAGCTCGCGGATTTCCTTCATCAAAAGTTCCAGCTTGGAGTTGCGCGCGTCTTCCACATCCTTTTCGGCTTGCTTGCGGGCTTCTTGTTCTTGCTTGCGTACGTTTTCCAGTTTGAAGCGTGCAATGAATTCGAGTTCCTTGCGGGCATCGTCGAGCTGTTTTTCCAGGCGACTCCGCGATTCTTGATCTCGTTTGCGCGTTTCCTCTTCTTTTCGGCGTGCCTCTTGTTCCTGGGCGTACACGAATTTCTCCAGTTCCCTGCGCGTCTCGGCCAACTGTTTCTCGGTGCGATCACGCGCTTCCAGCTCCTTCTTGCGCGTTTCTTCCTCTTGCTTGCGCGCCAGTCTCTGCAGTTCCTTGATCGCTTCCTGGCCTTGCTTCTCGGCCAAAATGCGCGTGTTTTCCGCTTGCTTGCGAAATTCGGCCAGGGCCTTTTCCGCTTGTTGACGATGTCCTTCCTCGACCTTGCGGCGCGCTTCCAATTCCTTGAGGGCTTTTTCCAGTTGCTTTTCAATCTCGGTCTGCTTGTCGCCGGCGTACGGAACGCGAATGAGGTTCCCCGATTTCTTGTCGAGCGAAAGTTCGCGGACGATCGAGTTCGGCCCCTCGACGATGCGTACCACGGCGGGCTTGTCGGCTGCTCGCATCACGACACTGGGAACGTCCTTGCCGGTCTGGGCGTCGATGACCTTGATGGTGCCGTCGTTGCAGACGGCAATCTGAAACGGCAGCCGCCCATCCTGAGCCTGCGCGAATAGAGGGAATGTGAGGGTCGCAAGGCCGAACGCCAGACAAGAAAGACTGCGCATGATGCTCTCCTACCAGTTGCAGCGTCCGCCGCGGGGTACAATCGGACCTGCACGCTACGAATTGAGTGCGAAACCGTCGGTAGGTGGGGCTACGTCGGGTATCTGTTCTTGTATCCACCAGGGTTTTGAATTGCAAATAAACACTGGATCGCTTAGAACTATATCAGACCCGCCAAACTGCCTGCAAGTGCTATCTTCTCAAATGCGCGTTCGCCGCGTTCCGAAGGGGATGATTATGCTATCTATCAGGGAAATTGGCACGCCGCTTTGCGATGGCATCACGCGCCGCGACTGGCTGCGTGTCGGCGGGCTTGGCATGCTCGGACTGACTTTGCCGGAGTTGCTGGCTGCGCGGGCTCACGCTCTCACCCCCGGCCCCTCTTCCAGAGGGAGAGGGGAGAAAGGCGGGCGGGCGAAATCGTGCATCGTCATGAATTTTCTCGGCGGCCCACCCCAGCATGAAACCTGGGATCCAAAGCCCGACGCGGTCGCCGAGGTTCGCGGCGATCTGCGTCCGATTCAGTCGAACGTGCCCGGCATTCTCGTCGGCGAATTGATGCCGCGCACCGCTCAACATCTGGACAAAATCGCGGTACTGCGTGCGATGGTAACGAACGACAGTTCGCATTCGTCGAGCGGCTACTACATGACGACGGGCTATCCGCATCAGCCGGTCGGCGCCGAGAATGCCAAGCCGGGCAAGCCGAACGATTGGCCCAGCCTCGGCGCTCTCATCAAACGCGTCGTGCCAGGGCGTGGCGGCATCTCCTCGGCCATTACACTGCCGGAGCAATCGGCGAACGACGGCAATCTGACGTGGCCGGGCCAGGACGCCGGCTTCCTGGGCCGCGCCGCCGATCCCTGGCTGTTGACGTGTGAACCGCACACGCCGATCTTTCAAATTGACGGATTGGCATTGCCGAGCGATGTCACGACTGCGCGTTTCGACGGCCGCCGCTCGCTTTTGACGCAAGTCAATCAGCAGATGGACGGCATGGCCCGCGCGGGCAACCTCGGCTACTTCAACGCCCAGCAACAGCAAGCGATCGACCTCATCGCCGGTGCGCGAGCCCGCCGCGCTTTCAATCTCCACGAAGAGCCGGCCGGCATGCGCGATCGCGATGGCCGCACCAAGTTCGGCCAGAGCATGCTGTTGGCGCGCCGCCTGATCGAAGCGGACGTCGCCTTCGTACGCGTCAATTGGTCGCGCGTGCCAGGCGCCGTCAACAACGGCCACTGGGACACGCATAGCCAAAACACGCGCGGCTTGCAACAGCTGATGCCGATCATGGACGCCGCCTACTCCGCCCTCTTGGAAGACCTGTCCGCGCGCGGCCTGCTCGACGACACGCTGGTCGTGTGGATGGCGGAGTTCGGCCGCACGCCCAGGCTCAACGGCTCGGCGGGCCGCGATCACTGGGGCCGCGTCTTCTCCGTGGCGCTGGCGGGTGGCGGCATCCGCGGCGGTATCGTCCATGGCGCCTCCGACAGCATCGCCGGTCTGCCGCGCGACGGCAGAGTGATGCCGCAAGACCTGCTGGCAACCATCTTCCACTGTCTGGGAATTCATCCCGATACGGAGTATCACGACGCAATAGGCCGGCCGATTCCGCTGTGCCGGGGCGACGTAGTGCGGCAGATCATCCAGTAGTGACAACGTTGGCTGCGGCCGAAAGCGACCAATACGAAGCCGTACAAACGAAAAAAACACGTGCTTGACCGCGCGTACTTCAATTCATTCCGCGGCTTCCATCTGCGACAGGAATGCGCCCTTGGCTTCCATCCTCGACAAGGAACGGATCGTCGCCGACCCCGGCTTCAATCGCTGGCTCGTGCCGCCGGC